>JBEKAR010000014.1:0-18998 GCA_050015815.1 Methanomassiliicoccales archaeon | reverse complement strand
TCTACGACTGGATCGATCACGTCCAGGTGCCGATGGGGATTGCCGACAGGAATGCGGTCCAGGCGCATGGTCTGAGAACGATTGGCAGGTCGAATGTCTACAGAGCGGACGGCACGACGCTCTTCCCTCTCGTCATCGGCGAAGGCACGCCTGAGCTTGGCCTGAAGGTCTGGAGCGCGGACGACTTCAAACGTGAATGGTCGCTAGACGAGGAGATCGAAGGAGAACCGAACTCGGCGTTCAGGAAACTGATGGTGCTTGAAGAGGACGAACTCCGAGTGGCGGCGATCGAGCGCAGGGGGTTCTCCGGCTTCGATCCGCCTGAGGTCCATGACGCCGGACAGTACGAGGACGCGGTGCGAAGATTCGAGTCACGCGAGAGAGACCTCGCCACGGAGGATGAGGCCTTTGCCGAGCTCGAGGAGACCCTCTCGTCAGCGGCTGCGAACCTGAGCGCGCCGAGAACGGCGGACGCCTTCTTCCGCAGCGAAATCGCTTACTGGATCTCGAGGAACGCGGCGGGAAGGCAGCAGCTGGAGGTGCAGGACGAGCTCGGACTCGGACTCGCTAACCTGGACCACATCACGTTCCGTTCGTCGAGGACCTCGTTCAAGCGGCTGATGAGGATCATGGACCTGCTAGGTCTGCAGCAGCGCGAGCGCTTCTACGCCGGAGACAAGGCGGGTTGGGGGGCGCAGGTGCTGGAGAGCGAGGAGTCCGGCTACGTGGTGTTCGCAGACGTCGATCTAAGACCGACCGAAAGGAACATCGACTTCGCCTCGACCGGGCTCGAGAGCGGTGGCAGGCCGGGAACGGTCGGAACTTGGGTCGGTCTGCACGGGGAGAGCATCTTCCAGGCCGGTCCGCACCACGCCGCGTTCAGGTTCGACTTCGACCGGGGACGCTCCGCGCTTCAGGGTCTTGGCATAGGCGTGATGCAACCTTTCTCCGACTTCCCGTTCCTCCACCAGGCGTTCACCGAGGGCGAGAGCTGGAAGGCAGACAGGAAGAGGCTCGAGAAGATGCGGAGCGACGGACGGCTCTCGCGCGAGGAGGCGGACCGCTTCACGAGGGATGGGGCGATAGGCAGCCACCTCGAAGTGATCGAGCGGCGCCAGGGGTTCAAGGGTTTCAACCAGGACTCGGTGAGCGTAATCATCAGGACCACCGATCCGCGGCAGATGAGCATTAGGGGAGCATAATTTGCCTGGATTCAGGGGCAACGTCCTGAAGGGGCAGAGCTCGCTGGCCGCCTACTCGCAGGACATGAGCGGCGTCCGCCTCATGCCCAGATGCGTGGCGATACCGGCGGACGTGGACGACATCGGGCCGCTGTTCGATTTCGCGACCAACAGCTCGACCGCTATCACCCCAAGAGGAGCGGGCAGCAACCAGTCAGGTTCGGCGGTCGGGACGGGAATGATCGTTCCCACCCTGAAGCTCAGTCATGTCTCCACCCCGAACTCGGGGACGGTATGGACGCAGGCGGGAGCGATCCACGCAATCGTCGACGATGAGCTCCGGAAGGTCGGAAGGACCTTGGCGTACGACCCGAGCTCGCGGACGTTCTGCACGGTCGGCGGAAACGTCGCGACCAAGGCTTCCGGCCTCAGGGGACTGAAGTATGGCAGCGTGGACCGGTGGCTCGCCTCGGCGCGGTTCTTCAGCCCGGCGTTCGGGGCCATAGACACACGCAGACCATCAAGTGGACTCGTGCACGCGATAACGGACCTCAGGGACGAAGCCCTTTCCGACGAGTCCGTTTCTGCCTTCACGAAGAGGAGAAAGGACCTGAAATCGAGCAGCGGCTACAACCTTGGCGCGCTGTTCGACCACGAGGATCCGGGAGAGATCGCGGCACATTTGCTCTGCGGGTCGGTCGGAACGCTCGGACTGATCTCCGACGTCGAGCTCCGCACGATCCCACTGCCACGGGAAAGGGCGCTCCTCTTGATCTTCTTCGATAAGCTGGAGAAGGCGATCGAAATGGGACTGAAGCTGAGGCGGTTCCGACCCTCGGCGCTTGAGCTGATCGACGAGAATGGCCTAATCATGATGCGCGAGGAGGGCGTCGATACCACAGAGGACGATCGTGCCCTGCTGATGGTTGAGTTCGACGAGGAAGTGGAGGCGGGCGTCGCCTCGGCCGCGGAGGAAGCAGATCATTCAAGCAATGAGGTCAGGCGGCTCATGGACCCAAAGAAGGTGTCCCAGGCATGGAAGGTTAGGGAGGCGATGCTCCTCATGGTCAAGAAGAAGATGGAGACGACCACGACGATGGTGCCGCCGTTCGTCGAGGACCTGGCCGTACCGCCGGACGATCTCCTCGCCTTCGCCCGGAAGATGCTGCAGGTGTTCGGACGCGAAGGACTGGAGCCAGCGATCTATGGTCATGTCGGCGAAGGCAACCTGCACTTCAGACCGCCGATACCGCTCGCTGACCGGGAGAGGCTGGTGGATAGGCTGGGGGACGAGTGCGTCAGCATCGCTCTGTCGTTCGGCGGCACTGTCACGGCAGAGCACGGCTCGGGCAGGCTGAGATTAGGGTACTCGGAAAAGGAGTTCGGGCGGCCGGTGCTAGAGTTCTTCGATCGTATCAAGAGAACGTTCGATCCGAAGGGAGTGCTCAATCCAGGCGTGATGCCTTCCACGACATTACTTCAGCAATAGTCGCCCTTGCTCGTTCCACTGGCCCCGCGCCCGCCACTTCGACGGCGCGTCTCCACACTTATCGGCACTCTTTAAGGCAAGAGGCTCTCAAGCCTCGTTCATGAGCCGCGTGAAGAGCGTCGCCCGGGTCCTCAACGGACACCCCACGACCGACGGGGCCGGCGTAAGGATCTACAGGGCCATTGGCGATTCCGACATCAAGCTCACCGATCCGTTCCTCATGCTCGACGATATCCACTCCTCGAACCCAGACGACTACATGGCCGGGTTCCCGCTCCACCCGCACCGCGGCATGGAGACCGTTACGTACATGATATCAGGAGCGATGAACCACCAGGACTCATTGGGCAACAAGGGAAGGATCGGGTCCGGGGACGTCCAGTGGATGACGGCCGGATCCGGCATCCTGCATCAGGAGACGCCGGAGAGGCACGTGGGGTTCATGCAGGGCTTCCAGCTCTGGGTCAACCTGCCGAGGAAGAACAAGATGATGGACCCCCGCTATCGCGGAATCAGGAACGAAGACATTCCGACCGTCAGCCCAGAGAACGGAGTGATCGTCAAGGTAGTCGCCGGCAAGTTCGAAGGCGTGGTCGGCCCGGTGATGGATCTGGTGCAGCCGGTCGAGTTCCTCGACGTCGAGCTCGGCCCGATGAAGCACTTCCGCCACGAGGTCGATCCAGCATGGAACTGCTTCGCCTACGTTTTCCGGGGCGACGGGGAGTTCGGAGCGGACGACGCGGTCAGTGTCGAGACGGGGCAGGTAGCGGTATTCGACAAGGGCGACGAGGTCGAGTCGATAGGCGGCGACAAGGGCATCCGCTTCATCCTCGCCGCGGGAAAACCGCTCTCGGAGCCGGTCGCTTGGGGCGGCCCGGTCGTCATGAACACCCAGGAGGAGGTGGACCTGGCGTTCAGGGAGCTGCGATCAGGCACCTTCGTCAAGACCAAGCCGAAGACATACTGATGAGCCCATCAGTTCGGAGATTTCAGGTGTTCCGGACACCCTTAAGTACGGCCTGCTCGATTCGAACCTCAGGGGGGAACCCATGGCCAAGGAACCTAAGGAGCTCAAGTTCGACCAGGCACGCAATTTCTGTCCGGAGCTCGACTTCAAGTGCAAGTCGACGGCGGACCTCGAGCCGTTGAAGGAGATCATCGGGCAGGACCGGGCCGTCAAGGCGCTGCAGTTCGGCCTTCGCATCAGGGACAAGGGCTTCAACATCTTCGTCTCCGGAGCTCCCGGGACGGGAAGGAAGACCGCGACCAGCGCGTACATCAAACAGCTGGCGAAGAAGATGCCGGTTCCATCGGATTGGTGCTACGTCAACAACTTCAAGGACGCCACCCGCCCGAAAGCGCTCGAGCTGCCGCCGGGAAATGGAAAGGTGCTGAAGAGCGAGATGGAGAGGTTCGTCGGGGGCCTGCCGAAGGCCCTGCAGGACGCCTTCGAGTCGACTGACTACGCCCAGAGGAGGACGGCGGCGCTGAAGTCAACGGAGGACGCCAGACAGGAGCAAATGGCCAAGATGAACAAGATGATCACCGAGGCGGGGTTCCAGCTGGTGCAGTCGCCCGCGGGTCTCGCCCTCCTTCCGGTCATCGACAAGCAGCCCTACACCGACGAGATGCTCGCGCAGATGCCGCCGCGCAAGCGGAAGCAGATCGAGACGAGACGGGACGAGCTCGGACAGGAAGTGCAGAAGATGTTCATCCAGATGCGCGACCTGGAGAGGCAGGCAGAGGAGAAGGTTACCAAGCTCAACCGCGAAGTGGCGACTTATGTGCTCGAGCCGCGAATGGCTACGCTGCGGCAGGACTTCAAGGACGTGCCGAAGGTGATAGAGTACCTGAACAACGTGATGGAGGACGTCCTCGTCAACTTCCCCATGATCGTTCAGGGGAACCAGAAGGTCCAGGGCCCGATGGGCATGCAGATTGAGGTGGAGTCGCCGGTCAAGAATTACCAGGTCAACCTTATCGTCGACAATTCGAAGCAGGAGGGCGCGCCGGTCGAGATGGAGCTCAACCCGACGTACTTCAGGCTGTTCGGGGCGATGGAGAGGGAGGCGAAGTTCGGGGCGCTGTTCACCGACTACACGATGATCAAGGCGGGCGCGGCGCACCGCGCCAACGGAGGGTTCCTGGTCGTGCCGGTCGAGGGACTGTTCATGGACGGGCTCACCTACCAGTCGCTCAAGCAGACCCTGACCTCGGGCAACCTGGAGATCGAGGAGCAGATGGCGCGCATGGGCTACATGGTCACGCGCTCGATCCGGCCTGAGCCGATCCCCTTCACCGCGAAGGTGGTCATCATCGGCGAGCCCTACGCCTATGAGGTCCTCTACTCCCAGGACAAGGACTTCCGGGAGATGTTCAAGGTCAAGGCGGACTTCGACACCACGATGCCGCGCAACCATTCGAATGCGGAGGACTATGCCTCGTTCCTCTGCATGCTCTGCATCAAGGAGAACCTGCTCCACCTGGACTCGGGTGCTCTGTGCGAAGTGATCGAGCTCTCCTCGCGCCTGGTCGAGGATCAGAACAAGCTCAGCACCGAGTTCGCGGATGTCGCGAACGTGGTCAGGGAGGCGAACTTCTACGCCAAGGATGACGGGGCGAAGGAAATCGGTCGCGAGCACGTGATCAAGACGATCGAGGAGCGCATCTACCGCTCGAACCTGATCCAGACGAAGCTGCAGGAGATGGTCGACCGCGGACAGATCCTCCTCATGACCGACGGCGAGAAGGTCGGCCAGGTCAATGGCCTGTCGGTTATCGGGCTCTGGGACTACGCCTTCGGTCATCCCTCTAGGATCACCGCGAGCGTGGCGGCCGGGAAGGATGGCATCATCGACATCGAGCGCGAGGCGGAGATGAGCGGCCCGACGCACCACAAGGGCGTATTGATCCTTGGCGGATACCTCAGCGGGACGTACGCCAGCGGAAAGCCACTGTCGCTCACGGCGAAGCTCGTCTTCGAGCAATCCTACTCAGGAGTCGACGGAGACTCCGCTTCTTCGACGGAGCTTTATGCAATCATATCTGCCCTCTCCGGCAAGCCGATCAAGCAGTACCTCGCCGTCACCGGCAGCGTAAATCAGAAGGGCGAGGTGCAGGCGATCGGAGGGGTCAACGAGAAGATCGAGGGCTTCTATGAGATCTGCAAGATGGAAGGGCTGAACGGAAAGCAGGGCGTGATGATCCCGGAGAGCAACGTGCAGAACCTGATGCTGAAGGAAGAGGTCCTGGACGCGATCAAGAAGGGGAAGTTCCACATCTATCCGGTCAAGACGATAAATGAAGGCATCGAGGTCCTGACCGGGGAGACGGCAGGAGACCGGGCCAAAGACGGCTACTTCGAAGAGGGAACGGTCAACTACCTGGTGCAGCAGAAGCTGGCGGAGTTCGCGGAGAGGGTCAAGGAATACCGCGCCTAGTCCCTCGGCTTGATGTCCTTGAAGAGGAAGTAGAACGAGACGATCGAGACGATGTAGAAGGCCGCGGCCAGATAGAACGGCAGGTCGTAGATGCCAGCGGCGAGCATCGCTCCCCCGATGACCGTGGTCACGCTGTTCGGCAGCCTCCAGACGATGTTGTTGATGGCGCTCGCCAGTCCCCTCTCCTCCTTCGAGATGATGCCCATCATGTAAGCGTCGCCGAGCGGACCGGCCATGTTCATCAGCATCGCACGGACGAGGTAGGTCATCGAGGCGAGGAACGCCCCTGGCATTAATGGGATGAGCGCCATGAAGATGGTGGAGGCGCCCTGACAGATGACGATCGCCCTTACCGCGCCGACCTTGCGGCCCAGTCTGACGGAGAGGAACGCGGCCATCGCGATCGAGATGCCGGCGACGGCGAGCAAGGGTCCGCTGAGGCTGTCTGGGATGGAATAACGGAGCCAAAGCCATGTCGGGACCAGCGGGATGATCAGGCCGGCCCCTAGCCCGATCAGCGCGTTGCAGAACGAGAAGCGGAGGATGCGCTTCAGGTTCTTGCCCTTCTTGATACCGTCGGGCCTCTCCTGCAGCTCGTGGCTCTCATGGTAGTCCTTCAGGATCCGCCTCAGGACGAGGGGCGGGACCAGGTTCAGAACGGTCAACACGAGGAAAGTGGCGGCATGCGCCTGCAACACCGTGATGCCGAAGGTCTGCGCCGCGAGCGGAAGTATCACCGGGAGCGCCGCGCCGATCGCGGTGAAGGTGCCGTTCAGGATGAACGACATGACGAAGGCCTCTTCCCGGTTCTCGGTCGTCGTCATGTCGGCGATGAGCGCGTTCCAGGAGGCCATGAAGGCCCCTTCGCCGACGCCGCCGACCGCTGCGGCGATGAGCAGGGCGGTGAAGTCGGTGGTCAAGCCATAGACCAGCGTCATCGGTATGATGAGCAACAGCCCGGCGAGCAGCACCCGCTTCCTGCCGATCCTGTCCGAAAGCATCCCCAGCGGCACGGCCACGATGACGATCGAGATCCCGGTCACACCGAGTATGGCGCCGACCTGCCCAGACGTCATCCCTATCTCTGGCAGGTAGGCCGCGATGACGGTCAGAAGGTATCCGTAGCTCAGCCCGATCGGGACCGTGAGGTAGATCAACCGCTTCGCCGAGATCGGGACGTTGGGGAAGACCGGCCTCATCGTATTCCTCGGCGGGATTTAGGAACGCGCTTATCAAGACTGTGGCAGGAGGGGGGAAGCTCGAGCACCGTTCGAACGCTCAGACGGCCAGAGCTACGCCGAGGGCGATCGTGATGAGCAGCAGGATATAGCAGGTCAGATTCGCCGTCCAGTGCAACCACTTCAGGCGCTTCGGGTTGTAGATCATTCCGATGCCAGAGGCGGCGCCGACCACCCCGACGAAGACCGTTGTCAGCGCCATCCGACCGTGGAACGTGTAGAACACCGCACCTCTCAGGTCCTCCGTCTCCAGTGCCCAGAGCAGGAAGGCGATGAACAGTATGGCATAGAACAGGACACTGACCGACCGGTGATAGTTCTTGCCGAGGATCGCCGGCGGCAACCTGCCGAGGCGCCCTTCTCGCGACATCCTTACCCCAGAGTAGACGGAGAACGTCCCGAGCACCGCGGCGATTGACATGGCGAAGGCGTGATAGTACCAGTCCGAGCCGGGTGAGATCGTCGCGTTCTGGGCCCACCCCCTGCTCTCCCAGTAGCCGACGTAGTTGTAGTCCACGATCTCGATGTGGACGATGAACTTGGCCCACTTGTAGCCCCAGTCCTCCGGGACGACGAGGCGCACCGGGTATCCTTGGAGGGATGGGAGAGTGACGCCGTTCATGCCCCAGGCGAGCATGATGTCCGTTCGGTTGAGCTCGCTGAGCGTCAGGCTGGTCGAGTAGCCGTCGGCGCAGTAGAACACCATCTCCTTCGAGCCGGAAAGAGGACGGGTGATGTTGATGATGTAGGAGATCGGGACGCCGGTCCAGTACGCTCTGCCGCTCGGCCCGGTGACGCATCGCAGGCTCGCCGCTTCGGTCGTGTTCGGAAGGGAGGTCAGCTGCGTGTAGTTCAGAGTGACGTTGTTCTGCACCTGGCCATCGATCCTCAGCGTCCAGTTGTTGATGTCGATTGGAGGCGGGGGCCCTATCGACACGACGAAGAAATCGTTGCTCGGGGTGATCGACTCATTGGCGACAAGAGTGAAGCTGGCAAGTGCTGCCGCGGTGATGAGCACGGCCACGATCACGAGCACGATCCCAAGCCTTTGGGCCGACCTCACGCAGATTCATTCGAGCCCATCAAGGATAACCGTTTGCGTCCGTCGGAGCTTCCTTCTCTGGCTTCTTGAATCGACGAGTAGGCCAGAAGTTATTTATCTCCGTCTGACAATTGTCATACAGGGATGCACTCATGCCAAACTCATTGGTAAAGATGGCGCTCGAGAGCGCGAAGGACACGCCTGTAGCCATGCCGAACGACGGGGGATCGCCCGCCGATGAAGAGATCAAGAGAATCGCTGCGCAGCTTGAGGTGAGCATCAAGATCATGGGCTGTGGCGGCGGGGGATGCAACACGATCAACCGCTGCGCCGAGGCAGGCGTCAGCGGAGCTCAGCTCTGCGCCATCAACACCGACGCGAAGCACCTGCTGACCGTCAACGCCCCGACGAAGATACTGATCGGCCGGACCGCCACGAGAGGCATGGGCGCAGGGGCGATCCCCGAGGTCGGGGAGCAGGCCGCCAGGGAGAACGAGCTGGACATTCGCAAGTTCCTCGATGGCGCGAACATCGTCTTCATCACCGCGGGAATGGGGGGCGGCACCGGTACGGGCTCGGCCCACTTCGCGGCGAGCATCTCGAAGATGCAGCTGAGGGCGTTGACAATCGGAGTCGTCACGCTTCCGTTCAAGTCCGAAGGAACGGTCCGAATGGAGAACGCCCTGGATGGCTTGGACAAGTTGCGCCGTATGACCGATACTACGATCGTCGTGCCGAACGACAAGCTCCTGGAGCTGGTCCCGAACCTGCCCGTTCAGGCGGCGTTCAAGGTCGCGGACGAGGTCCTGATGCAGACCATCAAGGGGCTGACCGAGATCATCACGAAGCCCGGACTGGTCAACCTGGACTATGCGGACATCCTCACGATCATGAACGAGGGCGGCGTAGCCTTCGTTGGCATGGGCGAGGCCGATAAGGACACCGAGGACGACCGCGTAAAGGCGGCGGTGACCGAGGCGCTCAACTCACCGATGCTAGGGGACATCTCGGTGAAGCAGTCCAAGGGGGCGCTCGTCAGGGTGGTGGGCGGTCCGGACATGACGGTCGACGAGGCGCAGAGGGCCGCCGAGCTGGTCGGAAAGAGCATCGACCCGCGCGCCAGGATCATCTGGGGATGCTCCATCGCTCCGGAGAACGAGGGGAAGGTCCAGGTGCTTGTGATCTTCACCGGCGCGAAGAGCAGGTACATGCTCGACTCGATGTCCGATGACGTTGCCGTTCACATGGGCGTGAGGCCTCAGAAGCTGGGCGCCGCTGCGACCGGGGGCGAAGGGATCGATTTCGTCCACTAAACTCCTTATCGCTTATCTTTTCGTTTTTCGGACCCTCAGCTGGAGCGCTCAACCGAGGAGTCGCTTCTCACCCTTCAACCCCTGCACATCATCTTCTCGAAAACGAGACCGTAGCGGTCCAAATATGATACGTACGGTTCCATGACGTTCCGCTCCGAGGCCACCCCGCAGGTCAGCGGAAGCGCCTCGTGTCTATTCGACGGCGCCCTATACCTTGCACTGCTCACCGACCGTCTTCTCAGCGACCTCCCAGAGCTTGGCCCATGAGGCCTGGTCGTGAGATCTCGCCGAACTTTCCTTAGGCCTCTTGTCGGCGAAGTACTTGCCAGAGATCCCCGCGACCTCTGGAGAAGAGGCCACATAGACCGCCGTCTCCGCTCCCTTCTTAGGGTTCCTCCCGAAAATCGTGAAGAAGCGCAACAGCGCGCCTCCTTCATTGCCGAGGTTCGTCCTGACAACGCCCGGATGCACCGCGTTCGCCGTGACCGACTTGCCTTCGAGCCGCCTAGCCAGCTCATAGGTGAACACCAGGTCCATCAGCTTCGAGCTGCCGTATGCTCTTATCCCGCCGAACCCCTTCGACAGCTCCATGTTGTCGAAGTCGAGCCGACCCATCTGGTGCGCCGAGGACGAGACGTTCACGATGCGCGAGGGCGCGCTCATCTCGATCAGAGGGAGAAGACGACAGGTGAGGAGGAACGGCGCTAGGAAGTTGACCTGGTACATCAGCTCGTGACCGTCCGAGCTCACGCGCCTCTTGTTGATCATGATCCCGGCGTTGTTCACGAGCACATCGAGCCGACTGAACCTCCTCTTGAACTCGTCCGCCATCGCCCTTACGTCGGCAAGCTTCGAGTAGTCTGCGAGGATGACCTCGACCTGGGCTCCCGGGACCTTCGACCGGATCTCGGCCGCGACCGCCTCGGTCTTCTCCTTGGATCGCCCGTGTATCACAATAAGCGCGCCCTTCTCGGCAAGGGCGAGTGCTGTCTCCTTCCCGAGACCGGATGTCGCCCCGGTCACGAGCGCGATCTTGCCGGCCATCTCCTTTGCCATCGTCTCAAACCTCCGACATAGCACGGAGGGCGCACTATAAAGCCCTGCTATGGTACGGAAGGAATCCTCGAACGGGACGAGGTTAATATCGATGAAGCTCAAGAGCGGAATTCGGTGGCGCGATGAGTCTCAGCATCGACAGTCGGTACAAGCTGAACAGCGGAGTGGAGATGCCCTGCCTCGGTCTAGGGACGTGGAAGACGGCCCCCGGAAAAGAGACGAAGGAGGCCTGCCTGACCGCCTTGAAGGCAGGCTACAGGCTGATCGACACGGCAGCGTTGTACGGAAACGAGAAGGAGGTTGGTGCGGCGGTCAGGGATTGCGGCATCCCCCGCGAGGATATCTTCGTCACGACGAAGCTCTGGAACTCGGACCACGGCTATGAACGGGCGCTGCAGGCCTTCGATCGGAGCATCAAGACCCTCGGTCTGGACTATGTCGATCTCTATCTTGTCCATTGGCCGGGCGGAGGATGGCGCCCGGAGACATGGAGGGCGTTCGAGAAGCTACTCAAGGAGGGCAAGTGCCGCGCCATCGGCGTCAGCAACTTCACCATCAGGCATATCCAGGAGATGGACTCGTATGCGACGGTTCCACCCGCGATCGACCAGGTCGAGCTGCATCCCTACCTCTATCAGAAGGACCTGATCGAGTTCTGCCGGGCGAGGAAGGTCCAGGTCGAGTCCTACTCGCCGCTGACCCACGGCAACATGCTCGAGGAGCCGGCATTGTCCGAGATCGCAAAGAAGCACGGCAAGCAGGTCGCGCAGGTCCTGATCCGCTGGGGATTGCAGCACGGACTCGTGGAGATCCCGAAGGCGGCGCACCGCGACCACATCATCTCGAACATCGATGTGTTCGACTTCGAGCTCTCGAACGGAGACATGGAATCGCTTGATTCGCTTACGAGAGGATACCGGGTCACCTGGAACCCGGAAGAGATCCCCTAGGCATTTCCGGAGCACCGGGCGCAGCGTTCATACCGTCCCCTTGAGATCGCCGTTCGTGAAGGGATGCCACTACCAGGACGTTGCCTGCAGGCGGAGCCTCTGCCTCAGGGGCCACCATTCCTGGGCGTTGGGCGGTTTCGAGGGAGAGGCGCCCTCGGTTTTCTACTGCACCGAGCAAACGATCCAGAGATGCCCCCACCGAGCCTGGGACCACGATGTGAGCGTGGGGGTCCAGCAGACCAGAGCGCGCCTGCTGACGGATTGTCCCTCGTGCGGTCATCGCCACCACAGATTGGACGAACGCATGCGCTGCATCCTTCTGCGGTCAATCGACGACAAGTTTGCGACGAGCGGAAAGGAATGCGGGGGTTCCTGCGAGCAGATCCTCCCATCGGGCGTTCCGCAAGAAATGGCGCCCTACGCTTGGAAGAAGATCCGTGCCAAGGTCCTCGAGCGGGACGAGAGGAAGTGCCGGTCATGCCATCGCGATCTCGACGACATGCCCTCCTGGTTCTTCGAGGTGCACCACGTCGTCCCGAGGAGCGAAGGAGGGAGCGACCACCCCGCGAACCTCATCACGCTGTGTTACATCTGCCACAAGAAGGTGACGGCGCGAGCCGGATCTCCGGAACGCGAGGACCCGCGGCAACTGGCGAACGGCAGGCTCTGAGCTCGCGACCGTCTGGATGATCAGCTCCGTGGCGCATCGCTCAGTGCAATGCCATCAAAGGCCAGGCCGGGGTCCGAGGTCCTTACTTCTGCCGCGGCCACTGCTTGACCTCGAGCTTCTCCACTCGATACTCCCACTGCTTCATCTCGAGACCGTAGACGTGGACCTCGGGAACCTCGGCCGGCTTCGAGTAGACCTCTTTCATGTAGATCGTCTGCGTAGGGCAGACCTCGACGCAGCGGCCGCAGGCGATGCAGCGGTTGCGTCTAACAGACTGCGTCTTTCCCTCCTTGTCGGTCGTGATGGCCTGGGTAGGGCAGTTCTTCTCGCAGAGCCGGCACCAGATGCACTTCTTCATATCCCACTCGACCCGCCCCCGGTTGTTCTCCGGCAGGTCGGCGGGGACCTTGGGATACCTCCTCGTGTATGGCCTGGAGAAGAGGTTCTTCACGCTTTCTAGGAGCATCCCCATTCGTTCACCTACCTGTCCGTGCAGCAGACGCACGGGTCGATCGAGACGACTATCACCGGAACGTCCTGGAACTCGCAGCCAGGGAGCATCTCCATCAGCGGGGGGATGTTGACGAACGCAGGCGTCCGCATCTTGCACCGCTCGAGCTTGATGGGGTCGCCGTTCGACTTGAGCCAGTACATCAACTCTCCTCTTGGCGCCTCGTCCCTGGCGAACGACTCGCCGCTAGGCCTCCCTTTGAACGGAGTCATCAACGGCCCATCCCGCAAGGCACCGAGGCACTGCAGGATCAGGTCCGTCGACTGCAGCGTCTCGTCCATCCTCACCATGCACCTCGCCCAGACATCGCCCTCCTCGCGCCAGATCGGTTCGAACTTGAGGCATTCGAGGCCGTAGGCGGCGTTGCCGCTAAGCCTGACGTCATACGCCAGACCGGAGGCCCTCGCCACCGGGCCGACGACGCACCAACTATCCGCCTGCGCCTTCGTCAGCACCCCGACGCCCCTCGTTCTCTTCCCGAAGGTGCTGTCCCTGCGCACGACGTTCACCAGGATCTCGAGCTTGGGTTTCATCTCCTCGACCTTTGCCACGACCGCTTTCTCCATCTCCGGCGGGATGTCCCTTCTGACCCCGCCGAGCCAGTTCATGCTGTAATGCACCCTGTTCCCCGAGATGAGGTTGACCAGGCGCATGAACTCCTCGCGCTCGCGGAAGAACTGCATGAAGAGGTTCTCGTACCCCAGCGCCTCGGCGATGTGCCCCAGGGCAAGAGTGTGGCTGGTGATCCTCTGCAGCTCGAGCATGATGGTGCGGATGAGCTTCGCTCTCTCCGGCGCCTCGATCCCGACCATCCTCTCCATCGCCTCGCTGTAGCACGTCGAATGGTGGAAGGAGCAGATGCCGCAGACCCTCTCGCTGAGGAAGAAGTCCCGCTTGTAATCCTGCTCCATGGCATACTCCATGCCGCGGTGATTGTAACCCTGGGAGAGCTCGACCCCCTTCACCCTCTCCTCTTCCATCACCAGGCGTAGGTGAAGCGGCTCGAGGAACGAGGAGTGCTGCGGTCCGAAAGGTATCACCGAGAGGCTAGGCATCCTTCTTCGCCTCCTCCGGCGGCTTGGCCGCCTCAGACGGTCTGAGCGGCTTCCTGAGCGGCCGCTTCGGCGAGCCTTCGGTCAAGAACAGCCCAGGTTGGATGCCCTTGAAGTTCATGCCGAAGAGGTCGACCTGCTCCCGTTCCATGTTCAGCGCGCCTTTGTAGAGGTCGGTCAGCGACTCGATCTCCCCTTCCGCCGGAACGGTGTAGCGGTACTGCACCACCTCCTCGTTGTGCTGGAAGACGTAGATCAGGTCGAGGGTGCCGTCTGCGTTGTCCAGCGGGAAGATGGAGATCAGTCTGGACGGGCCGTAGCGCTCGGCCTTCTTCAGCTTCTCCCGCACGTCGATCGTCGCGGGGTAGGTCGGGGTCACACCCTCCGCCATTCCTCGTCGCTCCTCGTCTTGCCGTCCTGGTCGAGCCGCGCCATCTTCTCCTTCTTGTGCTGCGTGTTGGCGCTAGCCGCTGGCCAGTAGACGTCGTGGATCTCCTTCTTGTCCATCAGACCCTGCTCCAGATAGACTCGTTCATGGTCGTCGAGCAGCTGCGCGAACGACTTTAGGCGGCGCAGTATATCGTCGGCATGCTTCCACTCCTCCGTGCCCTCCTCGTAGTACAGCTTGAGCTCGGCCTCCTTGTTCATCAGGGAGATTATCTCGTCCAGTTGCTTCCTCCGTTGCTCGCTCACACCTATCGTCATGGTTTCGCCTCGTGATCCAGTTCCGCTCCTTCGTCCTCTTTCTCCGACCCGCTCTCTTTGACCATCGCCCTCCACTTCTCGATGCCGAGGACGACGGCGTCGATCAGCGCCTCAGGACGACAGGCGCACCCGGGGACGAAGACGTCCACAGGGATGACGTTGTTCACTCCGTGGTTGTGGTTGTAAGCGTCCATGAACGGCGCGCCGGTCGAGGCGCAGTCGCCGCAGGCGATGACGAGCTTAGGGCCGGGCGTCTGCTCGTAGAGGATGCGCAGGCGCTCCTCGCACTTCTTCGTCACCGGTCCGGTGATGAGCATGATGTCGGCGTGCTTTGGATTCGCCTTGTTCACTATCCCGAAGCGCTCGACGTCGTACCTCGGCGTGAGCAGCGCCCATATCTCCAGATCGCAGCCGTTGCAGCTGCCCGTGTCGAAGTGCAGGATCCAGGGCGACTTGCGGCTCGAACCTGAGGGAACGCTCATAGCCCGACCACCTTCGAAACGTAAAGCGTCCAGATCAGGTTTACCGCGACGAGGACGATTCCGAAAGCGAGCGTGAAGCGCACCATCCTCGCCCTTGTCAACCGGGCCGTTGCGTTGTCGAGGAGGATCGCGGCGAAGAGCGCCACGAACACGGTCAGGAACTTGCCGATGAGCGTGAGGTAAGGGTCGGACTGCCACCAGAAGAGGGTCAGCATGCCGAAGATTACCGCCATCTCGAACCAGTGCGACAACTCAATCGTGGCGAGATATGGGCCGGAGTACTCGATGTGCGGTCCAGATATCAGCTCGCTGTGCGCCGTGGCGATGTCATAGGGCGATTTCTGGAGCTTGATCACTAGGACCGCCACCAACGCGACGTAGGCTAGCGGCAGATAGGAGATCAGCGGGGTGTTCATGTCGCGCACCAGGAAACTCCCCTGCTGGATGCCCAAAGCGATGACGACGAGGAAGATCACCGGCTCGCAGGCCAGTATCTGGAGCAGTTCACGCTGCGAGCCGAGGTAGGAGAACGGCGAGCGCGCGCTGAAAGCACCCATCACGATCGCGACCGAACCAGCTCCTTGGACGAAGAACACAACGAGCAGATCGCCGCCGGTGACGAAGATGGCCAGGGCGACAATCTGAGCGCCGAGGGCGAGCACGGCGAACGCCGCCTGGGCGCTATTCAGCAGCACCCTTTGCTTCCGGAACAGCTTGAAGAGGTCGTAGAACGGCTGGATCACCGGCGGCCCGACGCGGTTCTGCATCCTCGCCGTGATCTTCCGGTCCAGCCCGAACAGCAGGGCGACCGCGAGGGGCGCCAGGACGAATGTCGTCACTTCAATGGCAAGCGTGAGCGCATCCGTCACCTGACCGCCTCCAGGATGAAGGGGATGATGATCAACAATGCCAGAAGGACCGATGAGATCGCATTCACCGTCATCGTGATGGTCCGGTCGATCTTGCCGCCGAAGTAGTAGTGGCCGCCCAGTTCGAAGGTGAACGGTTCACCGCAGGCGTAGGCCTGGCCGATCTGCTCCTTCTTCGGCCGGTAGAAGAACGCGATGGCCAGGAACACGCTGACGAGTATCGCGATGAGAATGACGACGGGAGCCTCGCCGACCCCGCTGAAGATGAAGAAGCTGTCGCTGCCGATCGAAGGGACATACGGACCGATCAGATACCTGACCACATAGTTGATCAGCAGGGCCAGACCGACCGCCCCGAGGATCATCGCCCAGAGCGGAACCTTGAAGAGCGAGGATAAGCGCTGACGCACGGGGAACGGCGCTCCGGCCTCGGGCGGCGAGGAGAAGATCAGGCCAAGCCACTTCAGATAATAGACCACCGTCGCGCCGAACCCGAGGCCGAGGAAGAGAGTGAGGAGAGGGAAGGTGACCGCGGCCTCGCTGATGAGGAACTTGCTAGCGAACATTCCGAAGGGGGGCAAGAGGATGGTGAAGATCCCGACCAGCATGGCGAACGCCACGAACGGCATGCGGTCCCTCAGTCCCGCCATCGCGTCGATGTCGTCGGAGCCGGTCTCGTGCTTCACGACGCCGACGCTGAGGAACAGGAGAGCCTTCGATATCGCGTGGAAGAGCAGCAGCAGGACCCCCGCGGCGATCGAGAGAGGCGTTCCGATGCCGACGCACATGACGATCAATCCAAGGTTGCCGATGGTCGAGTAGGCGAGTACCCTCTTTGCGGGACTTTGACCGATCGCCAGGACGGCCGTCGCGAGGAACGTTATCCCCCCGACCAGGCCTAGGATCCATTGCAGGAAGAGAACGCCGTCGACCGAGGGTGCCATGCGCAGCAGGAGGTAGACCCCCAGGTTCACCATCGTCGAGGAGTGCAGCAGCGCGGAGACCGGGGTCGGCGCCACCATCGCGCCGAGCAGCCACTTCTGGAACGGCACCTGGGCCGACTTGGTGAATGCGGCGATGGCCATCAGGCCGATAGGTAGGAAGGCGAGGCCGACGATCGCGCCGCCGGCCGGGATGGAAGAAATGAGGGCTGAGCCAAAGTAGTGGCTGAAGAGGAGGACCCCGATGATGAGGGCTACGCCGCCGCCAAGGTTGTAGACCAGCGCCCTGGTGGCCGATTCGATCGCCTCCTTCGTCTCCTCGTGCCTGATCAGGAGGTAGGAGCAGAGCGTCGTGATCTCCCAGAAGGTGAAGAACCAGACCAGGTCGTTCGAGAACACCGCCGCGTTCATCGCGCCGAGGAATACGAGCATGACGAGGAAGAACCGGCCCTGGTGCGCGTCCTTCTCCATGTAACGGAGCGCGTAGACGCAGATGAGCGAGCCGACGATCGAGGTTACCAGGGTGAGCACCAGGCTGAGGAAATCGACGGCGATAGCTGGATCGCTGACCGTCACTCCGCTCGAGAGATCGAAGGCGAGGGCGACGGCGATCTGGACCACGGCGAAAAGCACGACGATGTAGTTCCTAAGCTTGAGCCCGATCGCCAGGAAGACCAGCATCAGGAGGTAGTGGAGGACGAACAGCACGGCCGGCATCCCAGGCACGTCCCCGCTCGAGAACTTCAGCGAAGATGTGCCGTTCGCGGTCATCAGGCCGAACAGCGAGAGCGAGAGCAGGGCCGAGACGATCGCCGTGACAATGACGACGATCAGGAGGCCCTTCCCGCCCTTGCGGAACAGAAGGGACACGAACCCGCCGATCACCGGCACTGCGATGAGCAGAAGGATGAGGGCGAGGGCGAGTTCCATATGCTACCTTCTCTGATACTCGTGTCGGGGTCTAATCTTCCTTTGTACGGCCTACGTGGGCGGACCCGAGCTCGCTCCTTCTCCACCAGACGTGGGATCGTGGGCTTATCGGAGTTGGACCCTCAGTCCGCGGTCCTCCTCGTATCGCCGCGCGACCTTCTCCGCCCACTCTTCGTCGAGGTGGTGGTGGCTCATCAGGTACTCGACCGCGTGGTGGTGCCCCTTCTCGTCCACGCCCACCTCGTCGAGGATCGCGAACCACTCATCCCAGCCCTTGCCAGTCTCCTCGAGAACCTTCTCGTTGGTGATCTTCCTGACGTCCTCTTTGACCTTCGACGACGGGGCACAAGGTTCAGGCATGCAACGGAACCATGCGCGCCGATGCTAGAAAGCGTTTGCCTTCGGGAGGATCGCGAGGTCGAGCAGGTAATATACCGGCCGCTGCGTAGCGGACGATGAGGAATATGGCGACCCCGGATCTGCAAGCGACGACGGAGATGAGCGTCGCCGTGCTCAAGGCGGCGATCGAGATCGAGGAGTTCGGCATCAAGTTCTACTCCGATCTCTCCGGATGCGTCGGCGATGAGAGAGGCGCCGCCCTGTTCCGCAGCCTCGCCGCGGACGAGAGGGAGCACCGCCGCATCTTGCGGAAGGAGCTCGACCGCCTCGGTCAGATGTGCGACGTATCCTGCATCGCTCCGATGCACGAATACCTCGAGCTCATCCCGCAGCGCGTTTTCACGCCGCCTCCTGGAGCCTGCCTCACCCTCAAGGACGAGATCTCTGCCCTGGAGATGGGAATCGAGGTCGAGGAGAACTCCAGGCGCATGTACTCAGACTCGCTCTCGAAGGTCGACGACAAGATGACGCGTTCGACGCTGGAGAGCCTCGTCGTATGGGAGACCAAGCACAAGCAGATCCTCGAGGAGAATCTGCAGAACCTGAAGCTCGAGGGAACCTGGTACGGTTACAGCCCCATCCTGGAAGGATGAACGGGTGAGCGGCAGGATTATTAAGGGCGTTAGGGCTGCATGCCTGAAGGTCACCAGTGGGCAACGTGGCAACAAATAAATACCTAGGTTTCATGCCTAGACCAACCCTTCCCAGAGCATTGGGCAGGGGACGCCGC
>JBEKAR010000013.1:0-19001 GCA_050015815.1 Methanomassiliicoccales archaeon | reverse complement strand
AAGAGGAAGACCGCGGAGGATGGGTCGGAATGATGGAAGACAACTGGGTCTGGAGGCTGATAACGGGCCTCACGCTGATTGTCCTGGGAGTCTTGCTCCTGACCTACACCGGCATCACTCTGCTGATCCTCCTCGAGCTCTTCGGAATCATCATGATCTTCGTCGGGTTCGTGGAGATTCTCTTCGGAATCTCCACCCCGAGAGGCACCGTGCACAGATGGCTCTTCGTGTTCAGGGGTTTCCTGAGCTTGATCATCGGCTGGTTGGCGGTGCTTCTGCCAGGCGTAACCCTGGTCGCAGCCATATATCTCCTCGCCGCCTGGGCAATCGTCTGGGGAGTCCTCGAGCTGACGGCTGCTCTCGTCGTGCCAGAGGACTTGAAGCTCCATGTGTACGGCAACAAGGGCAGGTGGTTCGCGCTGATTGCGGGTTTCTTTGCCATCATTTTGGGGTTGGCCATCGTTGCATATCCAGAGCCTTCGCTTGATCTGATAGTGTTGGTCTTCGGCGTCGTAGTCATAGTGATCGGGCTTTTCACGGCTATTTCGGGGTTCCACTCTAGAAACAAGAGGAAGGATTGGCCTGAGGGCAGGATTGCGATGAAGTAGATCGATTCCGTGACAAGCATCAAAACTGACGTCCTTCACGAATCATTCTCGATTGCAAGTGGTACACCGTGAGGACTTCACTCCGATGAACCTGGTCAGCTACATGGGACAACGCGATGCCTTTGGGCTCGTGGGAAGGCAATTCCGTCCTATCGCCTTCGACTCAAGCAGACAATACCTGGACGCTGTATCCTCTCACTTGCTGAGGCATCACGCCGATAAGCCAGCCAGGTGCGGTCGTCTCGCAGTAGAAGTAGTCCCTTCCATCGTACTCGAAATATGTGCCTGAATGCCCCGTCAGGTATATTCCAGCTGCCATATGGCCCACGTCGCCCGTTCGCGGTGTCAGCAAGAACAGCACCATGCTCGCGTTCACCGCTTGGGATTCCATCAGCGACACGTACAGGGTTGAGTGATCCTTGCAATCCCCCACGCCGTCCACCAGGGTCTCGACCGGGTACCTGGGGTAGTTCGCGAAGCCAGTGGTATTTTCGTCGGTTCCGTAGGGCACGTTCTGAACGAACGAGAGGACGAACTGTGCCGTGTTGTAGCTTTCATTTCCGGCCAAATCCTTGAGTTGGTCGGCGATCTCGACGACGAGTGGGTCATTCTTCGTGACGTAGCTCGCGTAGTCGTAAGTCTTGGGCCGATCGCGATAGTCGTTGTAGGTGACTGCGGATACGTTGTCCTTCAGCGTCCATTCCTTTCCCAGGTACAGCCACGAATACGTTATCGTGTAGTTCCCATCGGTCAGGGCCTGACTGTGGTCATTATCTGTGATCGGGTTTATGTTGAAATGTATCCAGCCCTGTGAAACTGCCCCTACCAGGAGGACTACAGCGAGCAGTATGGCGATCGAGGTGATGACAGCGACCTTTGTGCCATTCCTCATTCTGGGCGGTTCCGTCTGCGCGGGAATCCATTGTGTGGCCTGCCCCCCCAGGCCCGTCGGGTCCTGTGTCATTGGTTGAGGCGGGTCGGTGGCGAGGAGCGTTCCGCAGTGATAGCAGAACGTTGCACCCGGCATTGCCTCAGTTCCGCAGTTGGTGCAACGATTCAAGGAAGCAACCGCCCGTCAGATGCAGGAGGCTGACTCATAAACTTTGTGAATGAAGCATCGATAAGGGAATGTAATCCAAGGGCTCTTCATCGTTTCCGCAGCGTCCAGACACGCAGCCAGTAAGAAGCACCTAACAGCTGATGTTTCGAAGTCCAAAGGCTTAACCTAAGTTTCGCTCTTGCCGGTTCAAATGAAGAAGAATGAGCACGATTTCGTAAAGAGGTACAAGTTCACTCTTCTAGTCCTGTTCTCGGCTTGGCTCGCGTGCATCGTCGTCGCCCCGCTCACCGTTCCGGCGAACAGCGTCGGTGACCTTTCGGGGGGATCAATGCGGATAGATAACGCCAAGGTCTGGGGCAACATGAACCCGTTCGCCGCCACCGTCTATTTCTTGGGAGACTCGTTCTGCACCGAGATCTCCGATCATTCCTTCTATCTGAACGGCAACCAGATGCCGTTCTGCGCCAGGTGCACCGCCATCTTCGCCGGTCTCGTGGTCGGAATGGTAATCGCCATATTGTTCAATCCGAAAATCAGCCTGCTTCTGCTCGCGCTGCTGGCGCTGCCAGTGGTCATAGACGGAGGGCTGCAGGTCGTGTCGTCGTATCAGTCGACGAACTTGCTCAGGGTCGTGACAGGGCTCTTGGCGGGGATTGCCGTCTCGCTCTACCTGTCGAAATTGGCCGATGCGATGCTGGCTCCGAAATCAAGCAAGGATGAGACTACGGCCTGATGCCTGAAAGGGCCGGATATATCGTGTTTTGGCCGACGATTCCCTAGGAGGAATTCAGGGAGGTGGCGCACCGCCATCGGCGACTCGAAAGACGGGGAAGAGCTCCCTGACGGCGCGACCAACCCGACAAGCAATCGGTCGATCTAGATAGCTGCATAGATGCGGCACGTTTGTGCTTTCACTGTTCTGAGATGCTCTGCCTGTCCTCAAACGTCCATACAATTGTATAGTGGCTTGCTGAATTTGGGACCTAATGGAGGATGAGGCACCCATAGGCCGAGGGCATCCCTTCGATGAGGCTGAGATGGCACGAACCCCGAAGGGGCGTGATCGGTCGATCGGGAGGGAAGAACGCCGAAGAATCCGCCGCTGGGCCATCGTGCAATCATTCCTCAGGCTCGATCCGAGGCGCACGATCAAGAACCCGGTCATGTTCGTCGTCGAGGTCGGCAGTGCCATCACCACGATCCTCTTCTTCCAGTCGCTGTTCGGACATGGAGAGGCCGGACCTGTGTTCATCGGCCTCGTCTCAATCTGGTTGTGGTTCACGGTCGTATTCGCGAACTATTCAGAGGCACTAGCTGAAGGGCGGGGCAAGGCCCAGGCGGACTCACTGCGCCGAATGCGGACATCCATCGACGCCAAGAAGATGAACCAGGGGTTCGTCTTTCCGAAGGGATCAAGACCCGGCGAAACGGAATACACGATGGCCCCGTCGTCGACCCTCCGCAAAGGCGACCTCTTCCTGGTTCAGGCGGGAGACCTCATCCCAATCGATGGGGAAGTGGTGGAGGGTGCCGCTTCGATCGACGAGAGCGCGATCACCGGCGAGAGCGCTCCAGTCGTCAGAGAGTCCGGCGGAGACCGAAGCGCCGTTACCGGCGGTACCAGAGTTCTCTCTGATTGGCTCATCGTCCGGGCCGTCTCCGACCCAGGGGAGGGGTTCGTCGACAAGATGATAGCACTCATAGAAGGTGCCAAGCGTCAGAGGACGCCGAACGAGATTGCGCTGAGCACCCTCCTGATCGGCTTGACGGTCATCTTCATCGTCGTGTGCGCGACGCTTCTTCCTTTCTCGATATACAGCGTCTACATCAGCGGACAGGGGAGTCCGGTGACTCTCACGGTGTTGATTGCGCTCCTCGTTTGTCTTGCCCCGACCACCATCGGAGGCTTGCTAAGCGCCATCGGCATTGCTGGCATGGACCGGCTGATCAAGAAGAACGTCATCGCCTTCTCTGGCCAGGCGATAGAAGCTGCCGGAGACATCGACGTTCTGCTCCTCGACAAGACCGGTACGATCACATTCGGCAATCGTCAGGCGGTCAACATAATCCCAGGCGAAGGCGAGGAACTGAGCTCGGTGGCCGAGTCGGCGCTCCTATCCTCGCTCTCCGACGAAACGCCGGAAGGTCGCAGCATAGTGACCCTGGCGACGCAGAAGTACGGGATTAAGGCGCCAGACGTGGGTGGTGCTGAGGCCGCCAACATGTACTGCTTTGTTCCATTCAGCGCGCACACAAGGATGAGCGGCGTCGATTGCGGAGGCATGGTCATCAGGAAGGGGGCGGCGGATGCGATACAGAAGTATCTTGCGGCAAAGGGCGGATCAATCCCAGCCGGGATCACCGCCGAGGTTGATCGCATCGCCCGCTCCGGAGGCACACCGCTAGTCATAGCGGTCGACGCAAAGGCGGTCGGCGTTATCCACCTCAAGGACATCATCAAGCCAGGCATGAAGGAGAGGTTCGCCCAGCTTCGTCGCATGGGAATCAGGACGGTGATGATCACCGGCGACAACAAGCTGACGGCCGCTGCGATTGCCGCCGAGGCCGGGGTCGACGACTATCTCGCGGAGTCGACACCTGAGAACAAGCTGAAGCTCATACGCCAGTACCAGGCCGAGGGTCGGCTGGTGGCGATGACAGGAGACGGCACGAATGACGCTCCCGCGCTGGCCCAGGCCGATGTCGCGGTCGCGATGAACAGCGGGACACAGCCTGCTAGGGAAGCGGCGAACATGATAGACCTCGACAGCGACCCGACGAAGCTGATCGAGATCGTGGAGACGGGCAAGCAGCTCCTGATGACTCGGGGCGCCCTGACCACGTTCAGCATCACGAACGATGTGGCGAAGTATTTCGCCATCGTGCCCGCCGCCTTTGCCAGCATCTATCCTGCGCTTGGAGAATTGAACATCATGGGACTGCACGCGGCGATCCTATCCGCGGTCATCTTCAACGCAATCATCATTGTGCTTCTCATCCCGCTCGCGCTGAGAGGAGTTAAGTACCGTCCGTTGACCGCGAGCGAGTCGCTCAGGAACAACCTTCTCATCTACGGCCTCGGGGGCTTGTTGATCCCATTCGTCGGAATCAAGTTGATCGACATCGCGCTGGTGTTGCTCGGGGTGGGTACATGAGCGTGCTCACTGGACCGAATGGAGGGCGAATCAGATGATCGAATTCGGCAAGTCTCTTCTCAGAGCTTTGAAATCGCAGGCTCGCCCCGCGATCACCCTCTTCCTCATTCTCACTATTCTGACTGGAGTGGTCTATCCCATATTAGTGACAGGGACGGCCCAGATCCTGTTCCCGCACCAGGCGAACGGCTCGCCGGTCGTGCAGAACGGGGTGGAGGTGGGTTCCGACCTGATCGGACAACCGTTCAGCGATCCGCGATACTTCTGGGGGAGGTTGTCCGCTACCCCTTCCTTCCCGTACAATGCAAGCCTTTCGAGCGGCACCAACTACGGCCCGAACAACCCAGCCCTACTCGCCATGGTTCAGAGTCGGATCGATGCCCTCCATGCGGTCGACCCGAACAACACGCAGCCGATCCCGTCGGATCTGGTCACGGCCTCGTCGAGCGGCCTGGACCCTGACATCAGCGTGGCAAGCGCGCTCTATCAAGCGCCGCGCGTGGCGCGGGAGAGGAACATTAGCGAGGCGGCCGTGCTCAATCTGGTAAACCAGAGCATCGTGGGACGGCAGCTCGGCGTGTTGGGAGAGAGGACGGTCAACGTCCTCGACCTGAACCTCGCCCTCGATAAGTTGCAGGCCCCTTCGAACGGATCCTCCACCTACATACCTCCAGAACCGGCGGACGAGAGGGTGCTTGGCATGACCACGAGCGACTGGTTCTACATCGGGCTCCTGTTGGTCGCACTCATGGTCGCCGCGTGGTTCGTCGGCAAGATTCTGACCGACGCCTATGATGAAAGGCCGGGCCGGGTCACCCGCTCACTGAAGAGGGTGGAGTCATACATCAACCGTCCATCACACGTGAAGGAAGAGGGGATGGACTGGAAGATGTACGCCTTCGCGCTCCTCCTGTTCAACCTGATAGGAATCCTCGTCCTCATGGTGATAATGATCGTCCAGCCCTACCTTCCGCTAAATCCCCAGCACCTAGGTTCGGTCTCACCGGATCTGGCCTTCAATACCGCCGTCAGCTTCGCCACGAACACCAACTGGCAGAGCTACGCCGGCGAGACCACCATGAGCTACTTCACCCAGATGGTCGGCCTGACCGTCCAGAACTTCCTCTCCGCTGCCACCGGGCTCGCGGTGATGATGGCCCTAATAAGGGGCATACGCCAGCGGACGACGAAGAACCTCGGCAACTTCTGGAAGGACATGACCCGCGCCACGCTGATTCTCCTGCCTCTGGCGTTCCTGCTGTCCCTCTTCCTAGTATCCCAGGGGGTCCCACAGACGCTGGATGGGCCGATGTCGGTCCACCTCGTGCAGCCCGTCATGGATTCGACGAGTAACCTCGTCTCGGTCCAAACGATCCCGGTCGGCCCTGTCGCATCTCAAGAGGCGATCAAGCTTCTCGGAACGAACGGCGGCGGCTTCTTCAATGCCAACTCGGCACATCCGTTCGAAAATCCGACGGCCCTGAGCAATCTTGTGGAGACGCTCGCGTTGCTCGTTATTCCAGTCGGGGTATGCTTCACGTTCGGTAGCATGGTGAAGGACAGGCGCCAGGGATTCGCGCTCCTCGTCGCCATGATGCTGATATTCCTCGTCCTGCTCGGGGTCGCGATCTGGGCCGAGGAGGGCGGGAATCCGTCCTTCGCCAACCAGGGCGTGTCGCAGATCGCCACCGAGAACCAGCCCGGAGGAAACATGGAGGGCAAGGAGGTGAGGTTCGGCGTCGTGCCGTCCTGCCTCTTCGCCGTCGCGACGACGTCCACCTCCTGCGGGGCGGTCGACTCGATGCACGATTCCTATACGCCTTTAGGAGGGCTGGTTCCGCTGTTCGCCATTCAGCTTGGCGAGGTCGTGTTCGGCGGGGTCGGGTCAGGGCTCTACGGCATGCTGGTCTTCGTCCTGATTGCGGTGTTCATCGCCGGCCTGATGATCGGTCGCATGCCAGATTACTTGGGCAAAAAGATCGGGCCTTACGAGATGAAGTTGTGCACGATCATCATTCTACTGCCGATCGTCGTCTTGCTGATTGGGACCGCTATCGCGGTGATGCTTCCCGATGGACGGGCCGGCGTCCTTAACCCCGGTCCGCATGGTTTCACCGAGATTCTCTACGCCTTCTCATCCGCGGTGGGCAACAACGGGAGCGCCTTCGCCGGGCTGACGGCGAACACACTGTTCTACAACGTGATCCTGGGGATCGCGATGCTCCTCGGACGCTATCCGATCGCGGTGCTGACCCTGGCGCTGGCAGGGGCCTTGAGCGCCAAGAAGATCGTTCCGGCCAGCTCCGGCTCATTGCCCACCCACACACCTTTGTTCATCTCCTGGCTCATCGGGGTGATCGTGCTCCTGGGTGCGCTAAGCTTCTTCTTATCGTTAGCCCTAGGTCCAATAGTGGAATTTCTCATGTCGGGAGGGTAGAGGATCGTGGAACAGGAGAGACCGAACCCTGACGAGCTCCTAAAACAGGTGGAGAAGGAGGAGCGCAAGACCCATCGCGGGAAGTTGAAGATATTCTTCGGGTACTCGGCCGGCGTCGGCAAAACCTACGCTATGCTCGAGGACGCCCATCATCGTCTCTCCCAAGGACTGGACGTCGTGGTGGCGTGCGTGGAGTCGCACGGACGGATGGATACAGAGATACTGCTGAGGGGCATCGAGAGCATCCCAGAGCGCGAGATCGAGTACAGGGGGATGCTACTCCGCGAGCCAGACCTCGATGCGATCCTCGCACGCCGTCCCCAACTTGTTCTCGTCGACGAGCTGGCGCACAGCAACGCGCCTGATTCCCGCCACGCCAAAAGGTACCAGGACGTGCAAGAACTGCTCGAGGCTGGGATCGACGTCTACACGACCCTCAACGTTCAGCACCTGGACAGCATGAACGACACCATCTCTCAGATAACCGGCGTGAAGGTCAAGGAAACGGTGCCGGATTCGGTGCTGGACGAGGCCGATGAGCTGAAGATCGTGGATCTTCCGCCCGAGGAGCTGATGCAGCGTTTTCGAGAAGGCAAGATATATGTCCCGTCCCAGGCGGCAATCGCCGCCGAGAACTTCTTCAACGAGGGCAACCTCATCGCTCTGAGAGAACTCACCTTCCGCCGGGCCGCGGAGCACATCGACGAGCAGATGTTGGAGTACATGCGGACCCGGTCGATCCCTGGACCATGGCCGGTGAGCGAGAAGCTGTTGGTGTGCATCGGCAATAGCAAGACCCTGAACGAGCGATTGATCCGGACTGGGCGCCGTCTCGCCGACGAGCTCAAGTCGGATTGGCACGCCATCTACGTCGAAACGCCGGCTGGCATAAGGCTTTCTGGAAGGAACAAGATGGAGGCCATGCGGGCCCTCGATGTTGCCGCGAAGGCCGGTGCGAAGACATCGACCTCCTTCGGCGTCTCCATAGCCGACGAGGTCGTCCGTTTCGCCAAGAAGAACAACGTCACCAGAGTCGTCGTCGGCAGACCGCTGAAGCCCCGATGGCAGGAAGTGCTGTTCGGTTCCGTCGCGAACCAGATCCTCAGCCTCAGCGGCCCGATCGAAATCATTGTGATTAGTGGGGCCGAGAGAACGGAGAAGGAATCTCCTGAGCGCGAGACGCAGCCTCAGCCAAGGGTCTTCCTCACCCGCCTCTTCTACTGCCTCTGGCTCGTTCTTGGCCTTACCATCGTCGCCATGATCGCCAAGTCTTACATCTCGTCCACCAACTTGGTCATGCTCTATCTAATCGGCGTGGTTCTGGCGGCAATCTCCTGGGGCCTTTGGCCAGCCATATTCACCGCGTCGGCGAGCGTTGTCACCTACGACTACTTCTTCGTCCCGCCATCCTTCAACTTCAGGATCACGGACTCTGAGTATCTGATCACCTTCGGAGCGTTTCTGTTCGTCGGGGTGGTGATCAGCCTCCTAGTGGTGAGATCCAAGGAATACGCCTCGGCGGCGCAGAGGAGGGAAGACCACACCTCAATCCTGTATGCTCTCAGCATCGATCTGGCAGCGGTCAATGACATCCAAGCCGCCTTCGAGACCGTCGGCGGTCACGTGAGGAAGGCGTGCTCTTGCAGCTCGGCCTTCTTCCTTCCATTAAACGGGCTTCTAACGGTCTCGCTGGCCAGCGCTGGCCTTGATCTGGATGAGAAGGAGATGACCGCCGCGAACTGGACCTTCGTGCACGGAATTCGGTCGGGCAAGGACACCGACACTCTGGCCTCGGCCACCTTGAGGTACTATCCGCTGAGAACGCCCAATGGGATCGTGGGGGTGATGGGCATCCAGCCTGTCGAGCAGGAAGGTATCATCAAGATGGAACAGGAGAGGCTGATTGACGCCTTCGCCAGCCAGACCGCGTTGGCGGTCGAACGTATCGAGTTCTGGAAGCAGATCTGCGACAAGGGCAAGATCTAGGCAAATGGGATATCGATAGGCTCGCAGGCCAGGATTCACTCAATTGTTTCTCACGCCTTCAACGGGGACCTAGGCTTTCGCTGGAACGTATCTGACTTGAGGCCTGGAAAGGAAATAGTCGGGCTTTTCAGCCCACGAAGTCGATGCCGTCGTCCGAGTCCCCGCGCGATCTTGCGTCCTTCTGTTGTCCCTGCTTCTGGACGCTCGATCCTAGCTTGCTCTGCTGCGAGGGCGCTCCGCCTTTGCCCAGGACGTATGGCGATTTGGCGCCGGTGAAGATGAGGAGTATCTTTATCGTGCCCTCATCTTCAGGCTCTATCGAGCATCCCCAGATGATCCTCGCGTCGGAACTGACGTTCTTGCCCACGATCTCCGCTGCTTTCTGAGCTTCGGTGACCGTCATGTCAGGCCCGCCTACGACCCTTACCAGGGCGCCGCGCGATCCTTTCATATCGATGTCCCCGAGAAGCGGCGAGTGCAGCGCCTCGTTCACGGCGCTCTCCACCCGCTCGTCCTCCGCGTCCGACTCCCCGATGCCAACAAAGGCCATGCCGCCCTCGTTCATGATCGTCAGGATATCGGAGTAGTCCAAGTTGACCAGACCCGGCTTGGTAATGATCTCGGTCAGCCCCTTTATCGTCTGCATCAGGACTTCATCCGCGACCTTGAACGCCGCTTCGACTGGCATCTTCGGCACGAGCTCGAGAAGCTTGTCGTTCATGACGATGATTGTGGTATCGCAGATCGAGCTCAGCCGGTTCAGTCCGGCGAGCGCGTTCTCCATTCTCACCGTGCCTTCCGCCTTGAATGGCAAGGTGACGACCCCGATGGTCAGCGCCTGAGCCTGACGCTTCGCGATATCGGCGACGAAATGCGCCGAGCCTGTGCCCGTGCCTCCGCCCATCCCCGCGGTCACGAAGACGATGTTCGCGCCCCGCAGGAAATTGCCGATTTCGACCTCGTTCTCCATCGCGGCCCTTGTACCTACGTCGGGAATTGCCCCAGCGCCCAATCCCCTCGTGAGGTTCCTCCCGATGAGGATCTTGGTCGGAGCGCGGATGGTCAGCAGGTGCTTGGCGTCCGTGTTGATGGCGCAGAGCTGGGCGCCGGAGATTCCCTCGTCCACGCATCGGTTGATCGTGTTGCAGCCGCCTCCGCCGCAGCCGACGATCTTGATGCTGACTGACATCTGTTCGGCTATCTTCCTGATTTCATCATCCGAAGGGGACGATCCCGCTGCGGGCGGCTGCGTGGTCGCCTGCGGTGGGATGCCTCCTTCCTTCTTGACGTTGGCCAGTGCTTCCTTTACTAGTGAGCTTGGCATAGCGCATCCCAAGACTGTAATCCCTGGACCAAGATTTATACTTCTGTCCAGGCGTGCCAAAAGTGGTAGCTCAGAACAAACAGTCCCTCTGGCACATCTGGTCCTCCAGCATTGATTCCGATATGCGATTTCATGCGAGGCGAGCGGTGGAACGGCTTTCCCACTCTTACTGGAGCTTCTCCGTCGTGTTGCCCTTGGATGGAGCGTACGCAGTCAAAGTGAGCAAGGCGCTTTCGGTCCTGGGTTCGGATCATTCACCGGACCGCCAAGGCATGCATAGTTTCCCCAAATCAGCCAAATACATCCTGCTTGCAATCGTTCATCTGATGGAACCGAAAGAGCAGGCGAAGGTCGTCAAGTCCGAGGAAGAGTGGAGACGTGAGCTCACTACCGAGCGGTTCCGCATACTGAGGAAAGACGGCACGGAACCCGCGTTCCTTAACAAATACTGGGACAATAAGAAGAAGGGAGAGTATCGCTGCGCTGGGTGTGGCAATCCCCTCTTCTCATCTGACGCCAAGTTCGAGTCTGGATCTGGCTGGCCTTCTTTTTGGCAGCCGGTCTCTGAGTCTAGCGTGCTGACCGAACGGGATGACAGATTTGGGACAAGGCGTACCGCAGTGAAATGCGCGCGCTGCGGCGGGCATCTTGGCCACGTGTTCGATGATGGACCCCCACCAACAGGACTGCGCTACTGCATGAACTCAGGGGCCATGGACTTCGTGGAGGAGAAGAAGAGCCAATAGTGCGACACCCCTGATCTCGAATGACTAGACTCGGACCCTTGGGCTAGAGGCTTCTTCAGGAGAGGAATGGCCGATGTCCTGTTCTTGAACCAGTTAATCTGGCCCTCCGTGCAACAATCCGGGTAATCCTCGCCTCGGCTGTCGGCTTCAACCTGCTCGGCAGACTCTTGTGGCATGGGAGGCTGATGGTCGTCGATTTCGTCCTGATTGCGATTGCCCTCCCGGGGGCATCTACCTCTACGCGAGCGGGCGCATTATCTTAGCCAGGTCCTGCGGCAATGAATCCGTTCGCATGCAACCTAGTGCCTGCGTTTCTGTGGTGCTAGAACGATTCTTGTAATCTCCCTAGGGGCTTCGAGAAGAAGATCGTGACCGACATCACCCCGACCGGATGCTCCGACACGCCCGATTCTCGTCCGTAGCTCAGTGGCCATCTCCTCGACGACCGCCAGCTCGTCATCCAATCGTCTCATCATTCCCGCCTCGAGAAGACAGCGGCTGTCCGATGTGGGTCGACCATCGAGGTTCGCGAAGGCAGGCGGGTTTCCATCTCCGTGTTGTGTCGACTCCCACTCCTGTTCGACGAGGAGGCGCAGGAGGACCGTCTCAGAGCTCGGCTCCAGCTCAGCTCCCTTTTCGAGCGCTAGCCTCAGGTCGGCGATGTCGTCAGCGATCTGCATCGCCTTGCCGGTCAAGAGGCCGTACTCTGCTAGCGCGTCAACGAGAGTCACATCCGCCTCGGCCGCCATCGCACCGTACCTCGCGGCGAGGCTGAAGAGCGCTCCCGTCTTGAGGGTAATGATCTGCTCGTAGAGCTTTGACGTCGGCGCACGTGACCGTGAGACCTCGGAAAGGACTCCGTTCACCATCAGCCGGTGGGTCTTCGCCAGATGTTCGACGAAACGGGAGCCATGCTTCGAGGCGATCGCGTAGGGAAGGGCGATGACCTCCATCATATTGAGCAGCGCCAGCTTCTCTCCCATCGTGATGTGCAAAGCGGGCTCACCCCGTCTTGAGTCATCTTCATCGATGATGTCGTCAAGGATCAAGCTGGCGCTGTGAGCGAGTTCAACTACAGCGGCGAGGTCGAGCGCGACGTTCCTGTTCAGCGGCTCCCTACTGGCCGAGTCGAAGGCAAGAATGACGATCGCCCCACGCAGGCGCTTGCCGCTCAGGAGCATCCTCTCCACCCCGTCATTGAGACCGTTGGAGGACCCGAGACTGGCCAGATGCTCGGCGATCCTCGCATCAATCTCCGGCGCGATCCTGCGAAGGTACGCACCGAATGAGGATTCTTCCGTTCCATTTCGGTCCCGAGCGGCATCAAGGCTGCTCTTCTCGAAGGTGGTGGAACGGAGTGCCATGGTCAAACCCCCATGAGCGCGAACAGCGCGCCGAGGATGAATCCATAGGCGGTCGAGATGTACAGCTGGCCCAGCCTCAGCGGACCTGATTGTCCCTCGGGGTCGGCGACCTTCCCGCCGAGATACCGCAGGCGCAGCTCGTCGACTTTGTTTCCGTAGAAGATCAGGCCGGCGAAAGCGAGGATGGAGATTATGGCGAAAGAAATCGTCTGAATAGCTCCGATGGCCTGAACGAGGAAAGGTGTCGAGATCAGGGCGATCGCCAGACCGATAGTTGGGTAGTACGCGCAGACACGGACGTTAGGGAAGCTCACCACGGTCGTCCTCTTCCCGTTCTTCCGGTCCGTGGGAAAGTCCATGCTCATCATGCTGAGGAAGAACGAGCCCGCGGCGAATCCGAAGACGATGCCTACGACAACCGCGACCCACGAGAGCTGCCCCGATCCGATGTAGGATACGACGGTTATCGCGATGGCGTTGATCGGCACCGCGAGATAGAACTCGGTGAAGGGGCGATATGCCAGTCGGAGGCGACTGCTGTTGTATCCGATCGTCGCTCCGACCCCGTAGAACGCCGGGATCGCAAGGACCGGCTGGAGGACGACGAGGTAGGCAAGGATGACCAGGATGATCAGCATCATCGCCCGCGTCAACCACTTCGTCTCGGTCATCGTTATCCGACCGTCGACGATGGGTTTGATTCTGGCCGTTGCTTCGATCGGCGCCTGACGGTCCAGATCATAGTCCATGATGTCGTTGAGAGGATGGGCGACCCACTGGATCAGGACGACCGCCAACATGGCCAAGACCGTCGGGAGCCAGGCGACGATGTGCCCACCTGTCAGGAACAGGGCGAGTCCCAGCCCCACGGCCGACCCCGCTATGCTCCAGGCGGCGAGCGGCTTGATTCTGGCGAAATCCACGATGACGCGCGGATCCATCTAGCGACCCCCGTTCACGAATGAAAAGGCGTACGTCAGAGTCGAAGCCAGACCATCACCCCCACGATCGCGTAGATTAGAGCGAAATGGCCCGCGAGGAGTCTCCACATGACCCGGTGCGAGGCGGTCTTTGTGCATTCGTATAGGAAGAGCATGACGTAACCGAGGGCGAAGCCAACGGCGAGCAACGAACCTGCGATCAAAAGGTCGGGAGCTCCTGTCCCGACGACAGCATTCTGTGCTAGATAAGAGAAGGCAGGTATTGCGGCGAAGCCTAGGGCACCGAAGACGATCTCATGGAATCGCCAGATCTCCAGGCCATAGAGGCAGCAGAACGCGACCCCGATTACAACTCCGATGAATGGGATCGGCGAGGTGTAGATGAACGAGGCGGCCAGGCCGACCAGTCCTGCGGCGAGGAACATGACGGATGCCATCGATGCCAGAGCGCGATCAGAGAACACCGTCCCCCAGGGCTTCCCGAAGCGGGTCAAGTCGTCGAGCATGTGCTCGCCGTAGAGCAGCAATGCGACGACCAGGAGGGAGAGGCCGAGCACGACGGGATTGAGCGCCGTGGCGGACAGAGCCCCGATGGTTACGGCGGAAAGGAACGCGATCATGAAAGGCGCGTGGACGAGCGTCGCGAGCGAGCCGAGCGCGGTCCTGTTGTGGACGAGATAGGAGTACCATCCGAGCTCCCTCCCGCCTCCGAACGTCACCGTTGCCACGTCGTCCACCTACAGAATCTCCCCGCTATGCCTTCTTTCCCTGCTCGTCTCCACCACCGTCTTGAAGAGCCTCAGGGCCTGGACTGGTCCCATCTCGATTCCGACCCTCTTGCTGTGGTTGGTGAAGACCCTGATGTCGGTTATCGGTGGGACCTTTCCCCGAAGGAGCTTCTCCAGAGCCTCGCGCTCCTTCCTCATCCAGGAGTACTTCTTCAGAACCGCGGCCGTGTACGCCTCAGGATCGTCCCAGTGCCTTAGCAGCAACTCGGCGCACTGCATCGCGTAAAGGTTGCCGTCCCCTCCGAGCGGTCCTACCGTGCCGATGCTCTCTCCCACTCCGATGATGCGCTCACCGACTGAGAATGGCTGCGAGTAATACGGTGACGTAAGACGGATCCGGCTCAGACACTTGCAGAGCACCTTTCCTTTCAAAGCGGGCGCGTCCTCGGCTTGCGGTCGGTATTCCTCCGCACCTTCGTCAAGATTGCCGAATCCCATGTGGTATATGTCATCGCCCAGAGGGAAGCACCACTCGTATCCGAGACCTTTCGTCCTGAACCAGAGGCCCATTTCCTCCGTCGTGCGGATTCGGTATTGACCGCACTGCGCGATCAGCTCGGGTCCTGTCGCCGGGCCGAGGAAGGCCCTTTCGCAACCGGTCGCATCGATGACCCGATCGAAATCGTCGACCACGAGCGGATCCAGACGGACCCTCGTGTCTCCGATCAGGTCCTTGAGCAACCGAGGTTTGTCGATGGTGGCCAGGTCCGCCTTCATCTCGACGCCGTCGATTGATATCTTGTCGCAGCGAGCGAGCACGTAGCCGCTTGGATCTTCGAATCGAGAGACGAGCCGCTCATACTCGGAATACGGCGCGACCCCCCAGGCGCAGGGCTTGTGGCCGCACGCGTTCGAGCGCCTGACATCGAACAGCTCGACTGAAGTATGTCCCTCCTCCTTCAGCAGGCATTGCAGATAGGCCCCCGCCATCCCAGCCCCGGCAATGGCAATCCTCAGTCGATATCCTCTCCAGTCCGCCCTGAAAGATTCGACCTCCCTGGATAAGAGCCTTATGAATGGTCCTCTTGCCCGGTCATGAAGGTTGCGTTGGATGCCAGGTCGTTCCTTTCCGCTTGAGTTGAGGGGACGCACCTATTTATTCCGGCGGCAGCGTCGATTGTTCATGCCCAACAGGTCGAGGACGATTAGACAGAAGGTCATCATTCCGGCGACGCCAAAGCAGGTCTACCATGCCTTCATGGATCCGAAGGAGCACGCCGCTATCACAGGAAGCGGGGCGGAGGGAAGCTCGGAGGTCGGAGGAGAGTTCTCGGCCTGGGGAGGGTACATCACCGCGAAGAACCTTGAGCTTGAGAAGGGAAGAAGGATCGTCCAGGAGTAGTCGACATCGGAGTGGCCGGAAGGCTACCCGCCCTCTCGACTGGAGATTGACCTGAAGGCAGTGTCCGAAGGAACCGAGCTCACCGTGGTCCAGACGAGAGTCCCGGCGGAGCAGGCGGACGACTACGATAAGGGATGGCACGACAGCTACTGGAAGCCGATGGCGAGGTACTTCGAGGACTTGAAGAAGAAGCGGAAGAAGTGATCTCGCCCGGTCCCGTTCTAGTTCGGAATGGTGAAGCAGAAGGTCGAGCCCGATGTCCCGTCGCTCTCGACCCATATGTTCCCGCCGCGCTCCTCGACCATCTTCCTGCAGATCGCCAGGCCGATCCCGGCGCTGTTGTCCCGCACCGAGAATCTTGAACTTCCTCGAACGCACGGAAGATCGGATGCGATTATGCCAGGCGCCAGGTTAATGCCCCGGCTCGCCATCTCTGGACCTGACATGTCCGCACCGAGAAGCAGAACACCCTTCCTCTACGCCATGGCATCTGCCGCTCTCTTCGGAGTGAGTACCCCTTTGGCCAAGATCCTGGTGCAAGACATCTCGCCGCTCGCATTGGCTGGTCTGCTATACCTCGGGGCATTCGTCGGCCTTTCCTTCTACGTCGTCCTTTCAAGGACGACCCGGGGAGACAGGAGGCAGAAAGGCCCATCCCTTGAGAAGGAGGATTTGCCGTGGCTCGCGGGCGCCATCATAACCGGAGGGATATTGGCGCCGGTGGCGCTGATGACCGGGCTTACCCTTGTAACCGGATTCGCCGCATCCCTTCTGTCCAACCTCGAGGGGGTCGCCACGGCGATCATAGCCGTCGTGGTGTTCAAGGAGTACGCCGGCCGACGCCTCTGGCTCGCCCTTACGGTCATGACCCTCGCTGGGGTCCTCCTTGTCTGGAACCCGAGCCAAGGGGCCTTCGAGCTGCTCGGTCCGCTGCTCGTCGTCTTCGCTATGGTCTGCTGGGGGATCGACAACAACCTGACGCAACACATCTCAAGCAAGGATCCGGTCCAGACCGCGCTCCTCAAGGGAGTGGTGGCGGGCACGGTCTCTCTCAGCCTTGCGGCATTGATCGGGGCCAAAATTCCGTTGGATGCCAGTATTCTCTACGCTCTTCTCCTGGGGGCGATGAGCTACGGAATAAGCCTCGTATTCTTCATTCGGGTTCTAGAGGGTATCGGGAGCTCTCGGACCGCGGCGTTCTTCAGCTTCGGGCCGTTCGTCGGGGTCATTGCTTCGATTCCGCTTCTGGGCGAGAACGTGACCTGGGCTTTCCTGGCCGCGGCAGCCCTGATGCTCGGTGGAGTTCTCGCAATGGTTTCGGAGCGGCATGCGCACACGCACCGCCACGGGGCGATGGAGCACGAACATCTGCACGAGTCGGACGAGCACCATCAGCATCCTCACCCCGAGGGCCAGAATGAGCCCCATTCCCACATCCACGTGCATCCGCCGATCGTCCACAGTCATGTCCATTGGCCGGACCAGCACCACAGGCATGGGCATTGAGACGTTCGACGCTCGGGGGTAGGTTGGAGGCGACTGCATGCTTAATGAAGTGCCTTGTCCACTCCACTAGCTAGGTGCGACAATGACGACAGATATCACCTGGCTCGGCCAATCATGGTTCCGCGCAGTATCTGAAGGCAAGACGGTCCATTTCGATCCGCTATCGGCCAAGTACGCCAAACGGCTTGGGCCTGGCAAGCCTCTCGACCCGAGCGAGAAGGCGGACCTCGTGTTGATCTCGCACTCCCATCCAGACCATTGGGACGAAGAGACCGTCAGATCGCTCACAGGACCGAATACGTCGATCGTTGCGCCTCACAAACCCGCGAAGAGCATCGATGGAGCCAAGGAGATTCATGAAGGGGAGAGCCTGTCCCTGAACGGGATCGATGTCAGCGCCGTCCCGGCTTACAACATCCAAAGGATCTATCACCCCAAAGGGAAGGGAGTCGGCTATCTCGTGAAGCTGGGGGGAAGCACGATCTACCATGCGGGCGATACAGATTTCATTCCAGAGATGTCGTCGCTGGGCAAGGTGGACGTTGCCCTGCTTCCTATCGGTGGGAAGTTCACAATGGACGTCAAGGCTGCGGCACAGGCGGCGAAGGCGATCGCCCCCGCGGTGGTCGTGCCGATGCACAATCTGGACACCGACCTTTCCGAGATCGCAAAGCTCCTTGCGGACACGCCGTCAATCCGGGTCGTCGTTCTAAAGCCGGGCGAGACGTTCAAGTATGGTTGATCGAAGGTCGATTGATTGTGTCATCCTCGATAGGGAGGCTCACTTCAGTGAAACGAGGAACCGATGGGCGTAGTCCTTCGCCATCTGCACCCCGTCCGAAGCGAGCGGCCCGGTGAATCCGACGACCGCGACGTGGAGCACGCTAGTCGCACGCATCCCTTGCGCCGTGCACTGGTCCCTTAGCTTGATGGCGGCATTCTTCGAGTCCTCATCGATCATCTTCATCCATTTCGCCCGCTTCTCTGGGTCCTTGGAAATGGGCCCGACCGTGTCAAATGTCCCGACCGGCTTCCCTTTCCACGAGGTGCCGAGCGATTCGACGAACGACCTCGCCTCCTTGGTAGGACGGCCCGCTCTTGTCGGTGACCCTATGATCAGGAAATCGCCGACGACCCCGGACGGCGTGGATTCCCTCAGGTTTATCAGGTGCACCTCATGGCCTTCGGACCTGATCTGATTGGCAATCGCCTCGGCCACGATCTTGGTGTTCCCGTGCACACTATCGAACGCAACAACTCCCTTCATCTTCCTACCTCGGGCGACGCGAAGACCCGCCTTGGCGAAGATAAGTCTGTCGTCTTGCGCCTAGCGTGAACCGGCAGGACTCGCCTGAAATACGTTCAAATACCCGTCGCACCGCCGCTAACTCAAGCGACAGGGGCGGGCAGAGCGCCGCCTGAGATCGCTGAAGGTGAACTGATGGAGCAAGATTGGAAGTGGAGGCTCGATCTCCTTAGTGAAAGGAACAGCGCCCTCGTGCTTGTCGACTACCAACCGTCGATGATTCGAGGCATCGCCTCATGGGACAAGGTCACGATTAAGGAGGCGGCTTACTGCGCCGCGAAGGCCGCGAGCATTCTCAGCGTGCCTGTGGTCCTATCCGCGATCAACCCGAAGTTGAACGGTGAGTTCTTCAAGGAGATATCCGCGCTCTTTCCGAACCAAGAGGTACACGTCCGAAAGATGCCTAGCTTCGATGCCTTCGAGGACGGGCCTACGTTC
>JBEKAR010000012.1:0-19964 GCA_050015815.1 Methanomassiliicoccales archaeon | reverse complement strand
CGAGGAAGTGGTCGTCGACCGCGACGCTGAAGTTCATCATCGGATAGACACAGTAGCGGGTCCCGGTGCGCGGATGTGGGGTCGAGGTGACGATCCTCAATCCGACGAAGTCCCTGATCGCGGGGTTCGGATGATCTAGGTCCGTCTTCACCACCAGCACCGCTTTCTCCTCCTCATAGGCGCCGGCCAGCATCTTCTCCCACTGGTCCATCTGGACGTTGGGAGGAAGATCCCGGTGCGGGCAAGTCCTCTTCTGCTCCTTGAGCGCCCTCCACTCGTCGGCGGGGCAGGTGCAAACGTACGCCTTGCCCATTTCGATGAGCTGTCTCGCCATGTCGTAGTAGAGCTCGAACCTCTCGCTCTGAACGACCGTCTTGCCGACCTTGACCCCGAGCCACTCGAGGTCCTCGGGGATCATGTCGTAAGCGTCCGGGTCGATCTTGTCGGGGTTCGTATCCTCGATCCGGTCGATGAAGCATCCATCATAGCGCCGGCAATACTCGTCGTTGAGTATCGCCACTCTCGTGTGCCCGAGGTGGAGCGGGCCGGAAGGTCCGGGCGCGAACCTCATCACTACCTTCCCGATCTCGACCCATGGAAGGTCAGGGAGGGCATGGACCTTCTCCTTGACCTCCCTCTTGAGAAGGGAGGCGTCGATCCCCTCCAGCTCCTTCCTCTGCTCTTCCGGCGGGATCGAGTTCACCTTATCGACGATCGCCTCTATCATCGGGATGATCTCCTTGGCCCTCGATCTCAGCGCAGGCTCCTCTGCCAGAACTTTCCCCGAGACGGCCTTCGGATTCGCCTTCCCCCCATAGAGGACGGCGTTCTGGAGGGCGTACTTCCTGACCACTCCCTCGATATCCTCGTTCGACATCGCGCCGCCCATCACTCACCGACCTTTTGTACCTTTCCCGCCTGATGCATTAATATAACGACCGACGGATTACCGATTGATGTCGCTCCAGTCGTTGCTCTCCACTGTGCCGAAGAAGGTCATTGTCGGCAAGTCCGTGCCGGTCGAGTTCGAGGTGACCAGGAAGCTGCTGCAGGACCAGCGGCGCCCTGTGCTCTTCAATGACCTGAACGGTGGAAGAGCGGTCGGCAACTTGTTCTCTACCAGGGAATCGATCTGTGGGGCGCTGGGAATCAAGAAGGAGGAACTCCCGGGCAAGCTGTTCGCCGCCGTCCAGACGCCAAAGGTACCTAAGCTCGTCAGGAGTCCAGAGTTCGGTCAGCTATCGAAGGTGAGTTTTGACCTGACCTCGCTTCCGGTTCCGAAGTTTTATCCGAGAGACGGAGGAAGGTACATCACCTCCGCCGTCGCGGTCTCCGAGTTCGATGGAAAGAGGAATGTCTCGTTTCACCGTCTGATGATACTCGACGAGAAGAGGTTGGCTATACGCCTCGTCCCCCGTCATCTCTATACGATGTCCAAGCGCAGCCTGGCCAAGGGGAAGGACCTGCCGGTCGCCTTCTGCGTCGGCGTGGAACCGGAGGTATTGCTCGCCGCTGCGACCTCCACCGACTACTCCCAAGACGAGCTCGAGATTGCCGCCTCGTTGAAGCACGAGTGCAGCGGCAAGGAGCTCGATGTCGGACGGACCGGAGGCGGACTGCTTGTACCGAGCAAGTGCGAGTACGTCCTGGAGGGACGGATAACGGCCGAGACAACGAACGAAGGGCCGTTCGTTGACATCACTGGCACCTACGACGACGTCCGAAGGCAGCCGGTCGTCGAGATAGACCGTGTCTATACCAGGAGGGACCCGATCTTCCACATCGTTCTGCCGGGCGGCCTCGAGCACTATCTTCTGATGGGGCTGCCGAGGGAGCCGATGATCTTCAGGTCGGTAGGTCAGGTAGTGCCGAAGGTCCATGCCGTCCGTCTGACCGAAGGCGGCTGTTGCTGGCTTCATGGAGTAGTCTCCATCACGAAGAACAAGGAAGGAGACGGTGTGAATGCGATCATGGCTGCCTTCACCGGACATCCTTCGATGAAGAAGGTGACGATCGTCGATGAGGACGTCGACGTTTATGATGACAGGATGGTCGAATGGGCGGTCGCGACGAGGTTCCAGGCGAGCCGTTCTCTGGTCGTCGTCAACAACGCGGCTGGTTCTTCGCTCGACCCGAGCGCGAGTACGACAACCTCCAAGGTAGGGATCGATGCGACCAAGCCGATCGGCGGAAAAGGGTTCGATCTGGCCAGGCTTCCGTGAGTCCTACGACCTGCTAGCCTCTGATCTTAGATCTATCGTCTCGTGGCGTTCCCTGCCGATGCCGATGATACTGACCGGGACGCCGGTTTGGATCGAGATGAAATCGAGGTACTTCCTCATGCCTTTCGGGAGCGCCCCCCTCCCCTTCGAGGCGATATCGCCGGCCTGTCCCTCGGCCCAATCCTCCCAGCCCTCCAGCTCCTCGTAGATAGGCCTTGCCCTGGCCAGCCTGTTCAGGCTCGCCGGAAAGTCTTTCACGCGCTCCCCATCGATATCGTAGGCGACCGCGACCTTCGGAGGACCCATTCCGTTCAGCACGTCCAGCTTCGTGACCGCCAGGGAGCTGATGCTGTTGAGCCTGACGGCGTAGTTCACGATGACGAGATCGAGCCAGCCGCAGCGCCTTGCCCTTCCCGTCGTAGCGCCGTACTCGCCTCCCTTCACGAGCAGCTGTTCTCCGATGCTGTCCCTGAGCTCTGTCGGGAAAGGACCGGCCCCGACGCGGGTCGTATAAGCCTTGACAACTCCTATGATCTCCTGGATCGATGAGGGCCCAACGCCTGCGCCCGTGCAGATGCCTCCTGTGACGCAACTTGACGAGGTGACGTAAGGATACGTTCCGTGGTCGATGTCGAGCATCGTTCCCTGGGCTCCCTCGAACATCACTCTTTTGCCAGAGCGGATGGCATCATTGATGAGCACCGACGTGTCACAGACGTACGGTCCGAAGATCTCTCCGTACTCGACAAGCTGGTCGAGCAGCTCGTGCTTCCCTGGCAGGCCCTCCACTCCCATCGAGGCGAGCATCTTCTCCTTGATTGGATAGAGGAGGTCAAGTCTCTCCTCCAGCGCCTGCCGGTCGAGGAGATCGCACATTCGGATACCGTTCCGCGCGATCTTGTCAGAATAGCATGGTCCGATGCCGCGGCCTGTGGTCCCTACTCCCTTCGCGCCCCTCAGTCGCTCCTCCATGCCGTCCATGAGCTTGTGGTAGCGCATGACTAAGTTCGCGCGGTCGGAGATGCGCAGGCCATCGACGCTCCTACCGGTGGAGCGCACCATGTCGACCTCCTTCATGAGCGCCTCCAGGTCCAGGACGACCCCGTTCCCGATGACGTTGATGACGTTGGGTCGAAGGATCCCGGATGGTAGAAGGTGTAGGGCGATGACCTCCTTGCCTATCTCGACGGTGTGCCCGGCGTTCGCCCCTCCCTGATATCGGACGACGTACTCGGCGTTCTCGGCCAAGTAGTCGGTGATCTTCCCCTTGCCCTCGTCACCCCACTGGGTGCCCACGACAGCGAGAGTGCTCAACCCTTCACCGGCTTGCCATCGGCCAATCCGTAGATAAAGGATGTGGTGCGCCAGGTCAGGCCATGTTCCGGTAAATGATGAGGACGTCCTCGAACGGCACGTCCGTCTTGAAGCCGGTCGGGGAGAAGTGCGTGCGTGAGGCGTTGCCCGTCTCCTTCAGCTTCGATATCACTCTATCGAGGATCGGCGGGGACTGCTTGAGGAGCGAGGCGAGCTCGTTGTTCTCGTAGAAGAACGGAAGGGCGAGTTCATGTCGCCAGGTCTCCAGGTACTTCCTGCATCGGTCAGGGTGCTGCATGCCATCCGTGACGTCCATCCTATCCAGCAATTCGCGGTCAAAGAGGTCCGCGCCCCAGAGAGGACCCGCTCCCTCCTTCAAATCGAACGAGAACACCCTTTCCCTCGTTTCCTCGTCGAGCTTCAGTCTTCCGAGCCTCGCGAGCGACTCATCCGCCGCTGCCGCGCCTTCCTTTGCCACGAGGTAGCATCGGAAGTAGTGGTCGGCGTAGAAGCAAAGAAGAGGGCTGAGACCGCGGTCCAGCTGCGCCGCTTCCCGGACCAGGTAGCCTATAAGAATCCTCAGCCCGACCTCGTGCCCGATCGGGCCCCGAAGCGGCCTAGCCATGTACCTGCGGGCGCACTTCTTCGCGTGGGTGCCCGCCAGCGGTGCGGTGTCCGTCGCCGTTATCGCGATAACGCCTTTCCGCTTCAGACCCTGGAAGCTCGCCTGGACGAAGGGAACTGGGCTTCCGAAGGGATCGAGGTCGACATAGTCGAAGACCTCGGAGGCGAGAAGGCAGCGCAGGTCGCGGTTCTCGACCCGGCAGTTTGGGAGCGAGTTGAGCTCGATGTTCGCTTCGATGTACGGCGTCGTCCTCGGATCCTTGTCATTGATCACGGTCTCGAAGCCCGGCCCGGCCTCGTTCGCGATCCTCAGCCCTCTCGCCCCGGTGCCGGCCATCGCATCTAGCAGCTTCTTGCCCCGCAGGTCGATGGCCCGAGCGAACATGACCGAAACGTCCCTGTTGAACGCCATCTGGGAATTGAAGAACACATGCCCCATCCTCTTGCCCGGGCCCTTCTCCGAGTGGATTCTGGGAAGGAGCAGACGCGTCCTTCCCTCCGTCGCCTCGACCGAATCCGGGAGCATGTTCAGAGAAGCTCTCCCTTCATCAGCTTCATTATCTTGTATGGCAGGAGGTTCCGGTTGATCGGGGTCACCTCGAGGATACGGACATCGTCCCGGCGCCTGATGTCTTGGAGGAGTGGGTTCCTCGACTTTTTGTGCAGGGTGAGGAGCATCGGCTTCTCGACGTCCAGGGCGAACTTGACGGCCCCCACGAACCTCTCGCTCTCGACCTCCATCTTCCCCACCTCGTCGATCACGATGACGTCGGACTCCTCGCACGCCTTCATGAGCGCCGCCACGCCAACCGTCTCGAGCACGGTGAGGTTGACGCCGAACTTGCCGACCATGAACTTGCTCTGAATGTCGATATGGGCCAGGACCGACTTCTGCTTCGTCCTCCAGTCCATGACCGAGAACCCGGTCCTATGTCCGTCCTCGACGATCGGCTCGGTGATCATACCGCCGACCTTGACCTCCTCCGCCTCGAGCATCTCGATGACCTTGAGGAGGGCGTGGGTCTTTCCCGCTCCGGGCAAGCCGGTTATGCCGATCTTGATGTTGTTCATCCTACCCACCGAGGAGCGATACCGCTGTTAGAAGGCTCCCCCAGACAATCCAATGGACAAGCGTAATGACATTTCTTCCTTAACTACCTTTGTCCAGGACGAAGACGCTCTGGCTCGATACGCGAATGAGGTTCAATCCACCTCTGCGACTTCGCTCACGAACATGAGTGGATAATGGAGTTCTGGAATGTAGCGCATCTCGGCCCTGACTCTCGTCCCTTCAACGCGGATGCAGAGCTTCACTTCGAGCATGTTGCCAGTCAGCGTCTGATAGTCGAAGGCGTCCTTCTTCTGCCTCATCGCAGAACGGCCGATCTTTATCCTCACGTCCTCGACGAACGGTTGGACCCTTACGCCGTCCTCCATCGCCTTCTCCAGGCTGTCGACGTTCGCAGCCGAAAGCGGCGTGCCGACGAACTGATGGTAGATCGTCCCAAGTTTGATGCCGGCCTCGAAGACCGCCCTCTCCCTCGGACTGCAGTTGAAGTACCTGGCCGCCAGTTCCTCCCTTTTGCTCGGCATCCTGCTACCCCCTTATCTCAGGACCATCTTCGCGTCCACTGCCACGCAGCCTTCTGGCCCGAGCACGACTGGGTTCAGGTCGAGCTGATCGAGCAAGCCATCGAGCTCCGTGGCGAGCGAAGAGACATTGAGCAGCATATCGACCGCCGAATCCAGATCGGCCTTGATGCCCCTGAACCCCTCGAAGACACTGCTCGCCTTCGTCTCCTCGATCATCTCCTTCGCATCCTCCCTCGCGATTGGCGTCTTCCTGAAGGAAACATCCTGGATTAGGTTCGCGAGGACCCCGCCGCTGCCGAACATGATGCACTGCCCGAAGGTCGGGTCATCCGTCACCCCCACGATGACCTCGAAACCCTTGCCAACCATCGGTTCCACCAGGACGTCCGCGTCAGGAAAGCGGGATTTGATCTCCTCATAACTCTTGATCATCTCCCTCCGGTCGTGCACGTTGAGGTAAACGCCCCCGACATCGCTCTTGTGCATTATCTCCGGCGAGCAGACCTTGACCGCCACCGGGAAATGGATGTCAAGAGAGTCGAGCTCATCACGCGTCGGCGTGACGAACGAGGTGGTCGCAATCCCTCTCTCCCTCAACAGCGTCTTGACCTCCGCTTCAGTGAGAACCTTTCTCCCCGAGGAGCGAATCGCTTCTAGGTCCACGAGAACACCGTTCCGGATACCTCCGCTGCCGGTCTTAGAACTTGCCCTTGCCACGCCTACTCCTGGTAGAGTTGCGCGCGACCGATGAGCAATCCTTCACGATAGGCCTTCTCATTGACCTCCTGGGCCCCGACCGGACTCGTCTCTTGGATGGCTTTCGAGATCGCCTCCTTGTCGACAAGGTTCGAGATCGCCACCAACGCTCCGAGCATAACCATGTTCGCTGCACCCTTTCCTCCGAGCTCGCTCGCCTTCCTTAGGGCTGGGACCTCATAATAGGTGAGGTCTGGCCTGTCCTCGATGGCATCCTCCTCCAGGATCACGATGGTCGATGTCGCGGTATCTCCGATGTATCTATGATAGGCAGGTTGTGACAACACCACGAGGAAGTCAGGCCTCCCCACGAACGGATAGAACGAGGCCTCGTCCGAGATCACCACGTCGCACTTCGACGATTCCCCCCTCGCCGCCGGTCCGTACGATTGGGTCTGGATCGCGTTGAGTGGCCTGCCTTCACGGTAATCGTAGAGCGAGATTGCCCGGGCAAGCAATATGCCCGAGAATATGATCCCCTGCCCGCCCATTCCGGCGAACCTCACAGAAGACCTCATTTCCCTCTCATCCTTCCTCAGATTGCTTGGCCCGCCAATAAAGGCTATCCGAAGAGCTAGGAGACTTGCAAGTCATGAACGGTGTGGCGGCAGAAATAAGGCGGACGAAGGCGCTGTGGGAGGTCCGTCCATGTCCCCCGTATCTGCTTTGATAATCGATGACGATCCGAATCTGTTGGAGCTAGCGAAGGCGTTCCTCGAGCACAACGATGAGATGCAGGTCGAGACGACCGCTTCCCCGCTGGACGCCCTCGTCCTGCTGGAGACGAACAGATACGATGTCATCGTCTGCGACTATCAGATGCCGGACGCGGACGGCATCCAATTCCTCAAGACGCTCCGAATGCAGGGGCGCGACACTCCTTTCATCCTCTTCACCGGGAAAGGAAGGGAGGACATAGCAATCGATGCACTGAACAACGGCGCTGACTTCTACCTGCAGAAGGGGGGCGAGCCGAAGGCCCAGTTCGCCGAACTCCGCAACATGGTCATGCGCTCCGTGGCAGAAAGAAGGGCGATGGAGTCGGTCAAGGAGTCCGAGGAGATCTACGAGAAGCTTTTCAAGGACAACATCGAGGCGATGATTCTTTTCGACCGCCAGACCGGTCGTCTGGAGGACGTGAACGCTGCAGCGTGCGGCCTCTTCGGGGCGGATAGGGAGGCGTTGCTCAGGATGACCACCCACGACCTCGGCTTGCCTCTGCCCTCTGGATGGGAACGGAAGGGGAAGGGCGCACTAGAGCAGGGCACCAAGACGTCCACTCTGATGAGGGCCCTCGACGGTCGCGTCAAGGACGTAGAGGCTTTCTCGGGAACGCTGAAAGTACGGGGAAGATTGACGGGATACTCGACCCTGAGGGACACCACCATACGGAAGCAGGCGGAGGACATGCTCTGGAAGGCCGGTGGGAAGCTGCGGGCGATCATCGAGGCGTCACCGCTGGCCATCCTCACCTTGAACCCGGACGGCACGGTCGCCACCTGGAATCCCGCCGCGGAGAAGGTCTTCGGCTGGGAGCCACCCGATCCGACATCTCCGGGCGTGTTGCTCCTGGACCAATCGGCGGGACTGGCACACCTCAAGGAGCGGATCCTGAGGGGCGAGCGGCTGAACGAGGAAGAGGTCTCTCGTCCCGGTCTGGCGGGTATTGACAATACGATCAGCATATCGACCGCGCCCATCGTTGATGCGGACGGCAAATTGGTCAGCATCATGGCGGTGGCGTCAGACATCACCGAGCGGAAGCGGATCGAGTCGAGGCTCCTGCAGATGAACGAGGCTCTGCGGCTGATCAATGGCATACTCAGGCACGACACCCTCAACGAGCTAACGGTCGTCAGCGGTTCGCTCGATATGTTCGAGCGCACGAGGCAGGAGAAGTATCTGGCGAGCGCCTTCAAGGCGGTCAACCGCAGCACCGAGCTGATCAAGAGGATGAAGGAGCTCGAGGTGATGGCATTGGCCGGAGGTGCCCTCGTGCCGAGCAGTCTGAGGCATGCCGTCGAGAGGGTGTGCAAAGGGTACATGATCGAATACGAGATCGAGGGCGATGCGACGGTGCTAGCCGACTCGGCGCTGGTCTCCGCGATCGACAACATCGTCCGCAACGCCCTGGTCCATGGACAAGCGACCAAGATAGAGGCGGAGATCAAGCGGGCAGGGGACCGTTGGAACCTGAGCATCGTGGACAATGGGAAGGGCATCCCGGGCGGGATCAAGAATGAGATCTTCGAGGAGGGGTTCAGCTACGGAGCGAACGCGGGGTCTGGGTTCGGTTTGTTCCTCGTGCGAAAGACGATGCAGCGCTACGGGGGCTCTATCAGCGTGGACGACAACAATCCTCGCGGGGCTGTCTTCGTGCTGGGGTTCCCCGTCGTCGAGTATGCGGGAAGTTCTTCAGAGGACTGAGCGATTCCTTCGATTCGACCGGTCCTACTTCTTGGCTTGTTCTCTATCTTGGCTGATTACCTGTCGATAGGTCGGTCATCTTTGGCATCCTCGGCACGAGCAGTTCGAAGCCAAGGGACGAGTCCATCTCTCGGATCGCCTGGACGCCAGTGATCTCCTGGATCACGACCTCCATCACCTGCCATACCCTAACTCCGCGCCTGACGCAACCGGTCGCCGTCTCGCCCTTTCTCCCGCAGGCGGCGTGCATGTGCAGGACCGGCTTCCCGTCCTCATTGGGGAAGATCGTGCCGACCCCAGATAGCTCATGCACATCCTCGAACCTGTTCTCCATCGGGTCTATCGGTCTCGCAATCCCGTCCTTCGGGCCGACGACGAGCCTGCTTCCCTTGTCCGCTCCTCCGATTGCCCAGACAACCGCGTTCCCGATGCGTCGCTCCTCCGCGAAGTCCTCCAACTTCTCGTGCAGCACCTCGCCGTCCTCCAGTCTTACGACGAAGACCCTTCCATGCTTGCCCTGAGTGTACTTCATCCCTCGTCCCTCGACCCTTGCATCAGGCGAAGACCGCGTCGTCGGAGGCGGCCGAGACATTGAATCTCAGCAACTCCCCTATCCTCTCCGCCCATTCGTCCGGAGACGAATGTACTACCCTGCCTATGAACCGCTGCCTCAGCTCGTTGGCCCCGGGGATGAGGTTGATGATGTGCCGATGTCGTGAATTCTCCGCCATGGCCAGCCCCTGACCGCTCAGGAGGAACGGATCCTGCCTGAAGCCGATCGATTGGAGGGCCGAGCTCGTCGCGTCTATGGCCTGGATGAGGTCATGCTCATCGATCGAACTAGCATGTGACCTAAACGAATCGCGCGAGACGATGCGGAAGAAGCACGTCGCCCTCGATTCCCCGGACTGAACAGTCCCATCCAGGGCAAGAACGTTCCCGCTGGTTCCGCCGTTCAATGAGACGATCGGTACGAGCATCAAGATCTCATCAACCGTTCCCAACTCCCCTGTTCTCCTACGTAGTCCGACCCGGGTCAGACCGCCCGATCCAATCGAGACGAGGTGGCGGCAATATTCTCCGATCCCTGCGGACTCGAGGCGGCTCGCGATCGCAGCGGTCACGCCCGGCAAGCCGACCTCAAGTTCCGCTAGCCCGACCATCCTTCCGTCAGCCGTGGCCAACGCCCATGGCTCGAGTCCCTGCGCTTCGGGCACGAGGCTCTTGAGCGGACCGAGCGTGCGAGAGCGGGAATCGGTCATGGAGTTGGCGATCGCTCTTCGCGCAGGCTCGAGCTCGCGTCCGAGTCTCGATATAGCGATTGTCCTGCCGTCATCAGATCGGACGATGAGGCTGTATTTCTCCACCCCCACCGACACTAACCTAAGGATTGGCAATCTGATGATCTCGCTCCGCTCTGGCAGGATGACCAGGGAATCATGGTATACCCTAAGCTCGCACCTCTCCAGCGTTCCGGGAGTTCCATGGGCCGACTGCTTCCTTAGCTCACCCTCAATCCCCTTGGTTCGTGGAACCTCGTTCGGGTAAAGGTCGGCGATCGCGAGCTTGTTCTTCGAGGTGCAGATGGTTCCGAGAAGCTCATCGTGCCTGCCTCCCGTCCTATCAAGGCCCAAGCACCTCCCATCGCACATATCTAGACGGATCGCGTCATCCTTGGCCTCGATCCTTATGACATCCCTGAGGTCGAACGCATCCTCGTTGCCTTCGGGCCCGACGAGCCTCAAAGAATCGGAGTCGAACGTTGCGATCGCATCGACGGTCTCTCTCCTCGAGCCGTCCGCCATCGCCAAAGAAGAGTGGAGGGTGAACTCCATGCGTGGAATCAATTGTCGTGCCTTTGGCTTAATCCTTTGTTCGTTGCTTCTTTGGGCGGCCGACTACGCGATCATCCCTAAGGGGGAGCGGTTCCTCTCCACGAACTCGCCTATACTGATCTGGCCGCCGACGTTCAGGTTGAACTGGTCGACCCCCCATGCCTGGCTCTTCTCGCGCTTCACGCTGACGATCTTGAGCCACTCGAACATCTGACGAGGGTCCGGCATCCTGTTCCTCCTGCCAAAGGAGGTGGGACAGGGGGAGGCCACCTCGACGAAGGAGAAGCCCTTCTTCCGCATCGCCTTCTCCATCGATCCGGTGAGCTCCCTGACGTTCCTCACTGTCCACCTGGCAACGTAGTTCGCCCCGGCCGTCACCGCGAGCTCTGAGAGGTCGAACGGATACTCCTTGCTCCCGTAGGGCGTGGTAGTGCTATAGGCCCTATATGGGGTGGTCGTAGATGACTGGCCGCCGGTCATGCCGTAGATGAAATTGTTGATGCAGAACACCGACATGTCGACGTTGCGCCTGGCGGCGTTGATGAAGTGGTTGCCGCCGATTGCCCCTATGTCCCCGTCCCCTGAGAAGACCACCACGTTCAGGTCCGGGTTGGCGAGCTTGATGCCAGTGGCAACGGCTAATGCACGTCCGTGCGTCGTGTGTATGGAATCCGCCCTGATGTAGCCTATGATGCGGGAGGCGCAACCGATACCAGAGACGAAGACCGTCTTGTCCTGATCGAGCCCTGCCTCGGAATAGGCTCGGTGGAAGCAGTTCATCACCGTGCCGATCCCGCAGCCCGGGCAGAACATGTGCGGCCAACGATCCTCGCGGAAAAGGTCGAAGAACTCCATCACGCGACCTCCTTGAGCGCAACATCTATTTCGGACGGCGTTGGGACTTCGCCGCCGACCTTCGACAGAAGTCTGATGTCCTTGCAACCCTCGTCGCAGGCGATTCGCCGGACCTCAGTGTGCACCTGGCCGAGGTTCATCTCCACCGTCAGAACCCTTCTCGATTCAGCAATCGCCTCTCGCACCAGCGCGTCCGGGAACGGCCAGATCGTCTTGAGGTCAACAAGTCCGACATCATCCCGTCCGGCAAGAACGTCCTTAGCGGCAAGAGAAGGCGAGCCATAGGTAACAATCATCGTCTTTGAACCTGGCCTGAACGTCTCGACGGAGCAGATCTCGGCCGCGTGCGCGCTCACCTTCTCCATCAGCCTGAAGACCATGTCCTCGTGGACATCTGGCTCGCTCCGTGGATACCCGGCGACGTCATGGGACAATCCCGTAACGTGGACCCTAGACCCACGTCCGAACGCAGGGAACCGCGGCACGAGACTATCGTCGTAGGCGAACCCATCATGCCAGACCTTATCGTCCCTGGTCAGCCTTTCGAATACCTCGACCCTGTCCGGGACCACAAACTTACCGCGCATGTGCCCCACCTCGGCGTCCGTCAAGAGAATCACCGGGACGCGGAACTTCTCCGTGAGGTTGAACGATCTGATCGTGAGGTCGAACATGTCCTGGACCGTCGCCGCCGCTAGGGCGATGATCGGATAGTCTCCGTGCGAGCCGTAACGCGCCTGCATCACATCCCCCTGGGCCGGCATCGTTGGCAGCCCCGTCGAAGGCCCTCCTCTCATCGCGTTGACGATCACCATGGGGGTCTCGGTGACAGAAGCGTAACCGATGCTTTCCTGCATCAGGGAGAATCCGGGGCCCGACGTTGCGGTCATCGCCTTGACACCTGTCCATGATGCTCCTATGACCGCCGAGATGGACGCCAGTTCATCCTCCATTTGGATGAAGACGCCTCCCTCCTCGGGAAGCCTCAGCGCCAGGCCCTCTGTGATCTCGGTCGAAGGAGTGATGGGATAGCCAGCGAAGAACCTCATACCCGAGTGGATCGCGCCCTCGACGCAGGCCTCGTTGCCTTGCATAAAATGCATCCCCTTTGGCAGCTTCATGCCTCGCCGGCCTCCTCATCCCAGTATAACGCCTGGTCCGGGCAGGTGAGTATGCACATCTCGCAGACCGCGTTCTTCTTCGTCTTGCGCTTGAAGTTCGGGCAGCGCTCGGGTCTGGAGACGACTGGTACCACGTATCCCCTCTCGCCTATGTCCGTTCCTTCGGAGAAGGCGCGGGTGGGACAGACGAGGACGCATATGTTGCACCCCTTGCAGAACTCCTTGCGCGTCCTTACTTGCATGTCCTTTCTCCCTGGCCTGCCTTTAAATCAAGTTTTGCTATGATATAGCTTTGGGACCGCCAATAGGACCGAGAGAACGATCGGGGCAGTTCCGTCTTCGATAAACTCTTCTGATGCGACGGGAATCATCGCCTTGGACAGGAATGCGACCCAGGACACTGAGATATGCGAGCATTGCGGGAGTAGTCTTGCTGTTCGTCGCCTTCTTCCTTCCTTTCGGCAATCTTCCCTATCAAGGAACGGAGTCCCTAGGCAGTTTAATCAATGACGCTGGTATTGGCGTCAAGGTCGCCGCGCTCCTGAGCCGCCGTTTCCAGACGTGGGCCCTGATCGGGGGCATTTCGTTCGTTTTGATCGCGGCGGAGAATGATAGCCAGGTCGTGAGCGCGGATTTCGGAGTCGGGATGGTCGTGCTGATTGCCGGCATCATCCTCGTTACCTCGGAGATATGGTGGAAGGCGATCATCGAGGCATTCGAGGAAGACGAGGAAACAGACGAAGCCGACCTCAATTGACCGACCGACTCTGACAATCCAGTGCTCCAACCACGTCACGGGACGATGACCAACATTCTTATACGGTCCATTGGATAAAGTGGCCCGATGAGCATTGAGCAGAGGATCCTCGAGATGAAGAGCCGCGAGAACGCGGTCATCCTGGCGCACAACTATCAGCGTCCGGAGGTCCAGGACATCGCAGATTTCGTCGGGGACTCGCTGGGTCTGTCGCTCCAGGCGTCGAAGACCGAGGCGGAAGTGATCGTCTTCTGCGGGGTGGACTTCATGGCCGAGAGCGCAAAGGTGCTCAATCCCGGCAAGAAAGTCCTGCTCCCCGAGCTCGAGGCACAATGTCCGATGGCGGCGATGCTCGATGTTCTGGGGCTTCTCCTTCTCAAGCAAGAGCATCCAGACGCCATGGTCGTCAGCTACGTGAACACGAGCGCGGCGGCAAAGGCGGAATCGGACATCTGCTGCACGTCCTCCAATGCGGTCAAGGTTGTGCGCTCGCTCGAAGCGAAAAGGATCATCTTCGTCCCTGACGAGAACCTCGGGAAATGGGTGAAGCGCTTCATTCCTGACAAGGAGTTCGTATTCTGGCCAGGCTACTGCCCGACGCACGACTCTATCACCGCCCCGATGGTGATGAGGGTTAAGGCGCGCCATCCGGGAGCGAAGGTGATAGCCCACCCCGAGTGCCGGCCGGAGGTGCTCGACCTCGCGGACGCGGTGCGCTCGACCGAAGGCATGATCAGGTTCGTGAAGGACTCCGGCGCACTGGAATTCATAATCGTCACGGAACAGGAGCTGCTCCATCGTCTGAAGAACGAAGCACCATCGAAGATATTCCACCACATCCCGGGGGCCATCTGCCCGAACATGAAACGGACCACTTTGGACTCTGTCCATCGGGCCCTTTCCGAAGGCAACAACGAGGTCAAACTGCCCGAAGACGTGATGTCCAGGGCAAGGGTCCCCCTCGAGAGGATGATGCAGATCGGGCGCGGTGACTAGAGGGGCAAGGGAAACAAGATAGTCGGAAGGGGTTCCCAGCACAGATAGAGATTGATACCCAGCTCCGACACCAGCCGTCCAATGTAAAGCATCAGAAGATTCTGCGGTCCTTCTGCATCCTTGGCATCCGGCGCGGCCGATGTGTCCAGGTGCCTGCACAAATCCTTTCTCAGAATAGCTTCAGAACCGAGCTCGCCAGGAAGTAGATTCCGAAGATTAGCATGATGATGCCGGAGGCGACGAAGAGGTACGTGTGCCACTTCTTGCTCCAGAACGATTTGCTGCGGTTCACGGTGTATCCCACGGCGCTGTACCACGCGAAGTCGCATGAGATGTGGACCAGGGCGAATACAGGGAGCATTATCAGACCGAACTCCACCGCGCCGGCGATCAGCGCCGCCCCGATCGTGGCCCACCAGAGGAGCCAGTATGGGTTCGCAGCAGTCAGGACCACTCCGGAGAGCAGCGGTCCGCGCCTGCTTCCCGACTCCTCTTGGACGATTCGGTGGCGAGAGCGGATCATGTCGAAACCGAGGTAGAGAAGGATCAGGCCGCCGAGAAGCCCGATCGCGATGAAGACGGAGTCATCCCTCAGGACCGTGTCTAGGCCGAGGAATATCGCCACTATCAGTGGCAGCTCGATCAGCGCGTGGCCCACCGAGACCTTGACCCCAGCCCTGGGATCCTTGTAACCATCTGCTATCGTAGCTGCGAACATCGGTCCTGGAGCGAGGACCCCGGACAGCGAGACGAAAGCCACCTCGGCTAAGAAGAGGAGGGCTGAATCGGCCATCGACGGTCACGAAGGTGGAGTCTGTATTAAACTTTGACGAAAGACTCACGAGTACCAGGATTCTGATCTCCGCGCATACTCGCCTGGTTCGACCTCGCGGATGGTGAGGCCGTCGACATCGATTATCTGGACGGAGTGGATGTGCGCGTTGACGATCTCCTCCCTGCTGACCGGTGGGTTGGAGTAGTACGTGTCGCAATAGCGTTTCACCATTGTGATCTCCTCGTCGGTGCGGTACCTCGATGGTTGGATCAAGGCCTGCGGTATCGGCATGACGTAGTGCGGAGGCGCGGCGAGGACGAACTTGTGGCAGAACCCGCTGTACCTTGCGATCTTGCTCGCGATCCTAGCCCTGATGTAATCGACCGGGTCGAGGGCGTGCGAAGGCGGAACGTACCCTGTCTCCACCTCAACGATTAAGGTGCCCAGACCTTTCCTGGCGAAGACATCGCAGGTGAGCCCGACCTCGATCGGGTGCTCCAGATCGACGTCGTAGCCGTCAGCGGTCAGCCCCTTCGCCACCACCAGCTCAAGGACCGAGTGGTTGATCTTCAGCATGTTGCGGTCTCTTAGCTCCTTCAGTCGGTCGGCGAGCCGCTCGACCCTACCCCTGACCTCTGGAGCCGATGTGGCCACCAGCCGCTGGAGGAGCGAGTCGAGGTCCTTCTCGTAGACCGTTTGCGCCTCGGCCCGCTTCCTTGGCGCCTGGGCTCTCGGCGTGCTCTCGGTTTGGTCCTCGGACATGTTACCTTTTCCTTACTTGCAGTCGCGACTGACGATCAGCGTCAGGGTCGACTTGATGCCGGGGGTCTTCCTGACCTTGGTGGAGATGCTCTCCTCTAGCTCCTCCATGGTCTCGGACCTCACCATGACGACGATATCGTACACGCCGTAGACCAGGTAGGACTTTTCGACTTCGGGCATGGCGCAGAGGGAATCGAGGACTTCTGACTCCTTCCCCACCTCAGCGTTGATGAGCATGACAGCTGCGGGCATCGAGCACCGTGAAAAACACCTACCCATGGGGTTATCAAGCCTTGCTCGCTGATTGTATATACTCTTACCACGCTGGACCGCGTGAGGCGCGCCAATCAAATTCCAGGCAGGATGAAGAGAAGAGGGTCAGCTGATCGGTGATGATCCCTATGAGTGCAGACTGCCCGGCGCGCCCTCAAGTCTTCCCGAATCAGGGAAGGCGTTTCACGGTGATCCTGGCGCCAGGGGTATCGCCTTCTTTGGCATAGCGCTTCCGCGCCTGGATAGTGACCACCTGCGAATCGTCCGGGATCAGGTTCTCCGTCAGGCCGTCAAGGACCGCCCTGACGAGTTTGTCCAGGTCCGGCCTCCTTGTGTTGAGCTTGACGCGCTTGGGCAAGCTTTTCGGTCGGGCGAAGATGAACTCCACCAGCACCTCGTAGCCGCAGCGGTCGTCGCAGGAGTAGAACGAGAGCCTTCGGGCCTCGTTCGCCCTCTGCGCTTCGTTCGCGATCCTCAGCTCCCAGTGCTTAAGGTCCTTGTTGGAGGAGGTGGTGACGACGCGGTTTAGCTTCTTGATGTAGAACGAGCGGGTGCTGCCCTTCTGCTGGGGCGGTCCGGAGACAAAGAATGAGATGCTCTCCGTGCCCGGTTCCTCGACGGCGAAATCCCCCTCCTCGATCGGGCTGGGGTCATAGCCGTCGTCGCTCATCCTCTACCACAGCGATATTTCGACGCTTGAACCCTTCTCCCTACTAGTCGCCTGATTCCAAGTTCACGGAACCAGGCGATAGCGATCCCTCGGGAAGAGAATGGTCTCCCTGATGTTCGGCAACCCGAGCATCTTCTGGACCAGCCGCTCCAGTCCCAATCCCCATCCTCCGTGGGGCGGCATGCCGTAGGCGAACGAGTCCAGGTAGAACTGGAACGATTCGGGATCCAGCCCCTTTTTCCGCATTCTCTCGACCAAGGGTCCGTATCGGTGCTCCCTCTGTCCGCCGGACGCGATCTCCTGCCCGCGGTAGTCGAGGTCGAACGAACATGAGAACGGTGTCCCGTCCTTCTCCATGATATAGAACGGCTTGGCCTCCTCCGGATACTCGATGATCCAGTAGAGGTCGTTGCCTTTTCCCGCCATGATGTCGCCGAGGCGCTTCTCCCCTTCGGTCGCGAGGTCCTCTCCCATCGCCATCCTATGGCCCTCTGCCTGGACCATCTCCACCGCCTGTGCATAGGTCAGAACGGGATACGGCGTGAGCGGCACCTTGACCTCCGCGCCTAGTCGGGCCAGCAGGTCCTTGCCTTGTTCGGCGACGCCTTTGACGGCGAACTGCACGCACCCCTCCAGCACGTCCAATACGTCGCGCATAGAGCAAATGTGGGCCATCTCCGCATCGAAGCTGATGAACTCGGAGACGTGTCGTATGGTGTCGAACGGTTCGGCGCGGAACGCCGGGCCCATCTCATAGACACGATCGAGTCCGGTCGACATGAGCATCTGTTTGTATAACTGGGGGCTCTGGGCCAGGTAGGCGTCCTTGCCGAAGTAGTCTAGCTTGAAGAGCGTTGCCCCGCCCTCCGCCCCGGAGGCGACGATCTTCGGTGTGAATACTTCAACGAAGCGCTCCTTTGCAAGGTACTGGTCGATGAGATGCAGGGTGAGCGACTTGAGCTCGAAGACCGCTCTTATCTCGGGCTTGCGCAGGTCCATGTAGCGGTTGTTGAAACGGGTCTCGAACTCGACCGAGACCTTGTCCACGACGCCCATCGGCAGCGGCGAGCGCGCCTCCGACATGATCTCGAAGTGCGTCGGCACTATCTCGAATCCTGCCTTCGCCTGCTTGCTCTCCTTGACGATACCGTTGACCCTGATCACCGATTCCCTCGAGACGCCCGTAATTCCAGCGAATAGATCGGGCGTTACCTTCTTCTTCGGTACCGCGACCTGGATCACGCCGTCCCGGTCTCGCACGAGAACGAACGCGATTCCGCCAAGGGCGCGCACGTCCTGCACCCAGCCCTCGATGCATACCTCCTTCTCGAAGTCGGTCGGCGTGATGCTCGCGGAGTCGCGTCTCGGAGGCAGCTCGGTCATGTGATCCCGGGCGGGGATAAGGGGCGTCGATATTTATATGATGGCCAATGTTCGATATGGGCGACCTTCAGTAGCGCTGGAGGACCCTCCCGCGCAATGAATTCCGGCAAGCTTATAATATGAACTTTCCCAATACAGGGACTCATGCCTAAGGTCAAGATTGATCAAGAAGCATGCACGGCCTGCGGGCTGTGCTACAACGACGAATGCCCCGATGTCTTCGAAGAGGGCGAGGACGGCAAGTCCTCGGTCAAGGCCGCCTTCAGGAAGGGGTCGCCAACCGACGGAGAGATTCCCGCCGAAAAGAAGGGCTGCGCCGATTCCGCCGCAGACGCCTGCCCGGTCACCGCGATCACCGTCGAGTGAACGTATCCTGGGGCACAGGGCCGGCGACTGGCCCATACCTATTCCTTTTCATCTTGAGGCCAACTATTTATACGGCCATCGCCTTCTTTGACCGCTCAAGGAATGGGATATCCATATGGTCAACAAAGTGACTGTTTCGGTGATCAAGGCCGACGTCGGTTCGGTCGTCGGACACTCCCGTCCCCACCCGAGGATGATGGCCCTTTGCGAGGACATGCTAAAGGACGGCCTGCGGGCGGGGACGATCGACGATTTCTATGTCACCCGGGTCGGAGACGACATCAACCTGTTCATGACCCACACGAAGGGCGAGAACAACAAGGACGTCCACGGTCTGGCGTGGGAAACGTTCAAGGCGGGGGCGAAGGTCGCCAAGGACATGAAGCTCTATGCCGCGGGCCAGGACATACTCAAGGACGCCTTTTCAGGAAACGTGCGTGGAATGGGCCCAGGCGCGGCGGAAATGGAGTTCGTGGAGCGTGGCTCAGAACCGATGTTGTTCTTCATGGCGGACAAGACCGAGCCATCCTCGTATTCCCTTCCGCTCACCAGGATATTCATGGACCCCTTCACCACCACCGGTCTGGTGATAGACCCCAGGGCCCACGAGGGGTTCAAGTTCGAGATCGTCGACGTTTTCAAGTGCAAGAAGATTGTAATGTCATCGCCGGAGGAGAGCTACGACATCCTAAGCCTCCTGGGCGATACCTCTCACTACGCGATCAAACGCATCCTGAGCAAAGACCCATCGATCGGCATCGCGTCGGTCGTCAGCACTGAGAAGCTGAACCTGTGCGCCGGCAAGTACGTAGGCAAGGACGATCCGGTGTGCCTGGTCAGATGCCAGAGCGGCCTTCCCGCGGTCGGAGAGGTCCTGCAGCCCTTCATGTTCCCGGCCCTCGTAGCCGGCTGGATGCGAGGCTCACACTACGGGGCTTGGTACCCGTGCTCGGTGGACGACTCGGACCCGACCTACTTCGACGGTCCGCCACGCATCGCCTGCCTCGGATTCCAGATCAGCAACGGCAAGTTCCAGGGACTCGAGGAGCCGAATTCTCCATCCGGCGTCCACAGGCCGATCGACTTCTTCGCCGGCAGCGTCTGGGACGAGGCGAGGAGGAAGGCGGTCAGGGCGAGCGTCTACATCCGCCAGCACGGTCCATTCATGCCCGGCATCCTCGGTCCAGAAGAGATGGAGTACACCACTCGGCCAGCTGTCCTGGAGAAGCTGACCA
>JBEKAR010000011.1:0-20089 GCA_050015815.1 Methanomassiliicoccales archaeon | reverse complement strand
TGGAGGACCTATCTGAGAGCTCAAATAAGAACGATAAATGAGTCAGGAGATGAGTGTCAAGGCCGTGAAGGAATGACTGTCTCGAGTCCAGAGATCGAACGGAGCTAGCATGGACCATTTCGAGGTGATAATCGTTGGCGGCGGACCAGCGGGCTCGTCCGTGGCCAATCGACTCGCGCTCAATGATCATGCAGAGAGAACTCTTCTCTTCGAGGGACTTGAGGGAGAACGCTTCTCCAGATACCACCGAATGTGCGCGGAGGGAATTAGCAGCAAAGGCTTGATGGAGACGGGACTGGAATTCTCTGGCATCGTGAAGAACAGATTGAGCCAAGCCATCGAGCACTGGCCTGGAGAGGTAACTCTTCGTTCAGCAATCGATGGACTCATAATTGACAGAAACGAGCTCATTGCCAAGCTAAGAGAGCCGTTCATGACTAGAGGGGGGAAGGTGGAACACTCAAGGGTGACAGAGGTCGTCCGGAGGGGAGACAAGTACATACTGAAACATGCAGAGACCGAATGCTCTTGCGACTACCTTGTTGGTGCAGATGGAGCCAATTCTCTCATCAGGAGATCCCTGTTCGGCCTTGAGCCGCCGAATAGCATGAGAGTGACCCAGTATCTCGTTGACAAGCCTGCAGAAGACTGCCTCAGATTCGAATTCGATGAGCGGTACCACGGCAAGTATCGCTGGGAATTCCCTTCGGGACACCTCACAAAGATAGGCTTTCCTCTTGGTGCAGACGAGAAGCCGGCGAATGTTCTCGAAGTGCAATCCCGAGTAATACCAATCGGGCCCCTAGATCGTTTCGTGGAGGGTCGGGCATGTCTGGTCGGAGACGCGGCTTCGCAGGCTAACCCAGTGACTTTCAGTGGTATCAGGGCTGGGATGACAGCGGGAAGAATGGCCGCAGAGGCCATCGTGAAAGAGGACCTACAAACGTACCAAAGCGGCTGGGATGCCTGCGCTCTTGCTGATAGATCGTTCTACGATTCCTATCTTCGTGTCAGGAGCATGCCGAACAAAGAGCTTGCGCGACTGCTGGAACCAATGAGGCACCCCAGCTTCAATGGTGTCATGAGGGAGCTGATGACTAGCGATGATTTCAGGTCATTCTACAGGGGCTACGTCAGGAAACTAGAGTGTGGCTGGTAGCACGAGTTGTGCCGCCATCACGCGCCCAGTCAAATCCACCTTTATCACTTTCCGATCAAGGCAGGGGCATCGACTGCAGAGAAGGCGATTTCTGCCATTCCTTTTCGATGTCCGCGATTGCCTGGTCGTTCGATTTCCGCCCACGCCCTCCTCCGTCGACTTCGCGTCGCGTGTCCCTTAGTGTGGATGACCAGCATGGGTTTACAATGAACCGGATAGCAGACGGTCCCTTCCTCAAATAGACTTCATAGCTGCCGCTTCTCGCCGAAGAACGGACATACGGTCATGCAGTCGCTGCAGGCCTTCTCGATATAGTCCAAGTTGTTGATGTAGGATTCCAAGTAGCTTCTGGCAATCCCATGTTTTGCCATGAACTTCACCACCGGCCTTACTGCCCATGGAACCTGGTAGGTGAAGTTGGTGCATTTCACGCTGTCCACTCCCTTACTGGAGATGGCACCGGCCGGGCACGAATCAATGCACTTGCTGCAATGCGAACAGGCACTTGTGCTTACCCGTCGAAGCGGTGGAATGTCTGCCTCCGTCACAAGGGCGGATAGTGACAAACGATTCCCGAACCTGTCCGAGATCAAGAGGGTGTTATCGCCCAGAGAGCCCATTCCTGCCTTTACTGCCGCATGTTTCAGCGATATGACCCCTTTTATCTGACCCTCATCGATTCGCACTGGAAGGAACGAAGGCGTGGCCACTGAGCGGTGTCCTTCATCAAGCAATAGGCCACAAAGCTTATTGGAGGTTCCGTCGAGATGCCTTAATCCCTGGCCCATCTTGTCAGACTTTGCCTTGGGAGAGAGGTTGAAGATGGCAGGAGGTATCTCTTTCCCAAAAACGATCACTGATTTAAAGCTGGGAAGAATATTCTCGATGGTGCTGCGCTCCTCGTTCGAGAGGCTACCTCTGCTGATAACGGAAAAATCATCAATTGCGTTCTCTTGGAAAAACCTACCAAGATCCACCATGAAGCCATGACCGGTGTAGAACTACTTAACCCCTCCAACAGAGAACTGAATGGATTCTCGCGGTCAAGGACAACGGCATCGGCATCGATTCTCGCTACCAAGATAAGCTGTTCAAGATGATCCAACGCTTGCATACCAAAGAAGAGTGCCCCCGGCATCGGGTTGCGATAGCGAAGAAGATCGTGGAGCGGCATGACGGTCGGATTTGGGTGGAAAGCAAGGAGGGAAAGGGTGCCACATTCTACTTCTCTATCCCACTCAGAGAAAGGAGTTCAAGATTAGGGTATCAGATCGTTCGACACAGCAATAAAATACAACCGCATACATTAAAGTGACTAACTCCTACTGGCTCCTACCGCAAGGTTAAAATATAGGACATTTCGCGGAATTATCTATAACCCCCCTAACAGTAGTGCGAGGGGTGCAATTTGAACCTAGGAAAAAGAGTTGAAAAGAAGTCGGACTTAGAGGGACCTACTTGTTTGAAACCTGAAAAATCAGCCAGCATTCTTGGAGCGATTTCGCCATTTCCTTAAAACACGGGTGTTATTACTATTATGGTAATTTTATATTACCATAACATATGATTATAAATATTCACACCAGCTATTTTCTTTTGATAGCGAATGTGCAAGGCCAACAAACCTCTTGATGTCCTAGGCGGGACCTCGGAATCGGGCGATAGGTTTACGCCTGCGGCAGGAGCTACGATGCCCGAGGACGTCTATGCTCGCAAGGCAGGACGCCTCAAACGAGCCGACATCGGGGAGGTGGAGGGGTTGAAGCTCGGTCGATACCCCTTCGCCGCCGCATCGAAGCGATACATGGACCGAAGGTATGGAACGGTGGCAAAGACCACCTTCGAGGAGGAGACGCGAAAGTATGCCATGCTTGGCAGGATGTTCGAGACGCTCAAGGAGGAGGGGAAAGTGATCACAACGGACCCTCGGCACCTGAAACGAGGAGACATCCAGCAATTCATGGCAAGCTTGAAGGATAGGGGTCTCGATTCCTCGGCCCAGGATAAGTACCTCCAGCTATTGAACAGCCTTCTGAGGGCTTACAAGAATTTCGTGCTGGAGGAAATGAAGGCCGATGGCGTCAGATTCCCTAGGCCAGGTAGGAAGCCGATTAGGGTCATTGATGAGGACGATCTCCAAGCCATCTTCGAGACCGTAACCGCGATGACGAAATGGCGTGGAGTCATGGCGAGAGGCATGACGGCACTCTACTTCGCGACTGGTGTCAGACCCTCAGAAGCTCGCCTTGCGCGATTGGAGGACCTCGACCTGGAAAAGATGACATTCTTTGTCCGTCATCCCAAAGGCGAGGGTTCTTGGGCGAGTTCGAGTGAGGTTGAGATTATCCGAGAGGATATGTTGCCGTTGCTAAGGCAGTTCATGGAGGAAAGGGCAGTTCGGCTCAAAAAGGCCGGTAGAAATGAATCTAATGCCCTTTTCCCGAGCCTCTCGAGCAAGGACGGTTTCTACACCGCGCACGGCTTCCAAGGCATCAAGGCGCGCATCGAGGAGCTTTCCGGTGTCTCGTTTAGGCTCAAGGACTTCCGCAGCACCTTGACCTCGATAACAGTGAACGGAGACATGAGTCGCTTGCCTGCTATGTCGGCTCAATTGAGGCACGCGAGTGTGACTACGACGCAACGCTCCTACTATGCGATGGAGCGAGGAGTCGCCGGTCGGCAGCTTAGGAACGCTTGGAAGGAGCATCCTATAAATGTGCTCAAAAACCCCGTTATTGACTCAGAAGAACGACTTCCTGGATATGGTTGATGGTGGGTCTGTCCGGATTTGAACCGGAGTCACCAGCACCCCAAGCTGGAAGGATACCAAGCTACCCCACAGACCCGGAAAATGGGAATTAGTAAGTGGTTTTCAGCCGAGCGGGATGATCTCGTCGACCAGGTCGGCGTGAGATACGATCATGCGGCGGCAGCAGTATCTGGTGAGACCGAGGTCGTCCAGGACGGCCTTCGGGTCCTCTCCTAGCTGCACCCGCTTAACGAACACCTGGTACGAAGAGCCGATGACCTTGCCGCAGGTGAAGCAGCGCACGGGGATTATCATTTGATCACCTGTACGACTTCTGGCGCTTCTTCCTCGCGCCGCGCCCGAGCGGCTTCTTCGGCAGCTTCCTTCTCGCGTCTGAGACAAGGAGCGTCCTGTCGAGGGCCTTGAAGCTCCTCTCCAGCTCCTCGTCGTGGAAGTATTCCACGAGGCCCTTCGCGATGGCGGTGCGGACGGCCTCCGCCTGACCCATCACCCCGCCTCCCTTGACGCTCACATCGATGTCGACCTTCGCCGCCCTCTCGGGCGCGAGCTGCAGCGGCTCCATCGCTTTCAGGCGCGCCAGCTCGGGCGACATCAGGGTGACCGGGACGGAGTTGACCCGGACGACGCCGGAGCCGTTCCGCACCGATGCCCGGGCGACGGCCATCTTTCTCTTGCCGCTGGTGTTGACTATCTCTGCCATTTGCTCACCTCACCTTGGATCCAAGGTGCTCGGAGATCTCGCTCAGCGTGACGTACCTGTCGCGGCTGAACTTTCCGATGGCACCCTCGAACCTGACCTTCTCGGCCGCCTCGAACTCCTTCGGCACGCCGACATAGACCTTGAGCTTCTTGTACGCGTCGCGTCCGCGGGGTTTGTCCCAGGGGAGCATACCGCGCACCGTCCTCTTCAGGATCAGGTCGGCCCTCCTCGGGAAGAACGGTCCGTGGATGACCTTGCCCCGGTCCTTCTTGCCCTTGTACTCGGCGAAGACCTCCACCTTGGAACCAGTGATGATCGCCTTCTCCGCGTTCACCACCACGACGTCCTCGCCGTTGAGGATCTTCTTTGCGACGGTCGTGCACAGCCTTCCTACGATGTTGCAGTCGGCGTCGATCACGGTGACCATCTTCTCACCCCATGATCCTGACGTCCCGGCCGCTCGGGCTCTCCTTGATGAGCTCGGGAATCGTAAGCTGCCGTCCTCCGGCCGCTTCGATCTTATTCGCCGCCGAGCCAGAGAATCGGTATGCCGCGACGGTGAGCTTCTTGTTAATGCTCCCTGCCCCGAGCACTTTCCCCGGTACGACGATGACGTCTCCTTCGTTCGCATAGCGCTCCAACCGGCTGAGGTTGACCTCGGCCCAGTTGCGTGCCGGCTTCTCCAGCCTGAGCGCAATGTCTCGCCAGATCTCGGAGCCCTTCGTCCTCGACTCCTCCTTCAGCTTGCTGATCAGGAGCACGAGGTTCGGGTCCGACTTCTCGTTGTGCCTCATCTGTTCTGACTCTCCCGACATTGGGTAGGGGTGCACTAATAGGGAGGTCATTAATAAAGGTTGCCTGTGAACAGTGCAGCTGCTGGATGCCTTCCGCTCGTAGACCGAGGGCCGGTGGGGAACGACCGATGAAGCCTCATGTGCGCTCGACTATAGATCAGCGAGGCAGGCCGGTCCCTCCCTATGCTTCTTCCCTCGCCTGACGGCGCTCGGTCTCCGGCTCTCCGCCGTCCTCTGTCGCCTCTCCAGCAGAGCCGCTCTCCCGATATTGCGCCATCCGAGAGCCCTTAAATACAGCGTCCCTGATAACCTCTGAGAATATCTGGTGTGCTCATGATTCGCTTTGGCCCCGCTGGCATACCTCTTTCTTGCAAGGGAAGGACGCTAAAGGATGGCATCGAGGACGTACACAACCTCGGCCTGAACGCGATGGAGGTGCAGATGGTCCGGGTGAACGTCGTGGAGCGCCCGCCCGACGAGGAGGAGGTCGGGGCGAGCCCGATCGACCTCGAGGGGGACCTGATCGTCATGATCGTCCGCCAGAAGGGCAAGAAGACGGTGAGGATAACCGACCTCAAGGAGGAGATCGCGGAGGACGATTCGCTGATCACCCTTGCCTCCGGACTGGTCCAGAACTACAAGGAGCTCGACACTCTGGGCAAGATGGGAAGGGAGCTCGATGTCGAGCTGAGCATGCACACCCCCTATTACATGGACCTCACGAGCAACACCGAACTGACACGGAAGTCGATGGACTCGATCCGCTGGGCTGGCCTGATGACGAACCAGATGGGCGGAGTGATGGTCACGACGCACATCGGCCTCTACGGCAAGCTCAGCAAGAAAAAGGCCAAGGAGATCGTGGAGAAGAACATCGGTGAGGTCGTCTCCTGGTGGAAGACCAACAAGATCAAGCCGGCGCTCGGCCTCGAGATATCAGGACGCCAAGAGGTCTATGGCTCGCTCGACGAGGTGCTCAGCCTCTGCGACGACGTCAAGGGTCCCGTCCCCGTCATCAACTTCGCACATCATCACGCGAGGCAGAACGGTTCTCTGCGCGCGCCGTCGGACTTCGCCGAGCTGTTCGACAAGACGAAGAAGTATGTGGGCAAGCTCTACTACACCCACTTCTCTGGCGTCGAGTACGAGGCGGGCAACGAGAAGCGCGTCACGCCGATCAAGAAGGGAGACCTGAGGTTCGATCCTCTGGCCGAGTATCTGGTCGAGGCCGACCCGAACTGCACGATCATTTCATCGTCGCCGCTGCTCGAGCACGACGCGATGTACATGAAGGTCATCTACGAGCGCATCCTGACGAAGAAGGTCGCGAAGGATGTCAAGTCGAAGAAGGAGCCAGAGAAGGAGGAGAAGCCGGAGAAGGGCGGCAAGGACCTGAAGAAGGGGAAGAAGGCCCCGGCACCGGCGAAGCGCGGCTCCAAGACGATCGACTACGACGAGGACGAAGACGAGGAAGATGAGGACTGATGAGGGAGGCAGCCTCCTACATCGTCAATGAGGCGCAGCGGGCGCTTGAGGCGGTCGACGACAAGGCGATTGAACAGTTCGTCGATGCGATAATCGGCGCCAAGAAGATCTTCGCCTATGGGGTCGGGAGATCGGGCCTGGTGGCCAAGGCTTTCTCCGTGAGGCTGGTCCAGATGGGCCTGGACGTGCACATCATAGGAGAAACGACGACGCCGATTGTCGAGGCAGGCGACCTCGTCATCATCGTCTCCAACACTGGAGAAACGATGTCCGCGATACAGACGGCGAACATCGTCGGACGAATCGGGGCGAAGGTCGCGCTCGTCACGAGCAACGCGCATTCGAAGCTCGCCTCGGCGTCGAGCATCGTGGTCGAGATACCGGTGCGCCGCGACGAGAACCGCCCGAAGCTCGCTCCGTTGGGAACGTTGTTCGAGGCGAGCTCGTTCCTGCTGCTCGATTCTCTCGTGCCGGTTCTCATGCAGAAGCTCGACCAGACAGAGCACATGATGCGGCGCAGGCACGCGATCTGGGTCTGAGCCGTCAGTCTTTCTTCTTCTCGGTTGTCTTAAGCAATCTCCTGCGAACGACCGTCTCGCCGAAGTACGGGTTCTGGTGCCTGTCCCAGTAGACAGCGAACGGCCTCGGCACGGCGATCCCGCTCTCGATCCTGAACGCCTCGATCTCGCGCCGGAGCGGATCGACCACTATCGCCGAATGATAGGGTTTGTCGAACATCGCCCGCTGAGTGTCGACGTCGGTCGAGGAGAGGAAACAGCCGTGGCCCGGATGCGAATGATACCAGCCTACCACGAGATAGCTGAAGCCGCAATCGTCGATCGACTCGAAGAGCTTCTCCATCGCCTCGGGCTGGAACCTCACCCGGACGGACGATGCGAGAAGGTCCGTCGTCGCAACGTCCCTGACAAGGCTATAGACTTTTCCATCGTGGCGATAGACGTTGCCGAGAAGGAAGCCCATTACCTCGAGCCTCTTTTCGGCGTTGCTCACCGCATGGTTCCGGATCTTCTCCTCGGCGAGCTTGGAGACGTACAGGTCGAGCTTTTCCCCTGCCTCCTCGAATGCGAGCCTCGAGCTGGCGTCTAGCCATCGGTGCGCCGTTCGGTACTCTTTCTGGGGTGGGGTCCGATCCTCGATTTTCGCTTCGTTCGCTCCCACGACGCTCGGTCTCAAGCCTAGCCCACCACCTTCGGTTTGGGCACCTTGGCCATGGGGGGCTGGGGTGCGCCGTGAGCGTTGAAGTACTCGGCCGCCTCGGTGCACGAAGGCGTCCCGAACGGACTCCTCGGGTTCGGGTTCAGTAGGAGGTACTCGATCCCTTTGATGAACATCAGCAACGTCGAGTTGAACGTCCAGCCCTCCAGCTGCTTGCTGCATAGCAGACCCCCGTCCTCTGGAAGCATGATGTTCGGATGGAAGATCGGCGAGCACCAGACGACCTGGGGCTTGACGAAGGGATAGTCCTCGGTGATTGTCATGCGGAAGCGGTGGTGGTGGCGGCGCTTGAGCACCTCGTCCACCTTCTCCATCGCCGGGATCTGCATCAGGCTCACGTCGATGTCGATCGGTATCTGCCTGATCACCTCTGAGTTGATCTGGATCGGATGGCGCAGGCATCTCTGGCATATCGCCAGTTCGTTACCGATCCGCTTGAGGAGGAGGTCCCTTGGCAGGGGCAACTCAGCCGCCCTCGGGGTCCGGCAGCAGCTCCAACTCGTCCGTCTCGGCTATGCCTGACTCGAGCACGCTCTGCTGTCCCTTGAGGAGCTTCTTCCCCTTCCTGATGACATAGGCACCAGGGTCCTTCTCCCAATAGCCCGCCGCCCCCTCGATGATCTCGTGTACGGTGTTCTCGTTCTCGAGCTCCATGTCCACCGTGGAGCCGGTCTCCGCGTTCCTCACCCGGATGTGCACGACCATCGTATCACGGGGGTTTCGACCCTCCTGAGGCTCATTAATCTTATTCGTCACAATTAGGCTAACTGATAACGACCTAGTGTACCGGGCAGGTCTCGTCCAGTGGCACTTCGAACACATCGGTCCGATTGTTCAGGCCGTCGTAGAATAGCATGCCCTCAATGCACCTCTCCTTCGCGCCGCTTAGGAGCTTGAGCGCTTCCCTCACCTGGATCGCCGCTATTACGCTCGTCGTGGTTATCTCCGCGGCGAGCTTCGGCTCGAAGTACGAGACGTCGGAGCCGGTGCCGCTGAAGCGTTTCTCCAAGACCTTCGAATGGGACGCGTTCGTGGCGCACTGCAGGCACGGCCCTGGAGGGATCACCACCTGCACCTTGCCGAGCGCTCCGCTCGTCCCTCCGTCAATGTAAGGCTTTCCGGCAAGGTATGCCTCGCTGTTCAGGTGCATCCTCGCCGCGATGTTGTCCAGGCATCCGAGGACGATGTCCGATTCCTCGAATATGGCGGGAGGCAGCTCCTCGACCCTGCCGACAACGCCCTCTACTTCGACGCTCGGATCGAGCTCCTTCGCGTGTTCGGAGACGACTGTGGCCTTCGCTGAGCCGTTCTGCGCATCCTCCTCCCGGAATAGGACGCAACGGTTCAGGTTGGAACGCACTACGTGGTCCATGTCGACGACGGTCAGGCGCTTGGCGCCCGACAGGACCAAATCCTTGACGACCTCGTTTCCTAGCGCTCCCGCCCCCACGATGAGAAATCGAGCCTTGCTGATCGCGTCGACGTCGAGCCAACCGAGCCTTCGGCTTCGGTCCAGGCGGTCATCGTCCAACTGGCCGATCCTGACGGTCTCGAGCATCGGCCTTCCCACGGCGAGTCGGTAGAAAATGCATTCGATGACAGGTAGCTAGTCTGATACTCAGACCTCGAGCAGCACCAGGACGATGAAGAGCGCATAGAGCACACCGCCCAACATCAGCCCGGACATGTGCAGCTCGCGGTGGCTCGACCGCCAATAGAGGATCACGCCGCTCAGCAGGGCGATCCCTATCGCGACCGCTTGGAGCAGCTGGACCGTGTTCGTCAGGTCGATGTGCCAGCTGGTGAGCAGGATGCCGATGGTCACGGGGAAACAGCTCTGGAAGACCATGGCCCCGGTGATGTTCCCGATGGCGTAGGTGTCCTTGCCCTCGCGTATCCAGAGCATCGAGTTGAACTTCTCCGGCAGCTCCGTCGCAATCGGGGCGATGAGGAGCGCTATGATTGTCGGGTTGATATTCAGGGCCTCGGACAGGCTGTCGATTTGGTTGACAAAGATGTTCGCCCCGACGATGATCGCGAGCAGGCCCATGAACGTCTGGATGAAGATGAGATAGGTGGGTGGCTCCCTAATGTAAACGGCCTTGCGGAACGCCTCCGAGACCTCGTCCGGGTTCTCGTCCTTCGGTCGGTCGCCGCGCAGGCGGTCGGCGTAGTTCTGGAGATGGAGGCACTTCAGGTCCCCGGTCTCGCACTGACCTTCTCGTCTCTTCACCGTGACATAGGTGTGGTAGATGTAAATCGGGATGAGCACGAAGCCGATGACCCAGCGGACGATCTGCAGGTCAGGCGGCATGAACGCGGCGACGACGGCGAGCGAGTAGCAGAGGAGGAAGAACTTCAGGTCGCGGCGGATGAGCTTGCCGTTGATGTGCAGCGTCCTGGTGCCCCGGCGCTTGGCGAATAGAAAGAGGGCGAGGCCGCAGACGAACATCGCCAGCGTGGCAAGCATGAACGGCGCGCCGAGTATCGCCCCTACGCCGATGTCCTCCCCCGCCTGTCCGCCGACGAAGATGATCGCGATTAGAGGGATTAGCGTCTCAGGCATCGCCGTGCCAACGGCGGCGAGTACGCTGCCCACTGCCCCCTCGGACAAGTTGTAGCGTTTCCCCAACCACTCAACTGCGTTGGTGAAGAACTCGCATCCGAGGAGGATGATGATGAAGCTGAGGATGAACAGGAGGATGTCCATCTGAATGGCGGACCGATGGGGGAGGCGGATAAAAAGCTTTCACGTCTCACAGCCGTCGTCACATTGGCTAGTGTATCAAGCTTCGCTATCGAATTCCAACATCCAAAGAGTTGTCGCCCGCCCCGCCGCTCATGATTCCTGTTATGCCAGAATCGGAAAGATTCATTAGCGCCAAAGCGCTACGCTGGCACGGTGCCAGGATGGAGGGCGATTTCACAGTCACCCCGTGGGAGGTCTCGGGCGAGATCGACTATGACGAGCTCATCAAGCGCTTCGGGACGAAGAGGATCGATCAGGAAATGCTCTCGCGGCTGGCGAAGTACGGCCCGCTCCATCCTCTCCTCCGCCGCGGCATCATGTACTCCCACCGGGACTTAGATTGGATCCTCGACATGAAGGACAAGGGGGTGGATTTCGTGCTCTACACCGGCAGGGGGCCATCGGGGCACACCCACCTCGGGCATCTCATGCCCTGGATCTTTACCAAGTGGATGCAGGACACCTTCGACGCCGAGCTCTATTTCCAGATGACCGACGACGAGAAGTACCTGTTCAATGACAGTCTGACGATGGCGGACACGCTGAAAGCGGCCTATGAGAACGCGCTGGACGTAATTGCGCTCGGCTTCGACGCGAGGAAAACGAAGATACTGGTCGATACGAAGAACATCAGATCTCTCTACCCGCTCGCCCTGAAGGTCTCGAAGAAGGTCACGTTCTCCACGACCCGCGCGGTGTTTGGCTTCGACAACTCGACGAACATCGGCGAGATCTTCTATACGAGCATGCAATCCGCGCCGGCGTTCCTGCCTTCCGAGCTGAAAGGCAAGAACGTCCCGGTGCTCATCCCCTGCGGCATCGACCAGGACCCGCACTTCAGGGTCACGAGGGACGTGGCGGAGTCGCTCGGTTACTACAAGCCGGCGCTGATCCACAGCAAGATGTTCCCCGGGCTGACAGGAAGCGACAAGATGTCATCCTCCCAGCCGGAAACGACGATCTTCACCACCGACCCTCCGAAGGTGGCGAGGAAGAAGATCGCCAATGCCTTTACCGGCGGAGCGGTCTCTGCGGAGGAGCAAAAGAAGACAGGCGGCAAGCCCGAGGTCTGCTCCGTCTACAAGTACCAGTACTTCCTGTTCGAGGAGGACGACAAAGGCGTCGACGACCTCGCCGACAGATGCAGGAAGGGGGACATCCTGTGCGGCGAGTGCAAGAGGATGCTCAGCGACCGCCTGGTACGGTTCCTCGAGGCTCACCAGAAGAAGCGCGAGGAAGCGAAAGAGAAGCTCGACGATTTCCTGATGAAGGACTGACCTCCTCCAAGGGATGGCTATCGACGGCTCCGCCAATGTGGGACGCAGCTGATCAATGAATCGGCGGCGCCGAGCCGCCCTTCCGGTTCGTTCGTCAGACGAATGTCAGGTCCGACCGGACCGGAGCAAGCGCGTCCACTTCGGGGCGACCCGTGACTGGCATAAACTGCAAATAGCCACGTGCTTTTCTATGTCAACATGAACGCCTCGGAGATCCGTGATGGTCTGAGCTACCAGGAGCGCAAGGTACTTCTGGCTCTGCAGAAGGTCGGCGGCGGCGCCGGGCCTGAGCAGATCCTCGAGGCGGCGGGCTTTTCGGAAACAGTCGAGTTAATGAACCCGGCGTCCTGGCTTCAATCGAAGGGCCTGATCGAGATCATGGAGACGTCGCAGAAGGCGTATTCCCTCAGGAACAAGGAGATCATCATGAAAGGACTCCCGGAGAGGAGGGCCCTCCAGGAGATCGGGAGGAACGGCGGTTCGCTTCCGATGGGCTCCCTCGATCAGCTTCTGGAGAAGGGCGATGTCCCGGTGGCGATTGGCTGGCTGAGGAAGAAGAATCTCGTCCAGATGCAGAAAGGGGCGCAGACGCTCATCATCCTCACCGACCAGGGCAGGGCGGCCATGACCACGGACATGGAGGACGAGAAGGTGCTCAAGGCCCTCGCCCAGAAGGATCTGATGGAGACGGAAGTCGCCCCGGAGGTCATCGCCCAGCTGAAAGGAAGGCAGGACCTGATCGCGGAAAGGTTGCAGGTCTCCCGGAAGTTCGCGATAACCGACCTCGGCAAGGAGGTGCTCGCGCTTGGCCTTGAGCTCAAGGAAGAGGTCGCCCAGATCACCCCTGAGCTCATCCAGAGCGGCAAGTGGCGCGAAGTCCACCTGCGTAAGTACGACGTCCACACCTTCGTCCCGGCCGACTATTCAGCGAAGAAGCATATGCTCACGCGCATCGCCGACGAGGTGCGCAAGATATTCCTCCAGATGGGGTTCACCGAGATCGACGACGAGTACGTTCAGCCGGCCTTCTGGAACATGGACACGCTCTTCGTACCTCAGGACCACCCGGCGCGCGACCTGCAGGACACTTTCTACCTGAAGAGGCCGGCGAGCATCGAGGTGAAGGACGAGAAGCTCGTCCAGATGATCAAGTCGGTGCACGAGGACGGGGGCGGCTCGGGCTCTCTCGGCTGGAGGTACCCGTGGAGCAAAGAGGAGGCGGAGCGCGCGCTGCTTCGAACACATACCACCGTCAGCACGATCCGCTACCTGAGCAAGCACCCGGAACCGCCGGTAAAGGTCTTCTCACTGAGCAGGGTGTTCAGGAAGGAGGCGATCGACGCTACGCACCTTCCGGAGTTCATGCAGATCGAGGGCATCCTGATGGAGAAGAACGCCAGCTTCGACATGCTGGTCGGGATCCTCAAGGAGTTCTACAGCAAGATAGGGTTCGACGAGATCCGCGTCAGACCTGGCTACTTCCCCTACACGGAACCGTCGCTCGAGGTCGAGGTCTTCTTCAACGGGAAATGGATGGAGCTCGGCGGGGCGGGCGTGTTCAGGCCGGAGGTCACCGCGCCCTACGGAATCAAATACCCGGTGCTCGCCTGGGGGCAGGGCTTCGAACGCCTGGCGATGCTGAGATGGAACCTGAAGGACATCCGCGAGCTGTACGCCACGGACATGGACACGCTGAGGCAAAGCCCGATCTTCTAGGCCTCGCCCCACTTCTTCGGGGGGTTCGCCTTCGCCTCGTACTCCTTCGCCTTTTCGGCCATGCCCGAGGCGGCGTACGCCTCCGAGAGGGCCGAGTACCACTGGTGCTTATCCTCCGCCTTGGTGATCGCGACCCCCTTGCTCAGGTACCTGAGAGCCTCCGACGGCTCCATGCACATCAGGTGCGCCTTTCCGGCGAGGAAGTACGAGCGGTCCAGCGATTCCGGGTCGAGGGCCGGGTTCTGCAGCACCTCGTCGAGGTTCACGAGCGCTTCCCTACCCTTCCCCATCCCGATGAGCGTCTCCGCCTTCTCCAGGCAGACCGAGCCACGCTGCCCTCCCTCCGTCCCTGCAAGGTCGAAGGACGCGAGCGAATCGTCGAGCCTCCCCTGGTCACGGAGCATCCGCCCCTTGATCTCGAACCCTATCGCCCTTTCCGCTTGCTCCGAGGACGAGACCATCTCTTCGCACACGCTCGAACAGTAATCGTGATCGCCGGCCCTCCTCGCAAGCTCGCCCTGCGCCTCACGCACCCTGGCGGCATACCGGTCCGAAGGGGACTCGATCTTGGACACTGATTCAAGCAGATCATCGCCCCCGGCGGCGAGAAGGGACTGCGACCTCGAAGCGACGAGCATCTCGGCCTCCTTCATCCTTCCCGCCTCGATTAGGTGATGCAGCCTTTCTGGATAATCCCCTTCCGAGAGCCAGTAATCGGCGGCCCTGGAATGGTGCCTTCGCCTGTCCTCTCGGCCGAGCAGGGACTCGATCTCCTCCGCGAGCTCCGGAGGTATGTCCACCATCCCTCGCCGGTCCATCGGCAGGAAGAGCGCGCTGCTCTCCGGAAGTGCCTCGCGGCGGAATGGCTTGCGGAAAACGCTCGCCCCGGCCACTATCTCCTTGTTCTCCGGCGAAAGCGAGGCATAGAGGTCCTTTCCCTTGCTCCTCCGGATGTCCAGTAATGGACCGAGGTCGATGCCTTCGGCGTTCGCGTACTGCAGGATCTTCTCCGCCCGGACCTCACCGGTGGCGCTAAGGAAGTAGACCTTCCTCTTGTTCCGCCCGCGCTTGATGTGCGCTAGTTTCTCCTCGACGTCGCCGCACTCCCTCAGCTTCTTCAGCTCGATCGCGGCGTGCGCCCTGGAGATGCCTAGGCTCCCTGCGATCCCGTCCTGGCTGACGTCGAACGGGACGTCGAAGCTGTCCTTGTGCTTCTGGTACCGACCGACGTAGAGGACGATCCGCTCCCCGACAGTCAACCCCGACATTGCCATCGAATCCCTAGATGGCGTATATAATGCGAAGTAGCCGAGTGCTACATGTGATATAACCTAAGGGGGTGGTGGAAATCTGGCTCGATTCCTCATTCGTGGATGACAAAGCTTTAACCCCGACGCCCTCGGTTATGAGCGCATGCGCCTCTTCGTCTGCAGTCTCGACGACGTCGCGAGCGTGAACATCCGCGAAAGGCTCCTAGAACTTTACCAATGGAAGCCGAAAGGCGAGTTCCGCGGCAACGAGGTCAAGGTAAGGCAGAACATCGCCCTGGTCACGATCCCCGGATTGCACCTCAATGCCGACGGGCTCGACAAGGATATGGCGGATGGGCTCGGCATAGACGTCGAGAGCATCGTCTTCCTTTCCAGGCATCGTGCAGCCTCAGGAATACCTACCCTCACCGTCCACCCGATCGGCAACTTCGGCAAGGCCGAGTTCGGAGGCAAGGAAGGCGCCCTCGTGCCCTCGTCACCGGACATGATGACGAGCTGCTTGCGCACCCTGCAAAGGAACGCACGGGGCCTAGGGTTTCAGGTCTCGTTCGAGGTGACGCATCACGGACCGCTCCTCACCACACCGACGATGTATATTGAGATAGGGAGCGCCGAGGGCGACTGGGGCCACGTCAAAGCTGCGGAGGCGATCGCAGCGACCCTGATTGAGACCGAGGTCATGGAAGCGCCGAAAGCGATAGGCGTTGGGGGAGGGCACTACGCACCGCGCTTCTCGGAGCTCGTCACGACGAAGAAAGTCTCATTCGGCCATATGATCCCGGGTTACGTCTGCGACCACGCCAGCGATGATGAGCTCAAGAGCTTGATGGAGAAAGCCCTTGACGCGACAGCAGGCGCGAGCTATGTCTACATCCACAAGAAGTCGATGAGCCGCTCGAGGGCGACCCACATCAAGGAGCTCGCATCATCTCTCGGGACACAAGTGGTCGACAGCGACGACCTCGAGGACCTGCCGCATTGATCATTCGAGCCCGGTGCCGCAGATAGGGCAGACCTTCCAGTTGTCCATGACCGGCGAGCTGCAATTGGGGCATGTGGAAACGGATGGTTCCGACATGTCGCTCTCCTCTACCTCTGTCGCAAGCACTTCTCCCTTCAGCTCCTCGTCCTCCGCCTTCTTCTTTCTCGCCATCCTGCCGAAGCTCCCGGTAGGGCGCAAAGCAGCCTTGATCTCCTTGTTGCCTGACGCCGCCTTGAACCCCGCTCCAACGCGCGTGCGGTGTCGGAAATCGCCCATCATTACCAGGCCACCGGACAGCGCAAAGACCGACCCGAACACCGTGACGAAAGCCGCCGAACCGAACATCGCGCGGTCGGTCGTCGAGGCGAAAACGTCGGAGTCGATGAAGAACACCGTCAGTATCGTGCAGATCAATGCCACGAGCGCGGACATCAGCGCCGCCGGCGGCGAGAAGCGGCGCAGCCTCTGGTTCCCCCTTTCACCGAGCAGCTCCATCGCCGAAAGGACGGCGCACACTATGCCGGCGAGCGGTATCACGTAGGCGATGAGGAACTTGTAGTTCGTGCCGTAGAAGCTCGAGAGGTAGTTCAGAAGGTCGTGGGCGTAGTACGTCTTGGTCAGAGCCCCCGAGACGGGGTCGAATAGCTCAGCCCAGGGCAGGACGAACGCGGTCGCGAGGAGCGCTCCTCCGATGATGCAGAAGAGGATGCCGACGATGACCCCGGGGGGCGTCTTGTGCCTGACCACGCCTTCCCAGTTCGGACCCTTACGCTTCGCTGCTTTCCTCGATCCTTCCAGATGCATCCCTTCTGTCGAAGCCCCGCATCTCCTTGGGGCTGGATTAGTTAACGACGAGCGTGCCTTTGACCTTTTCGCCGCGGATGGCGCGTTCCAGCTCCTTGAGGTCACGGCCCTGGACGATCACGAGGGGGATGTTCGCCCTCATCGCCACCTCCGCCCCGATCCGGTCGAATATGTCAGACGGTCCGGCGGAGTGCAGCCCCTTATTGACCAGATCGTAGAGCTCCTGGTGCGTCATCGTCGCGAACCTTTTCGCGTCCCGGTGTGCCTTGGGATCGGCGGTGTAAGCTGCATCGACAGATGTGGCGTTCACTATCCTCTTCGCCCCGACCGCCTCCGCGACCATCGCCGAGACCGCGTCCGTCGTATGACCGGGCGAGGTGCCGCCCATCACGACCACCTTGCCGCTCTCGACCGCCTTCGCCGCTTCCTCCACTGTTCGAGGAAGCCCGCCGGAGGCACGGCTCCCGACGGCAAGCTGGAGCATCCTGGCGTTCAATCGGGTCACTTCTATGCCCAATTCATCGAGCTGGTCTCTGCTCGCTCCTAGCTCCCTCGACTGCGTGATGTAGTATCTGGCAATCCTGCCTCCGCCACAGACGAGGATTAGCGAGTACTCCGAGGACAGTTGGCGTACGAGCGCGGCGAGCTGCCTCAGGAAGACTGCATCCTGTTCGTCCGGCACGAGCACCGATCCACCCAGCGAAACCATGACCCGTTCCATCGACCACACCAACAGATTTATAACGCCAATTGATTAGGGAGATAAAAACCATGGGTTGACTGGCAATGGCGAAGATAGGCGAGACCCTCACCGACCGACAGAAGTACGACTTCAAGAGGTCACTGGAGGAGGTCCGCAACTTGAAGGGGAGGGGCACCGAACTCATCTCCCTCTACGTCCCGCCAGAGAAGCAGATCTACGACGCGGCGGCATACCTGAGGGGAGAGTACTCCCAGTCCTCGAACATCAAGTCGCAGGGCACCCGCAAGGCGGTGCAGGGAGCCATCCAGTCGATCCTTGCCAGGCTGAAATACTTCAAGGAGCCGCCGGCGAACGGCGTCGTCTTCTTCGTCGGAGAGGTGGCGACGGTTGGCGACCTTAGCCGCATGGTTCAGTACGTCCTCGAGCCTCCCGAGCCGATCACCACTTTCATCTACCGCTGCGATTCCGAGTTCTTTCTCGAGCCGCTCACCTCGATGCTCCTGGAGAAGAAGGCGTTCGGCCTGATTGTGATCGACCGGAGCGAGGCGACCCTGGGCGTCCTTAGCGGTAAGAGGATCCAGGTCATCAGGAACATCCAGTCGCTCGTGCCGAGCAAGCACCGGATGGGAGGTCAGTCGGCCCAGAGGTTCGAGCGCCTGATCGAGATTGCGGCGAACGAGTTCTACAAGAAGATCGCTGACACCGCGACCGAGGCGTTCCTCAACCGAACGGACCTCCAGGGCATACTCGTCGGCGGGCCCGGGGCGACGAAGAACTTCTTCGTTTCACAGGGATACCTGCATCACGAGCTGCAGAAGAAGGTCCTGGACACGTTCGACACGGGCTACACGGACGAGTATGGGCTGAAGGAGCTCGTCGAGAGGGCGAAGGACAAGCTGGTCGATCTGGACCTCTCGAGGGAGAAGCGCCTTGTCGCTCGCCTCCTAGAAGAGATCAGGAAACAGGACGGCGGACTGGCAACCTACGGCGAGGAGCAGGTCAGGCAGGTCCTGGAAATGGGGGCGGTAGACACGCTGCTCCTCTCCGAGGGACTGAAGAAGAAGCGCTTTACCATGGAGTGCGCCAACTGTGGCTGGAAGCAGACCGTGACGTCGGACAAGAAGCCCGACGCGATACGCTGCCCCGCCTGCGGTGGTCTGACCGTCGTCGACGACGGCAAGGATCTTGTTGACGATTTCTACGACGAGGTGGAGAGGACTGGCGGAAAGATCGAGCTCATCTCCGTCGACTCGGAGGAGGGTGAGATGCTGATGAAGGCGTTCGGCGGCATCGCCGCGATACTCCGCTACAAGGTGGCCACTTGATGGATCCCTACCAGCCGTACGAGATCGAGGTCAGAAAGCTCCTGGCCGAGGCGCTGAGGGAGACGGGGGTCACAGCACAGCTCGAGATGGAGAGGCCGGACAAGGACATCGGGGCGGACTTCGCGTTCCCCTGCTTTCCGTTGGCCAAACAACTCCACAAGGCCCCCGTGATCATCGCCGAGGAGCTCGCAGCGAAGTTCAGGCCCTCGCCGATGGTGGAGAGGGTCTTCGCCGACAAGGGCTACATGAACGTGCGCATCGACCAGAACGGCCTGGCTGAGAGCACCCTGAAGGCGATCCTGGAGCAGAGGCAGGATTACGGCAAGGGGGAGAGGAGGAGCGTCAGGGTGCTTCTGGAGCATACCTCCGTCAACCCGACCGGCCCGATCCACGTAGGCAGGGCGAGGAACCCTTTGATAGGCGACACGCTCGCGCGCTGCATGAGGGCCTGCGGCTACGACGTCACCACCGAGTATCTGGTGAACGACGTCGGGAAGCAGGTCGTGCTCCTCACCTGGGGGCTGGAGAACATCCCAGAGTCCGAGGTGCCTCCCGCGGAGAGGAAGAAGGAGGACCATCAGCTCGTCGGATACTACCAGAGAGCGAACAATCTGCTCGAGTCGGACCCGAAGGTGCAGGAGGCGATCGCGGAGATGCTCCGCCGCTTCGAGGCGGGCGACGAGGACGTCATCGAACGGGTTAGGCGCACGACCGACCGGATGCTATCGGGCATCAAGGAGTCGCTATCGCGCATCAGCATATCCCTGGACGGCTACGTCTGGGAGTCGCAGTTCATCCTCAACGGGGAAGCGAAGAGCGTGGTGGACAGGCTGAAGGCGACGCCCTATTGCCACGAGGAGGAGGGCGCGTTCTATCTCGACCTCACCGAGTTCGGCATCCATGGACGGGACACGAAGTTCTTCTTCACCCGCAGCGACGGAACGACGCTCTACACGACCAGGGACATGGCCTACCACCTCGACAAGTTCCGCCGGGCGGAGGTGGCGATCAACGTCCTGGGCGAGGACCAGAAGCTCGGGCAGGCCCACCTGGCCGCCGCGCTCAAGATACTAGGCGAGACGAGGGCGCCGGAGGAGGTGTACTATGCGTTCGTCTCC
>JBEKAR010000010.1:0-20352 GCA_050015815.1 Methanomassiliicoccales archaeon | reverse complement strand
GTATGAGTTGAGGAGCCGTCCGATTCTCCGGATCAATCAAAACGCCCCTCACGTTCCCTGCAACGACTCCATCTTTGGTGTGCACGTCCTTTGACTTCAGGTAGCCCCAGTGAAGCGGGATCAGCCTCTTTGTCTGGGACGGAGATTCTTGCATCTTTTCACCTCACTGAAGACTGGTGTCTCCGATCCTCACCTTTTCGTCGCTTAGTTCTTCTCTCTTGCTTCCTGCATCTTCTCTTTCACTTTCTCTTTGGTCTCTTGCAAGGTCGTCTTCGCCTTTTCATTCGCCTGATGAGCGTCGGCCTTCGCCTTCTCCCTGGCTTCCTGCGCTGCCTTCTTTGCCTTCTCACTCATCTGATGAGCGTCGGCCTTCGCCTTCTCCCTAGCCTCCTGCACTGCCTTCTTTGTCTTTTCACTCATCTGATGTGCGTCCGCTCTCGCCTTTTCTCTGGCTTCCTTGACCTTTGTAACGGCCTGCTTCTCAGCCTCTTGGGCTCTAGCCTTGGCCTGCTTCTTGGTCAAGAAGTACGGTTTGGCAGCCTCCTTCAGCGAGGCAACGTTCTCAGTGAGCTGAACAACGTCGCTCCCGTTTCGAACATACCTGGACGGGAGGTTCACCAGAGCATCGCTGAATAGCGGCGTCTCGACGCCCATCTCATCCAATACGTCCTCATTAACCTCGATCACGACCTCAGGAATCGTCCAGTTGTCAGCGATCAGGATGCCTCTTAGGACACCTACGTACTCACCGTTGGTATCAAGGACGTCCTTCGATTCAAGGTATCCCCAATAGATAGTCTGCACACTCTCTGACTCTCGCGTTGCTGTCTCCATCTTTTCCGTTTTGGTTTCTTGCATTTCTACCACCTTTTTTTTTCAATGCCTCAAATTCTCCGAATTTGGGCTAGAGATGACGTAAGCGCTCATTTCCCATATACTTTTTGGTATCGAATACTCTAAAACGATAGATTTAAGGTATTACACTGCATAATAGCATGCAGCAAGATGACATTGTCGAAGGGCAGGTGTACGATCATGCCGAAAACATCGAGAAAGCAAAACCACGCGGACGAGACGCGAATCGTGAACGAGCTGCTAGAGAATCCTAGCTTGGATGCAACTCAGATCGCTGAGAAGAGCGGAATATCTAGAAGGAAGGTATGGAAGGTACTAAGCCATCTGGAAGAGAACGGCACCATTCTCGGTCATTCAGTCATCATCGATCCGTTGAAGTTTGGGAAGAGACCCTACTTGGTTCTGTGCGAGAGGTCGTCAAAAGCGGCTGACGATCATTTTATTGAATTGATCCTGGGCACCACGCTCATTGAAGAGGCAAGAGAGCGAGGCATCGAAGCAACGATACTAGATGGCTATTATCTCAGTGGGCAATATGATTGGGCCTTCACTGTTGTGGTCGACGAGCAAAAGAACCTTACGAGGCTCTTTGAGCTGTTCAAGAAACTGTTCGAGGGATACTTCTCTAAGATCGTCGTAACGGAGATTCTGTTCGCAAAGAGCCGCAATGGGATACTCAATCCTCATCCTGAAGAGCTCAGAGACATCTTGCGTTAAGAAGCCCTGAGGACGGAAATACCTGAATGCTTCAGAGAGGAACAATCAGCGAAGCGACTTCGTTATTTAATGGCATATTCAGAATGCCGCTTTCCCGCGCTTGCGGCCGGGGGAGCTCCGCACCGCCTAGCTGTAGGATCTAGATACCGGGAAGTGAACCTTCCTAGTCGCACCTCACCGCATCCCTTCTCATTCGATTCATCATTATCTAATTAGATAGTATTAACGACATCATCCTTATTTACGGACACTGGCGTATATCGAATTGCGGAGTGGAACATGCAGGATCTAACATGACCGTTTGTATCGCTCTATCGCTTGAGGAAGTTGAAGAGGAGGAGTAGAAGCTGTGACCGCCCCAGCTGTCTTTGTCGAGCATCAGGCAGGGGGCGGCTCCGGGTACCTCACGCTGCTGTTCCGGGATAAGGGCATCGCCACCAAGACCGTGATGGCCCACAAGGATGAAATACCCGAGGAGGTGGCCGCACGGTTCCTGATCATCATGGGCTACGATGGTCCCGTCCGAGAGATGCCTTGGTATGAGGACGAGATCGCCGTCATCAAGGCGCACCTCCATAACCACAAACCAGTCATGGGCGTATGTGCCGGCGGCGAGCTGATCACGCTCGCTTTGGGAGGCCAAGTCAAGCACCTGCGGCACCGCGAATATGGCTGGACAGCCGTTCGGGCACCGACCGGCCCAGCGTGGGTCTTTGAGTGGCATGAGGACTACTTCGAGACACCCCCGGGAGCGTCCCTGCTCGTCCGGGGCGGTCCGGAAGATCTTTGTCAGGCATACGTGGGACCTCGCTATCTGGGCACTCAGTTCCATCCCGAGATGACCGCGGAAATCATCGATTCGTGGACGGAAAGGGATCCCAAGGTCTCCGTGACACGCGATGAGAGGAACTTGGTGAAACTCCTTTCCTCGCAGCGACTGGCCCGGGCACTTGTTGATCGAGTTGTGGCGATGGAAGCTCCATGAGTGTTACCGCAATCGCGACGTCTGGTATCAATGGCTTAAGGGAGACCTTGATTGAACATCTCTAGGCGTCAGCGAAGATAAGAACGCTACCAGCATATGATTTGAGTGGGCCCGGTCGGATTTGAACCGACGACCAATCGGTCTCTCATCGCCCATTTTCATTTGATGGGCAAAATATGAGCCGATCGCTCCACCGGACTAAGCTACGGACCCTTCGGAACAGCCCTCGTTAAGATTGGTCGAAATATAAAGATTGCCAGTCAGGGGAACGCTGCCTGGCACGGGAAGCTGTGCGGTGATACTCTAGGTGGCTCTGCGCTTCTCGCTCTCGACAAGTGCGACCAGGTTCCTCGGGAAGATGCTCAGGTCGATCCCGACCTCGGTGAGCTTCTCCTCCATCTCCTTCGCCTTCCTCTCGTCGGAGAAATCGCCCTTCATGAGATATCGCGTCTCTTCCTCATTGAATCCCCGCCTGTCCTCGATGAACCCGACGAACTTCCTGTCCTCGGGGCACTTCATCTGGCAGACCATGCATCCGACGATCGCGTTGTGCATCTCCGGCCTGACGTACGAAGGGAACGGCTTGTCTGCTTCCATCTCGTTCAGGTTCGTCAGGCACGTCTCCGCGTGGATCAGGAACCGCTCCGTCGAGATCGACCGCGTCGGGCACATCTTGACGCAGGTCGTGCACTTCTCGCAGCGTTCGAGCATCCTCTTCTCGCTCCAGTGGTCGGAGGCGCATTCCAGGTCCGTCAGGAAAACGGTGAGCCTCTGGAACGAGCCGAATCCGTCCACGTAGGTGATGTTGTTGCGACCGTATCGAGCCAGGCCGGATCTGGTGGCGAGGGTCTTCATCGGCAGCCTTGCGAACTCGAACCTGTGCCCGGGCGAGAACGTCTCGAGCTTGGCCTTCGCCTCGTCGATCATCTTCTTGGAGCCTGCGTAGGTAGGGGGTACAAGCGCCTCGATCTTCTCGCCGTCGATCGCGAACGATGTTCGGACCATCGGCTGTGCCAGCGAGACGACGATCACCGACTCCGCCTCCGGGAAGTCTTTTGGGCGGTCCCAGGCGAAGTGAGATAGGTGCATCTCGTAGAACGAGCCGACGAGGGCGCCGCTCGACAGCAGCGCCTCCAGATCGTTCCTCGCGTCCTTCAGCCTAGAGACCGGCAGGCAACTCGCCTTGTATCCGCTCTTCACCAGATGTTCGACCGCGTCCTCGGCCCTCATCATCTCACCGTTCCACCGAGGCCGTCGCCGCTATTCATTGTATGCCCGTCGCAGGGCGGTTGAGGCGAACCTCCTCGCGAACGGGAACGTCGCGAAGATTCCATACGCCGCGGTACCTTTCAAGACATGACCCCCTCATCATCTGAGACATGTCGAGGCGCAGGCGGGTGCTCGTCATCGAATGCATCCCCCAGTCGCAGAAGTTCAACGAGGGCAAGATGCTCCGCCACTTCCTCGACTTGATATTCGAGAACGACCGGGACCGGGTCGCATACTACCGCGTCAAGGGCAAGAGCCAGCTGGTGAACTACATCGAGCAGAAGAAGGACATCTCCCGCTACGGCTTCGTGCACCTCTCCGCCCACGGGAAGCCGGAACTCGGCGCGCTAGAGCTGCCCCGTGGCTACCTCTACCCGGGCGACCTGAGGGAGGGTTGCTTCAAGGGGCGGGTCCTCACCCTCTCAGCCTGCAAGACCGGTCGGAAGGAGTTCGTGGCCGAGATGATCGAGCACACCGGCGCCGACGCCGTGGTCGCCCCGAGGGACGATGTCTGGTTCTCCACCGCGGCGCTCTGGTTCAGCAACTTCTACTACCTGGTCCTGGAGAACGGATACGAGCCGAAGAGAGCCTGCCGGAGGGTGAACCTGATGCTCCACGGCCAGGTGAGGGGCGGATTCAAGTTCTATGGCCGCAGGGACGTCCAGTCGATCGTCGATGGTAGGAACGGCGGCGGCACATTCGCTCGCTGACCGAGACTCGGAAAAACGGTGAGAGAAGTGGTTTGTCGAAGGGTTTCAGACCATCTTCTTGCCGGCCTCGTAGGACGCGCTCTGGTTCCAGACCTCGGTCGGCTCCAGTGTCCAGACGACCCCGGCCTGCAGCCCGATCTTCTTCAGGTTCTCGTTCATCTTGTCGAAGAGCGGCCCGGACGTGACCTTGTCCTTGACCTTTCCGCGGATCTGGTAGGACTTCATCTCCACCGTCACCAGGACGACCGCGTCCTTCTTGCTCTTCTTCATCGCCTCGAGGTTCTTGCTCGTCTCCTTCATCAGGATCGCTCCGAACGCGATCGTGTTCGGGTTCGGCGCTATGATGCTGCCGACGCTGATGACATGCGGGCTGCCGTCCTCTTTGACCGTCGCCAGGACCTTGGCGGCCTTCGGATTGTTCACGGCTTCAATCACTTCAGCTGGGATTGCGACCATTGTTGCACCGACGTCAATAGAGTGCTCAGTAATAGATAAATATTACCGATGCATATTTTTCTATTCAATGGCGCAGGACGCGGTGCTCCGGGAGCTGAGGTCGCTCCGCGAGGACATTGGGCAGATGGGCGGCCAGCTCGTCTCGATGAGGTACGAGGATTTCCGTCAGGCCTTCGTCGACGAGCTGGCGCTGGCCACGGGCGAGGAAGGCGTAAGGTCGCTGGATGATCACCTCTCCAACGTCCAGGGAGCGGCCGATTGTCAGATGAGGTCCGCCTGCTCGATCAAGATGAGGGAGGCGGTGGACATGCTGGCCGAGGACCTCAGGCGCGACGACCTCGAGTCCGCGCGGTCGGTGCTCCAGCTTCTTGAGAAGGCGCTCTGCGGCGAGGACTCGGTCTGCCAGGACGACGCATGCAGCAAGGCCGGGGTGCAGACGGTGAATCAGGTGAGGATCGTACTCGACGTCTACGAGCGGGTCCGGGCGAGGCTGCGAGAGGACGGCGTCGAGGAGGCGGCGATGTCATCGAACGATCATCCCTCTCCAGAGGGCATGGAGCTAGCGCTGGCCCCGCTGGCAAATGCCCGGAGGCTCGAGGCGCTCAGGGCGCTCGCGGGCGAAGATCTTTCGCTGTCGGAGCTGGCACGGAGGTTGGGGATCCGCACCGGGCATCTCCAGTTTCACGTCAGGGTCTTGAGGGACGCAGAGCTCGTCACGACCGTCAAGGGAAGGAGGCTCTATTCGATCACCTCGAGGGGCAGGGCCGCCCTGGGACTCGCTGAGCTGATGACGAGCTCGCTTGCGAAGGCTCCGTCGTGAGGCGTCCGCTGCGACACTATTCATATCTCTGAATACGTACTCCCCCTGAAATGAAGGCCGTTAACTTCAGGAAGGCCCCGGCAATCAAAGGAGACGTCTGGCTTGCGGGGCCAGCCCAGACCAAGGAGAAGCTCAGGGGCAAGGTCTGCCTCGTCTACTTCTTCTCGATCGGAGAGCCATCCTCTCTCACCGCGCTGCCGCTCCTGCGCTACTACTCGCTTCGCCATAAGGACGAGCTGGCGATAGTCGGCGTCCACGTCCCGAAGTACGAGCACGACCGGGAGAAGACGGTGGTGGAGCGGGCGTTGAAGGGGCTAGAGATCGACTTCCCCGTCGTCCTGGATAATGAGATGAAGGTCTGGAAATCGTTCGCGAACCAGTTCTGGGGGCAGGTCCACATCATCGATGAGAAGGGCCTGATCCGACACACACACGCCGGGTCGAACATCGAGGAGGAGGTCGAGACAGACATCTTCTACCTGCTCAAGAAGATAGGATCGGCCGAAGAGCTCCGGCCCCTTCTGGGGGAGTTCGAGCTCGAAGGCAACTGGTACCTCGGGGACGACTACGCCGAGCACACGAGTCGCAAGAGGGACATGTTGATGCTCCGGTACGAGGGCAGGTCTTTAGCGGTCGCCATGCGGACGAAGGAGAAGGCGGTCATCGAGGTGCGGATGGACGGCAAGCCGGTGCCGCCTGGCTCCAGGGGCGACGACGTGAAGGCCGAAGGCAAGAAGACGTTGATGGAGGTCGAGGGCGAGATGCATCTTCACGTCATCAAGGAAGACATGGACAAGATGCACGACGTCTCGCTTTCCATCTCCACGAAGGGGCTGCAGTTCACCGGCTTCTTCTCGTAGCGGCGCTCGTTCCATGCCCTTCAAATCCACTGCATGACCTGGATCCCGAACCACAGCAGGGTCACGAGGATGTAAGCCAACTTCTCCGCTCTCATGTTCTTCTCTTCGAGCGGTGGACGTAACGGGAGATACATCCCTCTTAGGAACGAGGCGTCTGGACGATTCGTCCATGTCTCAAGAGCGGACCTAGGCAGGTTGATGTAGCTTCTCGTTTGTCTGATATCCATGGTCGGCAAGAAGTTCAAGGCGGCGGTGATCGCGATGGCGCCGGACGCCGTTCCAAGGAGGCATTGGAACGTCCTCGAGACATCGAGCTACCAGCTGACGACGGTCCTTGTAAGGGACGAGGACGAGGCGGTGAGGTACTGCCGGAAGCTCGCGAGCGAGGCGGGCGTGCAGTCGTTCCTGCTCTGCCCCGGCTTCACGAACAGGGGCGTCGCGCGGGTCTCGAAGGCCGTGGGAGACAAGGTCTCGGTGAACGTCGCCAGGGGGGACGGGCCGAGCAACGTCCTGGCCCACCGGTACATGGAAGAAGCGGGGTTCTTCGAGAAGCGCTAGGCGGACTAGGGGGCAGGTCTGTCCTGGCCGCTGTCTTCCTTCGGCCAGGTCAATTCGTCCTGCACGCCGGTCTGGATCCAGCTCCTCTTGCCGCAGGCCGGGCACTTCATGTACTTGGTCGACCCGGCGTGGACCAGGGTCGGCTGCCACACCCATTCGAAGACGGCTCCGCACTTGGGACACTTGGCCCGCATGGAGGGCGAGGCAGACGGTGAGATACATATAAGATTTCGCGATTGCCCTTTCTCAATCCTGAGGCACACCGTGACTAGCGAAGAGATAGCCAAGTGGGACAGGTGGGCGCCGACGGTCTACCTGTTCATCATCGGCCTGGTCGTCGGTTACGTCATGGGTTTCGCTTCGGGAATCCTCAGCGGAGGGTCGACGGCGTTCTGGGCCCTCACCGTCCCGGTCATCGTGATCGTCATCGCCTTCGTCGCGTTCTTCTTCATGGCGCGCACCATCGGCAAGAGGCCCTAGCTCCGCATCAGGTCGAGTATCTCTTGTACAGCCGGTCTGCCAGCAGCTGGAAGAAGACGATGAAGACGAAGAGCATTATGATATCGAAGAACGGGTTGTAATGCGACGAGCCCGTGTATCCGCCCAGGATCAGGTCGTAGCCGTAGGTCAGCGGCGAGAAGTATGTGACGAACTGCGCCGCCGGCGGAATGGCCGAGAGCGGGATGAAGATGCCAGAGATGAAGAGGAGAGGCAGGCGCACGACGTTCAACATTGACATGATGTCCCCCGGGCTCTCCGTTGGATAGGAGGCGAATAGGGTGCCCATCGAGGCGATGCAGAAGGCGGTCAGCATCAGCCCCACCACCAGCGAGACCACGTTGTTGATCGGCGTGCCGAAGATCAGCAGGCCGGCGATGAACGGGGCCATGGCGATGGCCAGGCTATAGATGAAGCCGCTCAGGCTCTCGCCGACGACGAGCGCGTTGAGCGAGATCGGGGCGGAGAGCAGGCGGTCGTACGTCTTGGTCCTCCGCTCGATCGGCACCGACACCGGTTCGATGGACGAGGCGGAGAAGAGGATCGTGATCGCGATCAGGCCGGCCATCAGGATCGAGGCGCCCGAGGTGTTGCCGATCGAGAACGCCAGGAACATGAATAGCGGGAAGAGCAGGCCGGAGACGATGATGTTCGGCCTGAGGTAGTAGATGTACATGTCCTTCTTCGCGATGGCCCAGGCCGCTCCGATCTCCATCCTCATCTGAGCCATCCAGTCGCCGTCAGTCAATCGCCTTCACCCCCTTCGTCCGGACCTCGAGCCCAGTGAGCTTGATGAAGACGTCCTCCAGGCTCGGGCCGTAGGTGTTCAGGCTGACGATGCGGTTCCCTTCGTTCTTCGCGAGTTCGGTGACCTGTGCTATGACCGATGGCGGGTCCTCGGTGAAGAGGCGGAACTTGTCCCCCTCCTTCCTTACCTCGCTGATGCCAGTGATCGACCTCAGCTTGTCCGCGATGCTCGGGTCCGGATTGGCGAAGGCCACCTCGACCGACTGCACGCTCTGGATTGTTCCCTTGAGCCTCTCCGGCGAGTCGATCGCGGCGATCCGCCCCTTGTTGATGATAGCAACCCGATCGCAGGCCAAGTTCGCCTCCTCGATGTTGTGCGTGGTGAGGAAGACGGTGACGCCCTTCGAGCCCAGGTCGCGGATCACGTCCCGGATGATCAGGTTGGACTGGACGTCGAGCCCGGAGGTCGGCTCGTCCAGGAACAGCAGCCGGGGATCATTGATCAGCCCCATGGCGATCGTCAAGCGACGCTTCATTCCCTTTGAGAAGCCGCGCGCCTTGCTGTCCTTCCGCTCCCAGAGGCCGAACAGCTCGAGCAGTTCCCTCCCCCTTTTCTCTCTCGTGGCCTTTCCGATGCCATAGAGCTGGGCGGACAACATCATGTTGCGCCAGGCGCTCAGGTCATCGTAGACGTTCGAGTTCTCCGAGACTATGCCCATCGTTCTCCTGGCGGCGATCGTCTCCTTGACGATGTCCCGGCCGAAGACCTTCGCTGACCCTGATGTCGGCGGTGATATGCCGGTCAGGATGCGGATCGTGGTCGTCTTGCCCGCGCCGTTAGGGCCGAGGAAGCCGAACGTCTCGCCCTCCTCCACCGTGAAGCTGATGTCGGAGAGCGCCTGGACCTCGACGAACTTCTTCGAAAGGTGATCGACCTCTATAGCCAGCATTTAGAAAGTCCCCGATGAAGCGCCGATGGTGAGTGTAGAGACCGGATGGCCACACGCATTAAGGTTTGGAAAGCTCCGACTCGCAAACAATCATAACTGAATTGCCGTCCTAAATGATTCATGTCCTTCGGTGAGACGAGGAGTGATAGGAAGGCGCCGTCGAGCGGGATCGAACCGCTGACCTTGTGATGACCGCTCCCCGCGAAATCCAGGGAATAACAGTCACACGCTCTACCGACTGAGCTACGACGGCGTCGGGCGTACAACGAACGCCGTCTATTAATGATTTTCCTTGAGCGGGGCAGGCGTATCCAGATTCTCCCGGATCGACCTTATCTTCTGGTCCATCCCGTCTAGGATGTACTTCAGGTCGTTGAAGAAGAGCTTCGCCCTTTCCGTGGTCACCGCTCCCTTGGGGGACGGGGCGATCAGTCCCTCGTGCTCGAGGATGCGGAGCGAGTAGCGGACCTTGTGCTGCTCGATCTTTGTCAGCTGCGACAGGCTTATGATGCCGATCGGTTCATGCTCCTTGATCACCTTGAGCATCGTGACGTGACGGTCGAGGAGATCGATCTCGCTTTCCAGCTTACTTGTCAGAATGCTGCTGCCCTTCAACCTGTCACCCCTGACTCCACCTAGCTACGTGATATCATTTCACTTTTAAATGCGTTGCCCCGGCCCGCGGGAGACACTGGACGGTCCGGCCAAACCTGTTTGGACTACGCCTTTCTAACGTCGCAGACCCAGTTGTCGTAGAAGGCCTCGCGCTTGTTCTCGAGCACCTCGACTTTCCTTCCCTTGGCCTTGACCCAGTCGGCGATGAGCCTTGCCTCGCGCTCCGTCCCGGTCGTGATGAGCGTGTTCCTAGTGAGCGAGAGGAGCTCCTCCACTAGCAGCTTCCAGATGATCTGGTTGTGTGGGTGGACCTCCCCTGCCATCAGCATCAGGCCGAAGTGCGATGGGCGCAGGAGCTTGCCTGCCTTCAGGCCGTCGATGCAGACGGTGTCCTCGGGCAGCAGCCTGCCGGCCCTGAGCCCGAGCGAGAGCAGCGCCGGGTCGTTGTCATAGGCCATTGGGACCATTCCGAGCGAACGGAGCGCCGCCGAGCCCGCGCCGGAACCGCAGCAGGCGTCCAGGCACGCCTCGCCCTCCGCCTGTCCCCACCTCTCGGTGATCAGGTTGGCGAGGCTCTTCATCCTCTCCGGATTGAAGTCCTCCACCGCCGGCTGCATGATCGCCAGCAGCTCCAGCGAGTAGTACTCCCTCACCGCCGCCTCCCACTCCGTCCTCTCGTCCTGCAGGACCTCTCCGTCGAGCGACTCCACCTTCTCGATTACCGCCTCGTTCGGCTTGCGCAGGATGAACGAGCCTGCGATCCAGCCGGAAACCGTCTTGAGGGCGACGGCGAGCGGCCATTCGTCCTCGGAGATCAGCATCCGCGCAGCCTCCGCCTTCGTGGTGTTCAGCTTGGCCGTGTAGCTGTTGTCGGCGAGCCGCTCGTAGTTCGGCTCGATGAACCTCACGTCGTCGAGGTCGAGGATCACGGCGGCCCGCATGTTGATCGCCAGGTGAACCCCTAGGCGCGATAAATAGGTTCAGTGCGCCCGTCCGCGGTCTGGCGGAAGTGGCTCCGCCGATAGCCGAGTGCAAGGGTTTAGTAATCGGGTCAGGCATGCCGAAGGTCTGATGGACGTCATTGCCGTCGATGGTCTGGTCAAGCGCTACGGCGAGAAGCTGGCGCTCGACGGCGTCTCCCTGACGGTGAAGGAGGGCACGTTCTTCGGCTGCTTCGGACCGAATGGCGCCGGCAAGTCCACTCTTCTGAGGATTCTCACTGGCCAGATCCAACCCTCGGCGGGCGAGGCGAAGGTGCTCGGCCTCGACTGCCGCACCCAGGGCATCGAGATCAAGAAGCTCGTCGGCATCGTCCCGGAGGTGGAGAGCCCGCCGAGCTACCTCACGTCTTCCGAGTTCCTCTGGTTCTCCGGCAGGCTGAGGGACGTCCAGGACCTGGAGAAGAAGGTCGACCGATGGCTCGACTTCTTCGAGCTGCAGGAATCGAGGAGCACTCTCTGCCGGGACCTGTCCAAGGGAATGAGGCAGAAGGTGATGCTCGCCAGCGCGTTCATCCACGAGCCCAGGCTCCTCTTCCTCGACGAGCCGTTCATCAACCTCGACCCGATCTACCAGAGGAAGCTGCGCGAGTACCTCATGGCGCTGCGCTCCGAGGGGCGCACCATCTTCCTCAACTCCCACATCCTCGAGATCTCGCAGCGCCTCTGCCAAGAGGTCGTCATCCTGCACCGCGGAAAGATCGTCGCGAGGGAGACGATGGAGGAGATGAAGGCGCGGGGCGAGGACCTCGAGTCGCTGTTCATGCGGCTGGTCGGGGGAAACGATGTTCGACCTGCTTAAGCTGATGCTGAAGGAGGAGTACCGCCTCCACGTCTCTTACTCATCGTCCAGGGTCTTCTACTCCCTCCCTCTCTACGTCGCCCTCATCGCCTTCTTCATGGCAGCCACGCTGCCGGCGATGCAGGGGAGCATGAGCATCACCGAGCTCCTGCTCTTGGTCAACGGCGGCGTCTTCGTCTACGGCCTGAGCGTCGGCGCCTTCGGCTTCCTCGGCCAGGCCCTGGTGGAGAGGAGGGCGGGCAGGGCGAACTTCATCGTCGCCATGCCATTCCTGCTGCCGTTCACCTTCCGCCGGGCGTTCGGCGCGCTCTACGCCCGGGACATCATCTTCTACCTCATCCTGATCATCGTTCCGGGAACGCTCGGCGTGCTCGCAGCCAATGTCTTCGTCCCCTACCATCTGAGCTCGATCGGGCTCACCGCGCTGGCGGTGACGCTCTCCTTCCTGCTGGGCATCTCGTTCTCGTTCCTCGTCTCGGTGGTCTACGTGCGCTCCCGCGCCGCCTTCATCGCGATCCTGGCGGTGTTCCTAGCGATCCTGCTTGGCTATGGCATCTTCCATCTCTATCCGCTCGACTCAGTGCTGCCCTCCCTCGGCTTCCAGGACTCCGTGCCGCCGATCGGCCACGATATGGGCGCCGCGGCTTCCGACCTGTTCGAAAGCGTGATCCTCGTGGTCTTGATGTCCCTCGCCGCGGTGATGCTCGTCGCGCCCGAGCCGCTGACCGCCAGCCCCAAGGTGACCGAGCGGTACGCGCAGTACGACAAGAGGCTGGGGTTCTTCAAGGGCTACCGCTCGCTCCTGGCTAAGGACTTCCTGGACATGTCGCGCAGCGGCGCGGTGAGCAAGATGCTCCTGGCGTACATCGCCCCGCTCGTATTCCTGGGCTTCACAACCTGGTACGTGAACCACGGCCTAAACATCCCGGTCGGCTTCAACACGGTCTTTTTCGCCGCGATGGTCGGTTCCTTCGGCGTCATGTTCTACTCCTGGCTGACGAACCTCGACACCTTCGACTACTACGAGACTCTGCCGGTGAGCGTGCCGAAGATGATCCGGACCAAGCTGATCTCGTTCTTCATCCTGACCACGATAGTCTCCACCGCGTTCGTGCTCCTGATCGCCTTCGCCAACGGCGAGACGAGGTTGCTTTGGGTGGCGCTGCCGGTGCTCTATATCACCTCGGCGTACACCGTGATTGCGACGGCCTATCTCACCGGTCTCAGCCCGAACTCGGTGCTGTTCAGCCCGAGCATCATGTCGCGCTTCGCCGCCGTCTCGATCCTGCCTGACGTCTGCATCACGATACTCTCGTTCAGCCTCGACCGGGCGCCGCTCTACGCCGCCCTCGGCATCGCCCTGGTCTGCTTCGCCCTCCTCGCCTCCACGCTCTTCTTCTACCGTGCCATGGACCGGAAGTGGGCCACCGCCGGGTTCGCCTAGGCAGGCTTTTGTAAACGCGAGGAGATGATACCTGGCAATGGTCGACCTCGGCCATGTCTTGAGGCGGCTGGTGCACATGTGCACCCCGCTCTTCCTCGTCTATTACTGGCTTCCCGAGCCGCTCTGGGATGGCGGGCTGACGAGGGAGCAGGGCCTGGTCGTCTTCCTCATCATCGTCCTCGCCCTCGAGTTCCTCAGGCTGCGCGCCAAGTGGCGCATCATCGGCATCCGCGACTACGAGTACAGGCGTGTCTCCGCCGCCGCCTGGGCCGCGGTGGCTATGGTCATCGCCTTCCTGTTCTTCCCGTTCCAGCTCGCTGCACCTGCGCTCATCGGCATGGGCCTTGTGGACCCGTTGATCGGCGAACTGAGGCACCACAAGTCGAACCTCTACCCGGTGCTCCCGATAGTCGTCTACTTCGGCCTGGTGCTGACCACGCTCTCGCTCGCCGTAGCCGTCGACGCCCGGGCTATCGTAGCGGCGGTCTTGGCGACGGCGGTCGCGATCTATCTTGAGAAGGTCAGGATTCCGTATCTCGACGACGATTTCCTGATGATAGTACCGCCGCTGCTGGTGATGGCCGCGGTCTACTGGCTCACTTCTTGGCCTTTCTAAAAGCATTGCCCCAGGGAGCCCTGTAGACCTCCCTGACCACCTTCGTCTGGATGGATTGGACCGGTCCGTTGTGGCACTTCTCCGCCGCTTCCAGCGTCTTGTGCCGCTTCCCGCACACCCAGCATTGGTGGACTACAGGCATTTCGGGGGAAAAAGGAGAAGGGATGCTAATAACCTTGCGATATCAACGGTGTTCAGCTGCACGGTGTTTCAAAGTGGCTGCACAATCGTTACGACTCTCGCAGCATCTACTGCCATTCCTCGAACGGTTTTATAGTCCCTCAGCCTTATTAAGGGCATTACATGAACAGGATAAAGGTCATCAACGAGCCCTCCGAGCTTGTTCCGATGCTTCGGGCCGTTGATACCAAGATTAAGAGGGAGGTCCTCAAGGAGGTTACGCTCGAATGGCGCACCTCCAAGGAGGTCGAGGACAAGTACGGGAAGGAGGGCGGGGAGGCGCTCCAGTTCTTCGAGAAGATGAAGCTCGTCGAGACGAAGTGGCAATCGACCGGCGGCAATTATCCGGAGAAGGCTTACCATACCTACTACAACTCCTTCCACATCAACGCATCCTGGCCGGTGTACGAGATCTCCGACGTGCTCTCGGCCGCGATGATGCCGGAGAAAGAGTTCGCCACGCTGGAGAAGAAGATACTGACGCTCGTCGGGACCGAAGGCAAGTTCTCCGGGGACGTGGCAGAGAAGCTCGGAATAACCGCGACGATGCTGAAGTCGCTGGTCAAGCGATCATTGAAGCTCGATTTCCGCGGCCACCGGATCGAGCGGTTAAAGGAATGAGGTTTTTCGGATGCAGGATGTGCGGGTTCTCAGGCTCGGCCATCGCCCGGCGCGGGACAAGCGCATCACCACGCACGTCGCTCTGACGTCCAGGGCGCTCGGCGCGAAGGGGATCTACGTCTCGACGAAGGACGCAGAGCTGGAGGAGAGCGTCCGCGACGTCGTCGACCGCTTCGGCGGGGAGTTCGAGATCACCACCGGGGTGAAGTGGCTGCCGCTGCTCCGCGGCTTCAAAGGGGTCAGGGTGCATCTGACGATGTACGGAGTGCACATCGACGACGCGATGCCGAAGGTCCGTGAGAGGTCGGACGAGCCGATGCTCGTCGTAGTGGGAGCGGAGAAGGTTCCTCCTGAGGTCTACCAGGAGGCCGACTTCAACGTCGCTGTCGGCAACCAGCCCCACTCGGAGGTGGCCGCATTGGCGATCTTCCTGGACCGACTGACGAATGGCGAGGGACTGCGCAATGAATTCGACGGCAGGCTGAAGGTCGTGCCGACCGAGAGGGGGAAGCGCGTTGTCGAGCGCGATGCCGAGTGATAGGGAGTGCATCCAGATCCTCAGGGAGGAGGGGTGCAAGCGGAGCATCATCGAGCACGTCTGCACCGTCCATTCGATCGCGATGGAGATGGCCATGCGGAGCGGAGCGGACCTGGAGCTCGTGAGCGCCGGGGCCTTGCTGCACGACGTGGGCAGGTCGAGGACCCAAGGCCTCTTCCACGTCGTCGAGGGCGTCAAGATCGCCAAGAGGAGGGATCTCCCCGAGCCCCTGGTCAAGGTGATCCAGCATCACGTCGCCGCCGGCTTCACGCCGGAGGAGGCGAAGGAGCTGGGGCTGCCCGACGGTGATTACATGCCGACGACGCTCGAGGAGAAGATAGTCTGTCACGCGGACAACCTGGTCAAAGGATCGGACGGGGTCCAGACGCTCGATGAAGCGTCTGATGAGGTGCTCCGGAAGGGTCACGAGGTGACGGTGCAGAGGATGCGCGCTATGCATAAGGAGCTGTCAAAGGCGTGCGGCGTCGACATCGACACGCTCGTCTTGGAAGTGCGTTCGAAGGCGGTCAAGGGACCGTGCGCCGCGTATACTTCCCGTCGAGATGCTCGTCCCTGAGCTTCTGGTAGACCCGCGCGTTGCTCAGCGCCCTTTCTCCGGCGGTCTGGTCGTTCGAGCGCACGATGCGCCCCGGGACCCCCACCACGACCGAGCGCGGCGGCACCGTCATCTTGGAAGTCACAACCGCATTGGCGCCGATGATGCACTCCTCGCCGACGTCCGCGCCGTCGAGGATCGAGGAGTTCATTCCGATGATGCAGCGGTCGCCGATCAGCGCTCCGTTGATCACCGCCCCGTGGCCGATGCTGCAGTCCTTCCCGATGATCGTCGGCCTGCCGGGGCCGACATGGAGCACGGCGGTGTCCTGCACGTTCGTGCCCTCGCCGACAACTATCCTCTCCTGATCGCCGCGCAGGACGGCATATGGCCAGATAGAAACGCCGTCCTCCAGTTTCACATCGCCGATGAGGATCGCGGTAGGATCGACGTAGATCGCCATGGACGGAGGAACGATGGCCGACGTTCTTACTTCTTCGCCGCAGGCGCTGCGGCTCCCTTGCGCGTCGTGACGCGCTTCGGGAAGTACTTCAGGAGGATTATGTCACCAATCGACTGGATCCAGCGGAACGGCACGTTCACCGCCTTGGAGTCCTCGACCAGCAGCGGGTTCGTCTCGCCGACGAAGAGGCCGTCGATGCGCTTGTTCTCCAGGTCTATCACCAGGTTGTTCACGTTGCCCAGAAAGACACCGGTAGGCGTGTACACTTGCAGTCCTATGAGCTCAGAAGCTTCCTCCATCATCGGCCATCACCAGTCCGGAAATGGGGATGTTCTGTTTTAAAGCCTTCGGGACGCAGCGGAGCCTGGAATCACCCCCTCAGGGCGCGTATTCGTGGGGGAATGCTTTTCTACAAGGTGCTCCGACACCTGCTGAAGATTGATATCGTGGAGTGGGAATCGGCTTTGCCTTGGGTGAAGACAACCGATTGCGGTGACATGATGGACGATGAGCTTGAAACGATAAGGAGGAAGAAGATGGCGGAGATGAACAAAGGAGCCGAGACGAATTGGCCGACCGAGCCTATTCCTGTGACAGATTCCAATTTCGACGAGTTCGTGATGAAGTATTCCCTGGTGGTGGTGGACTGCTGGGCGCCCTGGTGCGGACCTTGCCGCATGGTCGCGCCGGTGGTCGAGGCGCTGGCGCACGAGATGACCGGCAAGGTCGTCTTCGCCAAGCTCAACACCGACGAGAACGCGAGCGTCCCGAACCGCTACCGCATCAGCGCGATCCCGACCCTGCTCGTATTCAAGGAAGGCAAGCTGACCGACCGGATCGTAGGAGCGAGGCCGAAGGAGCAGCTGGCGGCGGAGCTGTCGCGTCACCTGAGATGATCCGGTCCGACTGGTGAAGAGGCGAAGCTCGACGGAAAACACGGAAATAGGCGTCGTTCAATGTCCCCCTTGGGTGAACGAGTGGACTTTGAGGTAGTGATAGTCGGCTCCGGGCCAGCTGGGCTGCAGGCGGCGATCCACGTGGCCAGGAAGAAGGTCAGCGTCGCGGTCGTTGGACATCTGGATAAGAGCGGTCTGAACAAAGCGCACATCGAGAACTACCTCGGGCTGCCGAAGACAGAAGGGGCCCAGGTACTTTCGTTCGGCGCGGAGCAGGCGAAGCGATTCGGGGCTCAGTTCTTCGAGCAGGACGTCCTCAAGACAGAGAGGAAGGACGATTCGTTCCTCGTAACAACGGACCATGACCTCGAGCTACGCTGCAAGGCGCTCATCCTCGCTCTAGGCATCTCGAGGGCGAAGCTCAACGTGCCCGGGGAAAAGGAGCTCTTGGGAAAGGGCGTCAGCTACTGCGCCGCCTGCGACTCAGGCTTCTTCAAGGGGAAGAAGGTGGCGGTGATCGGGGACGAGAGCACGGCACCGGCCTCAGCCATCCTGCTCGCTGAGTACGCCTCTGAGGTTGCCTGGATAGCTAAGAAGCCGAAGGTGGCGGAGCCGCTGTTGGACAAAGTGAAGCAGACGAGCGTCAAGTTGATCACGCCGCACGAGCCGACGAGGATAATCGGCGAGGAAGTCGTGACCGGCCTGGAGCTCGACGACGGGAGCAGACTCGAGGTCGACGGTGTCTTCATCGAGCTCGGTGCGAAGGGGTCCGTGGAATTGGCGTTCGATCTCGGGCTGCTGCCTGATCCGTCGGGGATGATCAAGGTCAACGAGAGGATGGAGACCGAGGTCCCCGGCGTTTACGCCTGCGGTGATGTGACGGGAGAGCCGTGGCAGCTGGCCAAGGCGGTGGGCCAGGGATGCGTCGCCGGATGGAACGCCGCAAAGTACGTGCGGAAGGAGGGTTGAGGATGTCGTTGGTGGACAATCTCATCGCCGGCATAATGCGTGGACCGGACGGGTTCGGGGACGCGCTGCGCTCGGTGTTGGAGAACGATCTGGACATGAGTGTGAACGAGTTCTGCTCCAGGACCGGCATCTCGCCGAGCACGATCTACAAGATACTGCAGGAGAGGCGCGAGCCGAACCTGCGCACGGTGAGGAGCGTCATGCGCGCGGTGCGGCAGATTGAGAAGACGCCGCAGGGCCCGTTCGTGGCCGTCATCGCGGCCAGGGGCGTGCTGAACAAGATCGAGGAGCGCATCGTCCAGGTCGCGGACAAGAGCATGCGCGTCAAGGAGTACCCGGCGCAGACGATGGAGGAGGCGATCATCGCCGCGGTCCTGGCCGAGAGGGACGGCGCGCTCGCGGTCGTCTGTGCTCCGATCGTCGCTTCGACGGTCGAGAAGATCCTCACGATCCCGGTGTCGGTCGTCATCCCGAGGGATTCGGTGCTCAGGGCGATTGAGGTCGCGGCTAAGAAGGCTCTGTAGGTCTAGACACTGGGCCGATCGGAGGACTCTTTCTCCAATTCTTCAAGTATCGTCTTTCTCAGAGTCGCAAATTCGACGCTCGCTCTGTCTCGTGGGCGGGGGAATGGGATTGGAAAGACTCCTTTAATCGTGCCTGGCCTCGCAGTCATCACAACGATGCGATCTGCCAGATAGCAAGCTTCATCCACGGAATGCGTGACGAAGAGAACTGTCTTCTTCGTTTCCTTCCAGATCCGCAGAAGCTCCTTTTGCATTGTATTGCGCGTCTGGGCATCCAAAGCCCCAAAAGGTTCGTCCATCAGCAACAGGGCGGGATCATTTGCCAACGCCCTTGCGATTCCCACCCTTTGCTTCATTCCACCGGAAAGGGCATAGGGATGCGCATCCTCAAATCCTTTCAGTCCTACTAGCTCAATATACTTGCTGGAGATCGTCCTCCGTTGTTCGGATGGAACCTTTCGAAGCTCAAGACCGAATTCGACATTCTTGCGGACAGTGCGCCATGGAAATAGGCCGAACTCCTGGAAGACCATTCCTCGGTCCGATCCCGGCCCTGCTATCTCATCTCCGTTGAGAAGGATTTCGCCAGATGTCTGATGGTCAAGTCCTGCTACGATTCTCAGAAGCGTTGTCTTTCCGCAGCCAGACGGTCCAAGAATGCATATGAACTCCCCCTCCTCTACCTCAAGGTTGAAGTCATCGATGGCAATGAGTCCTTCCTCATGCTTGCCCTTTGTAAACGTCTTGCTTAGATGCAGGATAGAGAGGATCATTTCATATTCCTCCAGGGCGAGACATGCTTCTCCAGCAAGCGTGCGAGTCCGACCGTCGCCAGGCCCAGTAACGCGATGACGACCATCCCGGCGAACATGTAGTCGAAGTTGTTGAGGTCGTTCTGAACACGTATGTAGGAACCGACACCACCCCCCTCAGCTCCTAGGAATTCAGCTGCGACGATACACATCCATGAGATGCCAACTCCAATAGTGACTCCAGCCATTATGTAAGGTACTGTGAATGGCAATACCACTTTGGTGAAAATGGCTGACCGCCTCGCCCCCAATGTCTTGGCAGCATCAGTCAGGGTTGCGTCCACGCTCTTGACACCGAAGATCACGTTAGAAAGGATAGGAAAGAAGGCGCCCAGGAAGATTGTCCATATAGGGCCCCAAACCGAGCCGAGTATGATGATGAAGAATGGCACCCATGCAATCGGGGGAATGGGACGGAATATCTCGACAACCGGTCGACCGATTGCTTCAGCAATACGAGACGACCCCATCAGAAGTCCAATTGGGATTGCGACGATCAGCGCAAGTCCAAAGCCCCAGGTGAATCTGCCTAGCGATGCCATGATATTCTGGGTCATGTAGAAACCGGTCGCTGGATCTGGCTTCTCAAATGAATTGATCAAGGCAGTGAACACTTTGTCGGGGCCAGGCAGATAGCTTGTGTTGAAGTAGGCAGAGACTGCGTACCATGTAAGAATGAAGGCCGCTAAAGAAATCCCCATTATGATATAGTCGAAAGCCTTGCTATTCTGATACCAGAAAGCCAGCTTGGTCCTGACTTTGGCGACAAACTTGGATGCCATCTGTCACCTGCATTGAGTTAATTCGAAAAAGAGTTTGGAAGGGGTTTACTTCTTGGCTACTTTTAGATTGTACTCTTTGGCAATCTCGATCAGCAACAAGTGTTGGATTGA
>JBEKAR010000009.1:0-20387 GCA_050015815.1 Methanomassiliicoccales archaeon | reverse complement strand
CGTTCCAAACGAAGAAGGGGATCGCCGTCAGGGTGATAGCCGATGGAGGGCTCGGCTTCGGCGCCACGAACCAGATGACGAAGACGAACCTGCGCTCGATCACGAGGAAGGCGGTCGCAGCCGCGAAGGCCTCTTCTCGCCTGAGGAACAAGCCAATCGCCATGGCCCCGGCGGAGCTTGGTCATGCGAACGTAGAAGTCAGGCCGAGGGTGAATTCCGACAACATTGGTCTCGAGGACCGGACGGCTTTCATGAAGGAGATCGATGATGCTGCGGTGGCATCAGCCGATAGAGGAGGAACGAGGCTCGTCGGCAGGTTCATCTCAATGGACACCTGGATGACCGAGAAGATGATCGTAACCTCCGATGGGGCCAAGGTCAACATGAGAACGCCTAGAGTCGCGCTCGACCTGTTCCTGACAGTGTTCGATCCGCAGAAGGGAACGGCGCAGAGGATCGTCAACTTGGGAGAATCGTCTGGCTGGGAGGGCATCGAGCGGTGGGATGTCCCATCTCGAGCGGCCAAAGAGGTCGACGCGCTCTCCCTGACTCTGCTCAAAGCGGAATCGATGAAGGATGAAACATGCGACGTCGTCCTCGGTGCGGAGGTCGTGGGGATCGTGAGCCACGAATCGAGCGGCCACCCTGCCGAGGCGGACCGGATGCTTGGACGGGAAGCTGCCCAGGCCGGAGAGACGTACCTTCAGAGGGAGTCGATCTCGACGAAGATCGGCTCGGACGTCGTCAATGTGGTCGAGGACCCGACCCTGCCAAGATCGTTCGGCTTCTATCTCTATGACGATGAAGGCGTCAAGGCAAAGAAGCGTTACTTGATCAAGGAAGGAAGGGTTTCCGAGTTCCTGCACAACCGCGAGACGGCAAGCGAGTTCGGAGTCGCCTCCAATGCGTCATCAAGGGCCGTCTCATACGATCGTGAGCCTATTGTGAGGATGTCGAACACGTTCGTCGAACCTGGTGGCCTCCAGTTCGAAGAGCTCGTGGAGGGCGTGAGATTCGGCGTCTACATCAAGAACTTCATGGAGTGGAACATCGACGACCGGAGGTTCAACCAGAGGTATGTAGGGCTGGAGGCCTACCGGATCGAGGACGGTGAGCTGAGGGGAAGGCTGCGCGGCCCGATTCTCGAGCTCACCACTCCTGCGCTCTGGTCTGCAGTCGACGCGGTCGGCAAGGAGCTCGAGTTCAGCGCCGCCTACTGTGGCAAGGGCGATCCCATGCAGGGCATACCAGTCTGGACCGGGGGTCCACCCGTCCGCCTGAGGAACATCCGATTGGGGGGATCGGCTTGAAGGCAGAGGACATTTGCCAATTGGTCCTCGCGACCTGCCGCACCCAAGGGGTCACGGACACAGTTGTCGCCGTCTCGCAGTCGGAGAACACGATGATCCGTTTCTCGAATAGCGAGATCACGGTCTCTGACATAGTGATCGACCAGTCGGCCTACATCTTCGTGTCAGACGCCGGGAGAAGGGCGGAGACTAGCGTCTCAGATCTCTCGAAGCGCTCGTTGGTGAACGCCGCCAAGAAGGTTGTCGATTCGGCGAAACACGCTCCGCCCGGAGATCCGCACGAGATGCCGAAGGGGCCTTTCACATACGACCAGAAGCTGCTGGAGAGCGAACCGGTGACGATGGGCGCAAGGAATCTCGTCTCGTATGTGAAGGAGGGCGTAGGCGCGGCCCAGCGCCAAGGGGCGGAGAGGGTAGCAGGGTCCTTGATCGCAGAGAACGGCAAGGTCACGCTCCAAACCAGCGCGGGTGCGTTCGGAGTGGCGAGGAAGTCGTCGCTCGAGCTCTCTCTCCGAGCTTTCCTGTCTAGTGTTGCTTCCGGCCACTCTGTTTCGGTCGCAGGTTCGGAGAAGGAGTTCGAGCCTGACAAGGCCGGGGAGGAGGCGGGGAGGTTGGCGTCGATGGCCAAGGACCCGGTGAACGTCGAGCCAGGCGAGTACGACGCGATCCTCGGTCCGATGGTCTTCGCGGATCTGATCAATCAGACCGGAAGGGTCGCCTCCGCCTTCGCCGTCGATGCAGGTCTCTCTTTCCTAGCTAATCGCATCGGTCAGAAGGTCGCTTCGGAGAAGCTCAGTATTCTTGACGATGCGACAGTTGCCGGTTCCTATGGCTCGACGCCTTTCGATTCCGAGGGTCTTCCGACCCGAAGGACAGCGATAATCGAGGGAGGTACGCTCAAGTCCTATCTTCACAACAGCAGCACGGCGAAGAAGTACGGCGTCGCGAGTACCGCGAACGCGGGGCTCATCGCGCCGCATCCGTTCAACCTCGTCGTGGAACCGGGCTCGAAGACCCTGGATGAGATGATCGCTTCGGTCCAGAACGGGATCTACGTGACGAACGATTGGTACCTTCGATATAACAACTACCAGACAGGCGACTTCAGCACGATCCCTCGGGACGCGATGTTCCTGGTCAAGGACGGCAAGATCGAGCGGTCGATCAAGGAACTGCGCATCAGCGACAACATGCTCCGGATACTAAGCAACGTGAGCGAGCTCTCGCGCGAGCGGAAATGGATCAGATGGTGGGAGGTCGAGGTGCCGACCCTAGCGCCAACGGCTCTGGTGAAGGGGCTGAAGTTCACCCGGTCGAGGATGTGATCTACGACTTCCGCGCCTTCCGCCGACGTCCCACAGCCTCTTCCATAGAACCGCTGCGGTATCCCTCGAGGTCGAGGACGACGTAGACGAAGCCTGCGGCCTTGACCTTGGCTACTACTTCTTCCCGCTGCCTCATCAGCTCGCGAAGCATGCCGACCGGCACCTCGATCCTCGCGATGTCCCCGTGATGTCTCACCCGGACCTCGGGGAAGCCCAGTCTCTTCAACGGCTCTTCCGCGAGAGCAATCTTCGAGAGCTTTCTCGGTTCGATCCTTTCGCCGAAAGGTATCCGGGTGGCGAGACAAGGGTTCGAGGGCTTGTCCGCGCTCGGGACGTCAAGTTTCTTCGCAATTCTCCTCACGTCGGCCTTGGTCAATCCGACCTCCGCGAGCGGGCTCCTCGCACCCGCCTCCTTCAGCGCTTTCATCCCCGGTCGGTCCGAGGCGGCATCATCCGCATTGGTCCCATCGACAAGATAGCTCATGCCTCGCTTCTTTCGCTCTTGGTCGAGGGCGGCGAGGATCAATCCCTTGCAGACGTAGCAGCGATCAGGCGGTGAAATGGCGAGCCTCTCATCTGACAAGACGCTGGTCCGGACAAGCGCAAACCCCAAGCCGATCTTCTTTGCAGTCACTTCCGCACACCGGATCTCGGTATCGTCGATGAGCTCGGTCCCGACCATGATTGCGACGGCATTCTTCCCCAGTTCGTCGTGCGCCACCTTGGCTACGAGGGAGCTGTCGACGCCTCCGGAGTACGCGATGATGACCGAGCCGAGTTTCTTGATCGAATGTCTCAGCCGTTCCAGGCCCGCGTCTGTTCTCACGCTCGCGAGATTCCCGCCCGCCTTAATCTTTATTTGCGAGATGCGGTATGGAATGCTTCGGTCATTGGAGCCAACGAATGGACATCAGGGAAGTGCTGGAGCAGTACAGCAAGGGCGAGATCGACGCAGCGAAAGCCGAGAGGCTGCTCCGCCTGGATTTCATCGAAAGGATTGGCGACCACACCGTCTTTGATCACGCCAGGGAGGCGAGGAAGGGAATCCCGGAGATCGTCTTCGGCGAGACGAAGACTCCGACCCAGGTCGCCCAGATAGTACAAAAGGTGCTTGAGGACAGAGAGGCGGTCCTTGTCTCCCGTGCCTCCGGAGCGCACCACGCGGCGGTGCTCAAGGCCGTGGGCCGTAAGGGTGTGAGATATCATCGGCTCCCTCGCATGATTGTGGTCGACCGCCGGTCCATCAGGCCCGAGACGGGCAAGATAGGGCTGCTTGCCGCTGGGACATCCGACAGGGCGGTCGCCGATGAGGCGCAGATCGTCGCCGAGACCATGGGCTGCAAGGTCATCGCGGCTCACGACGTCGGCATCGCGGCCTTCCACAGATTCCTCGGTCCGCTCGAGAAGATGCTTGAGGAGGACGTGGACGTCATCATCGTCGTGGCGGGAATGGAGGGGGCACTGCCGACGATCGTCTCCAGCTTCTCTTCTGTTCCAGTGATTGGCGTCCCCTCATCGATCGGTTACGGGCTCGGAGGCAAGGGTGAGGCGGCGCTACTCGGCATGTTGCAGAGTTGCTCCCCCGGCCTGGTCGTGGTGAACATCGACAACGGCATCGGGGCGGGGGCGACCGCGGCACTGATCAGCCGCAGATGTCATCAGGAACGCAGCTCGGGCGAGGCGGGCAATGCTTGACGTCGTAGTCAGGCCGATGAGGTTGGCGGAGATCGACGCGGTCCGCGAGGTAGGTCAGAAGACATGGTCCGACGTCGCGAGCAGGGATGTCGGCCACAAGGTCAGGTATCCGATCCGGCCGCGAGAGATCATCGAGGCCTACATGTGGAAGGAGCCCAAGGGATGCTTGGTCGCGGAGAAGGACGGTCAGGTCGTAGGCTCGGCGTTCTGCCATGTCTGGGGGAAGATCGGATGGGTGGGGCCGTTTGAGGTGCTTCCAGAGATGCAGAATCTCGGTGTCGGGACCAGGCTCATGCTCGAGTCCGAGCGTTTCCTGACATCAAGGGGCTGCTCCGCGATGGGCCTCGAGACGATGCCGTACTTGGTCCGGAACCTGCACTTCTACCTTCGACTCGGCTACTCGCCCGCTGAGACCACGTTCATCATGGAGAAGAACCGGCTGGAGGCGAGAAGCGCATCTAGCGATTCCGAGATCGATGGTGGCGCTCTAGAGGACATCCTACCGCAGATCACGTCCCTGAGCGCCAGACTCTGCAAGGGGCTGGACTACGCCGGCGAGTTCGAGATGACGGTCAGGAAGGGACTGGGGCGCTGCCTCGTACTCAAGAAGGGCAAGGTTCTGGCCGCGGCAGCGATCGTTCATTCATACTATCCGCCTGAGGAGACCGACCATTCGATTCTCAGGCTGCTCATGGTCGATCCAAGGCGGAAGGATGGAGAGGCGGTGTTCCGTGAGGCATTGGCCGCAGCGGAGGGTGCTAGCGCAGGCTCGGGCCGGACCAGGCTGTTCACCAGATTCTCGTCAGGACATTCCCGACTCTACCCCCTGCTCCTCTCCGCCGGTTATCGTATGGATGGAGCGAACCTCAGGCTGGTCAAAGGAGAATGGAAGGAGAATGACGCGCTGCACGTCTCGGCCTGGGCCGGATGAGGCATTTTCGGGCCATCGTTGATAAAGGTCATATACAGAGTAAATTGTGAGAAGAGAACAGGCGAGTATGGGGCTGCTAAGCTCTCTCCCGGAGAGCCTCGTTGATGACAAGGACACTTTCGTCATGCCGCACAGTGGCAACAGCCCATGCTCGATCTGCAAGGGCTCTAGGATGCTGTGCGGCAAGGACCGTTGTCCCCTGATGATAAAGTTCTATTCCAGTCAGAGGACTCAGAGACTCATAGGTTCGCTGGACATGGCGGGGAGCTCGCCGCCTGGCGTCTTCATCGGAAGATACGGATACCCGAAGGTGGACATCGGCCCACTCGTACCGCCTGAGTTCGGCGACACTTCGATCATGGACACGCCAGAGAGGTGGATGGGGAAGAGCATCGAGGAGATCACTGACTTCCGCTTCCGTCTGGTCAGGGGCAAGTTCCGCGTCGATGTCAAGGAGTTTCAGAACGCTGGCAGGGTGATGGATTACACCCGCGAGCTTGCCTTGTCCGTCAACTGCCCCGACGTCGAAGTGAGCTTCGCCAAGAGGCCTTCGGGCAAGATCGTGCTCGATGACGAGATACAACCATTCGGCCCTTCTGGCCGTCTCACCCAGATGGACATTACCAATCCCCACTACGATCGCAAGGTGGAGAAGGCGTATAACGACACCGACCTCAAGGCGGCGGAGGCGGTGAGAGGGCTTTACAAGGAGGGTGTTCTCGTATCGAAGATCCAGAAATCCTTCAGCGTTGGAGCCTTCGGGATCGAGAAGAATCGCAGGCTGGTCCCGACAAGGTGGAGCATCACTGCGGTCGATGACATCCTTGGCAAGACGCTCCTTTCCAAGACGAAGACCTACCCGCTGATCAACGAGTTCAGGGTCTATGACTGGGATCAGCTTGACAACCGCTGGTGCGTCCTTCTGCTCCCGACCTCATGGAGATATGAGCTGATCGAGGCGTGGTATCCGAACACCGCCTGGAATCCGATGGGAAAACAGATCGACATCGTCTCAAGCCACGAGTTCTACGAAGGTAGGAAAGACTACGCCGAGATCGGAGGATGCTACTATTCGGCCAGGCTGGCGGCCAACGAGCTCCTCGAGAAGGAAAGGAGGCAGGCGGGGGCGGTCATCCTCAGGGAGGCTCATCCCGGGTATGTCATGCCGGTTGGGGTCTGGAACGTCCGCGAGAATGTCAGGATGGCTCTGAAACAGCAGCCGGAGCGCTTCAACAAGCTCGAGGAGGCGCTAGCGCATGTTGCGACCAGGATGGACATCGGAATCCCGAGGTGGATCAGGAGCAGCGCCATACTCACTGACTTCCTCAGGCAGAGGAGGCTCGACGACTTTGATCGACCTTGAGTCGTTCGACCCACCGAATTCCAACGTAGCGAGGTATAAATGCGTGGAGTGCAAGACCGCTCTTTCAAAATCGAGACTGCCTGGTCTGGACTACGCGCTTAATCCCTACATCGGATGCGGGCACGACTGCGTCTACTGCTATGCCCCATACGTTCTCGGCGTCGAGAGGTCGGCCTGGAGCTCAGACGTGAAGGCCAAGTCAAATCTCCCGAGGTTGCTTGCGAAAGAGCTGGCGAGGCCGAGGGGGACCATCGGCGTCGGAACGGTCACCGATCCATACCAGCCGATCGAGAAAGAGACGGAGCTCACCCGGCGCTGCCTAGAGCTCATGGTCTCGAAACGGGCCCGTTTAAGCATCCTGACGAAGTCCGATCTGATCACAAGGGACATCGATCTGATCAAGCGTTCGACGGAATCGGAGGTGGGAATCACCATAACCACGGTCCACGAGGAGGCGGCGTCAGCGATTGAACGAGGAGCGCCCTCCCCCAGGAGGAGGCTGGAGGCAGTCCGAAGACTCGTGGACGAAGGCATCGATGCCTACGTGCTAATCGGACCAGTCCTGCCGACCGTGACGGATCGTGACCTCGACTCGTTCATCAGAGAGATCGCGAGGACCGGAGCGGTGAGGATCATGACGGACCGCCTTAGACTTCGACCGGGCATGTTAGCGGAGCTCGGTGAGGTCATCGATTCGCTCGATCCAGATGGTCCTGGATTCGCGAACCTCGTTCGAACCCCAGGCCTCTTGGAAGGCACGGTTAGAGCGGTCGAGAAGACGGCGACCGAGCATGGGCTCAGTGTCGAGGGCGCATTCTAGAGCGGCGGACAAGTTCAAGGTTGAATCCGGCCATTAGGCTCACGATGATTGTCACATCCATCGACCCCCGGACCGGGAAAGAGGTGGCAAGATTCCGCTCGACCAAACTTGCGGATGTCCAGGTGGCAGTTGACCGTGCCAGGGCCGGCCATGCGAAGTGGTGGAGAGGACAGAAAAAAGCGGAGCGGGTCGCGGTCCTTCGGCGGGTCGAGCGAGCGTTCGAGAGGAATAGTGAATCGCTGATCGACGCCGCCTCCCTGGAGACGGGGATCCCCAGAGTCTCGATTTCCTCGGGATTCGACAGCGCGATGCGCGGCTTCTCGTACTATGCGGCCCGCTATGAGCGCTTGGATGATCTCGCCTTCCCCTTGGACGCGGCTGCGTGGAATGACACTTCGGCGCGAGTGGTATTCGAACCGCACGGCGTGATCGGCCAGATCGGGGTCTGGAACTATCCCATTTGGCAGACGATGATCACGTCGATTCCAGCCCTCCTCGCGGGCAACTCGATAGTCTACAAACCATCGGAGTTCGTCACGTTGACCGGCCTGAGGATCGCCGAGGCGTTCCACGTGGGGGGAGTCCCTGAAGATGTTCTCATCCCAATCGTGGGAGGGAAAGCGGTGGGGAGGGCGTTGGTCCGGTCTGACTGCGACGCGATCGTGTTCACGGGCGGGCTTGAGACCGGCCGGGAGATCATCGGAAGGGCGGGAGTGAAGCCTCTGATCCTGGAGCTATCAGGCAACGATGCGGGGATCGTCTGCGATGACGCGGACCTACAAACGGCCGCGAGGGGCATTGCGACCGGCACCTTCTCCAGGGCGGGGCAGATCTGCATACGAATCAAGAGGGTCTACGTCAACGAGAGGATCGCGGACCCGTTCCTTGGCGAACTAGTCGATATCGCGTCGAAGATAGACGTTGCGAGCCAGGTAGGACCGATGATACGCGATGAGGCTAGGGAGAAGGTCGACACGGCCGTTCGCGAAGCCGTCGCCGCAGGCGCGCGACTTCTACTGGGCGGCAAGAAGATCGACGGACCCGGATTCTTCTATGAACCGACGGTCCTCGTCCTCGACAAGCCTGCCAGGATAATGAGTCAGGAGACCTTCGGACCGGTCTGTTCCGTTATGATCGTCAAGGACGACGAAGAGGCCATCAGGCTCGCGAACGAGTCTGAGTACGGACTCGGGGCGACGATCTGGACGTCGGACATGAATCGGGCCGACAGGATCGCTTCCTCCCTCGAGGTCGGGAACGTGTGGGTGAACGAGTGGGGTCGTGCCCTGACCTGCGGCGAGTACTTCCAGGGATGGAAATCGTCGGGCATAGCCAGCTCGCAAGAGCGCCTGATGATGTTCCTGAAGAAGAAGTCGATCATCACCCACGCCGTGAGCGAGCCGAGGGCCTCTTGGTTCCGATAAGCGCCCAGGGGTGGCATTTCGTGGCTCCGGCGAATGGACCAGCGGGTCCGCGACATGAGATATCTTTATATAGAAGCACAGAAATACCGGGGCAACGGTGTTTGCATGGCTTATTCAATGGGAGGACAACAGCCAATCATCGTGCTCAAAGAGGGCACGGAGAGATCGAAGAACCGGGAGGCGCAGTCGAACAACATCGCCGCCGCCCGAGCCGTCGCGGACGCGGTCCGCTCGACCCTCGGTCCCAAGGGCATGGACAAGATGCTCGTGGATTCTTTGGGGGACGTCGTGATCACGAACGATGGCGTCACCATTCTGAAGGAGATCGACATCCAGCACCCCGCGGCCAAGATGGTCGTGGAGGTCGCGAAGACCCAGGACAACGAGTGCGGTGACGGGACGACCACCGCAGTCATCCTCGCCGGTGAGCTGCTGAAGAAGGCCGAGGGCCTGATCGAGCAGAACATCCACCCGACCATCCTGGCGAGCGGCTACCGAATGGCAGCGATCAAGGCGATGGAGATCCTGGACACGATCGCGATCAAGATTACGCCCGATGATAACGAGATGCTGAAGAAGATCGCGCGGACGGCCATGACTGGCAAGAGCGTCGGTGGTCAGAGGGACTTCCTCGCCGAGCTCGCAGTAAAGGCGGTCAAGTCGGTGGCCGAGAAGAAGGACAAGGGTTTCGAGGTGGACGTCGAGAACATCAAGGTCGAGAAGAAGATGGGCGGCTCGATCGCGGACACGAAGATCATCGAGGGAGTCATCATCGACAAGGAGCGGGTGCACCCGAGGATGCCGAAGACCGTCACCGGAGCGAAGATCGCCCTGGTGTCCGGCTCGATGGAGATCGTCAAGACGCAGGTCGAGGCGAAGATCCAGATCCGCGACCCGCAGTCCATGCAGCGCTTCCTCGATGAGGAAGAGAGCACGCTCAAGAACATGGCCGACAAACTGAAACAGGTCGGGGCGAACGTGGTCTTCTGCCAGAAGGGCATCGACGACCTGGTACAGCACTACCTTGCAAAGAACGGCATTTACGCCGCCCGCAGACTGAAGGAGAGCGACATGGAGAAGCTCTCGAAGGCGACCGGCGCTAAATTGATCGGCAACGTCATGGAGCTCGAGAAGACCGACCTGGGCTGTGCTGGAACAGTCGAGGAGAAGAAGATCGGCGATGACAACATGACCTTCATCACCGGATGCAAGAATCCGAAGGCCATCAGTATCATGATCCGCGGAGGCACCGAGCACGTGGCAGAGGAAGTTGAGAGGGCTCTGCACGACGCTCTTCGCGTCGTCGGCATCACCATCGAGGACGGCAAGGCGGTCCCTGGCGGCGGAGCTCCGGAGATAGAACTATCCTTGCGCCTGGCCAACTACGCGTCGAGCGTGGGCGGCAGGGAGCAGCTGGCGATCGAGGCGTTCGGCGAGGCCATGGAGGTCATCCCCTGGGCCCTGGCGGAGAACGCCGGGCTCGACGCGATCGATGCCGTGCTCAACCTGAAGTCGGCGCACGAGGGCAAGAAGGCGAACAAGAACGCCGGCCTTGACCTGACGACTGGGAAGCCAGCTGACATGCTTGCAGAGAACGTCATCGAGCCCCTGAGGGTCAAGACCCAGGCCGTGAAGTCGGCCTCCGAGGTCGCTAACATGATCCTGAGGATCGACGACGTCATTGCCTCGCGCAAGGCGCCACCGACGCCTCCAGGCGGACCGGGCGGCGGAATGCCTCCAGGCATGGGCATGATGTAAGCAAACTCCTTCTCCCTTTCATCTTTTCTTTTCCATTTCTGTTGAATCGAGTAGATCTGATTATCGCATTAGATGTTCATGCTGGAACGAGAGAATCGTGAAGCACGAGATGAATGGAGTAGAGTGCAACTTCTTTCGATCAAGGAGGTCGCCGCGGTGCTGGTTGCTGCGCGCCGAAGAATGCGAGGGCCCGGCATACTCTTCCGTCAATGCTCAATCTCCAAGCGAAGCGTTGGAAAGCAGGGACTTGCCAGGTCTCGTGTGCGCTTTGGCCAGCGTCCGCAGATGGCACAGGAGGCGTTAGGAAGAAAGCTCTGCGTTCGATGCTGAACAAGTTGATGTGGTAAATGGATAAGGTTACAAAAAAATGTCTACAGCTTCTCAATCTTCCCTTTCCTGCCCTTTGAAATGTCAGTACCGAAGTCTGTCTTCTTGGCATAGCAGTCGGTACATCGGAGCCTCGTGCTGGGTTGGATTTCGAGTGTCTCGATTATGTCGACGTCATTGTCCCACAATGCCAGGCGGCAGGTCCCGGTGTCATCTTTGACGTTGATATTCCTGACTCTTCCCTGGCCCCCAGTGCGCTTCTCGAATTGTCTCGTGTCATTTACCTTGACGACCTCGAGCTCGATTGTGACCTCTTCCCTGTCCTTCAGATCCGCGATCTTCTTAACGTTGGCCTTTGGCTCCATGGCTTCACCGTCCTCTTCATCGGCGATCTTGAGCAGTGTCTCGTCCTTGATCAGACCTCCGAATTCCTCTCTCAGTTCGGCAAGTCTGGATTCAGGCGCTTCATTCCGTTGCATCGGATGAGGATGGATGGGATTTCTCGTCATAAATCTTTAGCGCTGACGATGCGATTATTAATAATATAGTAACGTGTTTACATTAGTTTAGTTAGCTCACGTCTTCGACGGACGTTTTTGTACATCTCCCTAATCAACTATAAATATCGCCAAAACGTGTCTGACAATTGTCGGCTGGGATGGGACGAGCACCGGCCAGTGCGTCCTAGAAGGGACGGATGATGCGCGCCGCACTTTACGCGAGGGTTTCAACGGAAGACCAAGCAAAGGAGGGATTCAGCATACCAGCTCAGCTGAAACGCCTCAATGCGTATTGCAAGGCGAGGAACTGGCAAGCGGCGTTCGAGTATGTCGACGACGGTTATAGCGGACGAAGCATCAAGAGGCCTGCCTACGAGCGGATGATGCGGGAGAAGGACTCCTGGGACATCCTTGTTGTTTTGAAGATGGACAGGATCCACCGCAACAGCCGCAACTTCGCCCAGATGATGGACGATCTGGACACCTGGAAGAAGGAGTTCAACTCGATGCAGGAGGCCTTCGACACCACGACCGCGATTGGTCGCTTTGTTATGGATACGATCCAGCGCATTGCCCAGCTGGAGAGCGAGCAGATCGGTGAAAGGGTCAAGATGGGGATGACCCAGAAAGCAAAGAAAGGGGTCGGCTACCTCGGCTTCGGGCAGCCGTATGGTTATCACTACTCAGGGAAGAGACTCACGGTCATTGAGACGGAAGCAGAGACCATCAGGTCGATTTTCAGGCTCTATTCGGACGGGTTGAGCCTGCGCGATATTTCAGACAGACTCAACGTTTCTGGCATCCCGGCCAAGAAGGGAATGCGCTGGTCGAGAGGCTCCGTCTTCGCCATTCTCAGGAATCCCCTTTACACTGGTTTCACTTCATGGGACGGCATCCTCACGCCCGCACACCACCAAGCGATCGTGTCTGTCGAGGACTTCGACGCGGTCCAAAGGATGATGAGCTCGAGGACTAGGGGAAAGGGTACGAGCCACGTTTCTCTCGTCAGTCGGGAGGATGCCGTCCATGCCTAGGGTGGCGATCTATACCAGGGTCTCGACCGAGGACCAAGCGCGCGATGGGTTCTCCCTCGAGGCGCAGAGGGAGAGGCTCCTGGCCTACTGCGAGGCGCAGGGCTGGGATCTGGCCGAGATGTACGAGGACGACGGCCACTCGGGCAGGAACACCTGTAGGCCCGCATACCATAGGATGCTGGAGGAGCGCGACCGGTGGGATGTGATACTGGTCATGAAGATGGACAGGATCCACCGCAATTCGAAGAACTTCATGATCATGATGGAGGACTTGGAGAAGTGGGGGAAGAAGTTCACTAGCATGAACGAGTCCCTTGACACCTCGACCGCCGTGGGAAGGTTCGTCGTCGACATCATCCAACGCATCGCACAGCTCGAGAGCGAACAGATCGGGGAGAGGACCTACATGGGTATGCGCCAGAAGGCGGAGTCTGGGCTAGGTCTCACGGGCTTCAACATCCCATACGGATACCATTTCGAAAAGGGGAAACTGGTGCAATCGCCAGAGGAGGCGATTGTCGTGCGCATTGTCTTCGATTCCTATCTCCAAGGGAAGACAATGGAATGGATCGCTTGGGACCTGAACAGATCCGATGTGCGAACCAAGATGTGCGGCCAGTGGTCGAAGTGGTCAGTCAGCAGGATGCTCCACAACCCGCTCTATGCGGGTGCAGTGAGGTGGGACGGACTGCTAAGGCCGTCGGGGCACGAGCCGGTCGTCACCGTGGAAACGTTCAACCTGGTCCAGGCAAGGATATCGGCCCGGACGAAAGACCCGAAGGTCAAGCCCTACGTGAGACTCCCTGAGCATCTGGATAGTGTCGTCCCGATCGAGGGCCTTCTTATGCCCTCTCTTGCGTGAAGGAATCACGGAACAGAATCGCACCACGCTCAGACTCAAACACCGCGAGAATCAGTCGTCCTAACCCCACAATCCAGATTTGCTTCGGGGACTATAATTAACAGAATCGCTGTATATAAGGATTATGACACACCCAGAGTTAACGGACTGAACCAGCGAATCTACATGAAGAAATATGTTTGCCGTTGAATATTGGCCCCCAATATTGGGCAAAGCTTATATTGTCCACTTGTTGCTGACAATGATGAGAAACCGCTCAAAGCGGTTGGGGACAGAACCGGAGGGAAGAGGGGGATAACGACCGGGTTTGACCGGCCTGTTCCATCTGAAGTCCCATAGTGAAAGGAGGAAAGAGTAAAAATGGCTGAGGAAAGAAACTTGCACATGAAGTTGGCCGGGGCTGAAGTGTTTGGTCTATTGATGATAGCCTGGATCACCCTCATCGTTGCAATGTATGGGTTCAAGGCGTTCGACCTCACGGTCGGGAGCAACCTGGCATTTGTGTTGACTAACGCCTTGTGGGTCGGTGCGGCGCTGCTGCTGGCTACGCTCGTCTCGTTCTTGAACGAGAACGTGATTCTGACTGCAGTGTTCGGGGTGCTTGCGTTCTTCTTTATCGCATGGTCGCAGCTTCCGGGCGCTCCGATTGGGGTTGTGCCAATGTACATGGCCGTCTTCGTTGGGATCGCGCTGCTGATTGCCACTGTGCTATCGCTGTGGCAGCCGGTCAGGCTCCTGCCGATACTGCTGATTGTCGCGGCGATTCTGTTCTTCGTGTTGGGCGCGTGGCTGAACGACTTCCCAACGAACGGCGAGAACTCCAACCTCCGCGGAATCGTTGGCGTCTTCTCCATACTAGTGTTCCTGATCGCAGTGTATATGTCGATCGCGATCGGGGCACTCATGGTGAAGGGCAAGCCCGTGCTGCCTCTTTTGATAAAGAAGTAGACGAGCAAACTCAACACAAACCCCTTCTAGTTTTCATTTCTTGAAGGACTTGCGTACTCTGTAGTCTGCGGCCCCACGGCTATTGATCCATCAATCGGTCCGACGCCGCAATGCGGAATTCGAGGCAGAGCTGCGTCTTCAGCCACAACGGTGCCTAGCATTTGGATTCATAAGCAATCTTTATAGCCCCATACGAAACTTAGTGGCTCAAGGACTATAGACGGTCCAGGAGCGCATCGGAGGGACGTGGGCTTGTGCGGGTGGGACATTCGGAGCGCTAGATTGGCTCGAGCGTTCCAAAGTCTTCCTGGCGCGGCTCACATTAGAACTCTGATTCGTTCGCGATAGGAGGAGAGAAGAAAATGGCAGAAGAACGTAACGTCCACGTGAAGATGGCAATGGTGGAGCCGCTGGGCTGCTTCTTGATCGCCTGGATCGCATTCCAGGTGGCCATGTTCGGTTTTAAGCAGTTTGGTTTGACAGCAGCCGTTGCCGAGGTGAGCACGATCGTCGGAGTGGCCCTGATCATCCTGGCCTTCCTTGCATTCTGGCAGGAGAACATACTGTGCACAATCGTATTCGGACCCCTGGGAGCATTCTTCTTTGTGTTCCCGTCTATGGTCGGTGCTGATGGTGTCTGGGCGGCCACGATGTTCATCGGCATCATCCTGCTTCTGGCTATGGTCGTGTCGTTGGTTCAGCCGGTCAGGCTACTGCCTGTCCTGCTGTTCTTCGCGTTCCTGTTGTTCGTCACCCTGGGCGCATATCTCAACAGCCCGAACGACAGCATGATGAGCGTGTTCGCGGCGATGGCCACCATCGTGTTCCTGATCGCGCTCTATCTGGGAACGGGAGTCTCGTTGCTTGTCATGAAGGGCAAGGAAGTCCTGCCCCTCCTGATCAAGAAGTAGACGGGACAGCGTCGATAAGCGATTCAAACCCTTTCCTTATCCTTGTTTTGTACACTGGCATTGACGAAGTGCACGACCTTACAAACCCTTTTCTAGGATGCTCATCCAAAACGGTCCGTGGACGATTGCGAGAACAGGTGGGCATTGCCAGATTGGCACTCGACACTTTTGTGGTGCAAGGCGAGGAACGCCCAGGCTATACGCACGGTCGTTGACATGCTAGGTGAAGACGTTAGCAAGAAGGAGGCGAAACTGATGGCGGACTCCTATCTTGATGTTCTGCGATCGATCACAGACGAGAAGCTCTACGCTGCAATCAGCTTGAAGGTCACCCAGCTGGGCCATCCGTATGACAAGCAGGGCTGCACGGAGCGGGTGTTCGCGATAGCGAGGGACGCGGCAGCAAGGAAGATCGGGTTCGAGATCGATATGGAAGGGCGAGGAAGCGTCGATTACACCCTGGAGACCGTCGAGGCGTGCGCCAGCGAGAACTACCCAGTCACCATTGCGCTCCAGGCCTACCTCGACCGGACCGAAGAGGACCTCGAAAGGGTTATCGAGCATGGCATCGTCGTGAGGGTGGTCAAGGGGGCATACTCCGGGGACGTCAGCGATTTCCGCGAGATCCAGCGTCGATTCATGGTAATCATCCGACGACTCATCGACGGCGGCAGCGAGTTCTGCATCGGCACTCACGATCCCGAGCTGATTGCATGGGCGTCTGAGGCCGCCTCGGGAGCGAGCGACAGGTCCGAGTTCGGAATGCTCAAAGGGCTCTCGGACAAAACGAAGCTCGAGTTCGTCAAGCACGGATGGAAGGTCTCGGAGTACGTTCCTTTCGGTAAAGACAAGGCCGCATACGAGGACAGGCGACGCATTTACCTCCGTCATCTCGATGAGATCGGTCGGAAACCTGCACCGTGAGGGAAGACCTCCCGGTTCATCGGAGTATTGCACCCGAGACCGGCCTGTGGACCCCCTTGATGCCTATTTCAAGTTGATATTCGGGAGACCGTCGTTGACGTAAATGCATGCCATTGTGCAGCGAACGATTGATGCTAATAGTACATAGCATATTATGTCTATTATCTTAACATACATTCCACATTGTTGATATAGTACTATACTAATTATGTGTCGAGAGATCGAGATCCGGTAATCGCACCGGATCCGATTCTCCGAGGTCTAGAGATGCCAAGCGAGAAGACGACGATCCAAGTGACACCCGAGACGAGGGATAGGTTGTACAAGCTGAAGTTCAGGAGAACGTATGACCAGTTCCTGAACGAGCTCTGCGACCTTTATGAAGAGAACACCGCTGAGAAACGGCCTTGAGCCGCGCTGTACAATTCTGTCGCTTATCGGACACTACGTTACAAATATTGCTGATAGTTATATATGCGATAATAGCTAGCCGTTGAGCGAGAATGTCCACAATCAGGCTTCAAAAGCACACGTTGGCGATTTGGATGGGGATGTGATCGATGGTTTCCAAGTCCGCACGCTCATGGTTGCGTTGCCAGGATGGTCGTGACCCAAGCCTCAGGCGTTCTATCACCAAGATTCAAATCTGACCAAATCGCCGTCTGGGGGTTCAGGGATGGCTCGCACGTTCTGCATCGGTCGGGTGTACAATTCCGTCCATTCTTTGCCTGACTAGATGATTTGATAACATGAAACGATACATTAGTAACTTGTAATGTTCACAGCATTATTGATGCAATCCACCCTATTCCCAGTCGTCTAGCCTGTCCGGGCTGTTTAGCTAATAGCACAATTCATATCTCTTACATCTAAATCGTCTACATTATAATCGGTAAGACATTCTGATGCCTTTCGGAATCAGTTCAGGCGCACTGCGTGCCATTCTAGACGATTGATCAGCGATATTCCAGCCAGGCGTCCACAAGTCTCAAACATTAAGTATTGGCCAGCACATTGCTTTAACCACTCAGGTAATACCTGGAGGCAGAAGGATGGGAAACTCACGCAAAGCGTTAGTTCTGGCGCTCATGGTGCTCGCTCCAAGCCTATTCGCGGGCATCCTAGTGAGCGGCCAGGCAGACGGGCAAGTTATGGTCCCTCTCCCGCCGAACGTCGGTTGGCAGAACGGCACAATCGACAATGGCGGCGTTGGGACATGGCCTTCGATCGCGATTGACAACGATGGGCATGTGCACGCGAGCTACGCAGATTACACCAGCGGCGGGCTGAAGTACGCCTCTGACGAGTCGGGTGTTTGGGTGACGCGCTACATCGACTCGAGTATGGTTGTGGGAACTTACACTTCGATCGCCGTCGACAACCACGGTAGGTCCTATATCAGCTACGCTGACACCGGCAACTTCCACTTGAAGTTCGCGACGAACGCCGACGGCACATGGCGGAACACCACCGTCGACCAGAGTGGAGCGGTAGGAGAGTTCACTTCAATCGCGCTTGGTCCGGACGGCTCGGTCCACATCAGCTATCAGGACATCGGGAATCACACGTTGAAATACGCGCACCTCATCAACGCGACCTGGCACATCGAGACTGTGGACAGTCCGGGCGCGGAGGTCGGAGAGTATACATCGATAGCCGTCGACAGCTCGGGAATGCCGCACATAACGTACTTTGACATCACGAATCATTGTTTGAAGTACGCCTACAAGACCGCGAGCGGGTGGATTACCGCGTCGATAGCGGTGACCGCCGGGGCGGCGGGTCCGAACGAGATGGCCCTCAACTCGACTGGAGTGCCATTTGTGGCCTACGCCGCGTCCGCGACGGGCATAGTCTCGGTCGCTCATCTCGATGGCACGACATGGGACAGTGAGCCGCTGACTGGCAGCCCGAGGGCGGGAGTCGTCGACAGCCCGAAGGTTTCGATCGCGGTCGACGAGAACGACCGCCTGTACGTGACCTTCATGAACCTCACGACCCAGGCCCTGGTCCGCGCCATGTACGCGACTGGATCCTGGACGTACTCGACGGTTGACCCGACCCCTGGTGCCGGTCTCTTCTCGGCGATGAAGGTGGACCAGAACGGTAAGGTCCAGGTGGTCTATCTCGAGAACGGCAGGCTGATGTACGCCACGGATTCTGGGGCGAGCTGGTACGCGGTCGCTGTTGACGATACAGGAAGCAACATGGGAGACCTGAACTGCATCGCGACCGATCCGCTCGGCAATATCCACATCGCGTACCGCGACGGGTCGACCGGCAACCTGATGTACGCCAAGGAGTCGCCGACCGGCGCTTGGTCATACGCCGTGATCGACGGTACTGGTCAGGTCGATGGCACGCACAACATCGCGATGGCGGTGGATGCGAGCGGGAAAGCATACGTATTGTACCATGTGGCCGATGGCATGCGGTTCGCAACAGACTCGGCAGGATCTTGGATGAACGGCACGATCTACGGCAACACCGCTACTTCGTGGACGATACTCCTCGACTCGGTCAACCACTGCCACCTGTTCTTCACCACGGGGGCGGACACCTCTATTATGGCAACAACACGGTCGGCTGGTCATTCAACCCCGTGGCGTCCGGCCTTGCGTCGGGGGTTCCGAGCGCGGTTCTCGGCCTTGACGGCAAGTTCCATGTCCTCTGCCAGACAGTCAGCGGCGTGAACATGACCTCGGGAAAGGGCAGCAGCTGGACGACGAGCGTGGTCGAGAACGCCACGTTGGTCTACGGCGGCACAGCCTCCTTGGCGATGGATTCGAAGGGTCACCTCGATGCCGTCTACTACATCACACACGAGAAGGTCCTCAGGTACGCGACCAACGCGTCTGGGTCCTGGGTCCTGAGCGATCTCGCCTCTAACCTCAACGCGGACTGGTGCTCGATCGGGCTTGGCGCCAATGATGTCATCCAAATCGCGTACAACGCCGATGGAGCGATGACGTTCCTAATCCGTCCTGAAGGTGTGTGGATGGTACAGACGACGAACACTGGCCCGGGCGCGGTCGGAACCGGGGATATGGCGCTGACGCCAACCGGCAGAGCGCTCGTGAGCTACTACGACTATACCTCTCCGGGCACCCTGAAGCTCGCCGAGCATATCGCCGTTCCGTCTGCCCCCGCGACTCTCACGGTGGTCCGTGGCAACGAACAGGTGCAACTGAACTGGACGGCCCCGAACGACAATGGCGGGGCCATGGTCACCTCCTATGTGGTCTATCGCGGCGATGCTCCGGATAACCTGACCATGGTGACCAGGCTGACCTCGACGCACAACGGTTACCTGGATGCTGGCTTGACGAACGGAGCGAAGTACTACTATGCGGTCAAGGCCTCGAACTTCGAGGGACAAGGGCTAAGGTCCTTGGTCGCGAACGCTACGCCGGCGACGGTACCGAGCGCTCCGGGCAACCTCGTGACCGCGCCCGGCGATGGGCAGATCAAGCTGTCCTGGGACGTACCATCGTTCGACGGTGGAGCGCAGATCACTCAGTACCGGGTGTACCGCGGCACGGATTCGACCAACCTGACCTACATCGGCAACACCACCGGCACGACGTATACCGACAGCGGGCTACAGAACGACAGGACCTACTACTACAAGGTGACGGCGGTCAACGCAATGGGTGAGGGCGTTCAGTCGTCCCTCGGCCAGGCGACCCCGAAGGTAGACAACACGCTGCTCATCGTCGGCATCGCCGTGGTCATCGTTGCCGCGGTCGGCGCCGTGGTGTACGTGATGGTTAGGCGCAGGCACTGAACGAAACCCTTTCCGTCCATTCCTTTTTCGTTTCCTTCTCTTCCGAGCACGAGTGCCGTTCAGAGACCCATGGATTCGATAATCTCCCCGAAGTTCTCGAAGGCGATCGAATCGATGCCCATGGCGGAGAGGAGCCGGCCAAGCGGCCTTCCCTTGACAGCGTATGTGATGTCGGCCGATCTCGCCCCGTCAAGGTCAGAGAGCCCGTCCCCGATGTAGATGGCCTCCTTGCCCCTCTTCCTGAGTTCGATCACGACATCCTCCTTGAAGCTCCTCGCGCCCTCGTTCTTCAGGTGGGGGAAGTCTAGGCTGATCGTCCGACCGTCCCAACTAGACCTGAGCGCGTGGACTTCGACCTCTCCCAACACGCCGGCCCTCTCGAGGTAGTGGTCGATCACGAAATCCAGCCCGGCGCTCGCGATATGGAACGGTATTTCGTTCGAACTACAGCGGTCCACCAGCGCCTTC
>JBEKAR010000008.1:0-21434 GCA_050015815.1 Methanomassiliicoccales archaeon | reverse complement strand
GGGACGTAGAGGCATATGTCTGCCAGGCGCTCGATCTCCTTATCGCCCTCCTGGGCTATCGCGATCACCGGCGCGTCCCTCGCCTTGACCTCGGACAGGTTCGAGACCATCTTGTCGTAGGTCATGTCCTTGATGCACGCGGCCACCACCGGAGTGTTGTCGCAGATGAGCGCCAGCGGCCCATGTTTAAGCTCTCCAGCGGCGTAGCCCTCGGCGTGGATGTACGATATCTCCTTCAGCTTCAGGGCGCCCTCGAGCATGACCGGGTAGCTGATGTTCCTGCCGAGGTAGAAGACGTCCCTCGCCTCGGCGAGCATGGCGCACGCCTCCTCCAGCTGCGATGACTGGTCGAGCACGGTTTGAATGTGCTTCGGGATGCCGAGGAGATGGGTCCGTAGATTCCTCAGCTCGTCAGCGCCCATATTCCCCCGTGCTTCCCCGAGCCTCGCCGACAGGAGGTAGAGCATAACGAGCTGCGAGACGAACGTCTTCGTGGCGGCCACCCCGATCTCCGGGCCGGCACGGGTGTACAGCGTCTCGTCGACCTCGCGCGAGATCGTGCTGCCGACCACGTTGGTTATCGCGAGCGTGCGGTATCCGCGGCGCTTCGCCTCCCTCGCAGCCGCGAGCGTGTCGGCCGTCTCCCCGCTCTGACTGATGAAGACGACCATGGCGTTTTCCATGACGTTGGAGGCGTAGCGGAACTCTGACGCAAGCTCGACGTTCGTCGATAGTTTAGCGACCTTCTCCATGACGTACTTCCCGACCATCGCGGCGTAGTACGATGTGCCGCAAGCGACCATTCGCACCGAGGAGACGTCCTTGAAGGCCGAGCCCCACTCCGGGTCCGCATCGAGATTGCCGATGAGCGTGTTCCTCACCGCCTCCGGCTCTTCGAATATCTCCTTCAGCATGAAGTGCTCGAACCCGCCCTTCTTCGCGTCCTCGGCGCTCCAGGTCACAATCACAGGCTTCCTTTCGATGGGCCTTCCGTCCCCGTCCATGATCCTTATGGACTTCGGTCCGATCTCAGCGATCTCGCCATCCATCAAGTAGACGACCTTGTTCGTGTACTCGAGCACCGCCGTTACGTCGGAAGCAACGAAGTTCTCTCCAACGCCCATCCCGATGACGAGCGGGTTCTCCTTCCGCGCGGCCACCAGCTTGTCCGAGCCCTGTTTCACGGCCACCAGCGCATACGTGCCCCTGACCTCGCGCAGTGCGGCGAGGGTCGCCTGGGTCAGGTCGCCCTTGTCATGCCTCTCGAGCAGGTGTACCAGCACTTCGGTGTCGGTCTCGGAGGTGAACTTGTGCCCCTCGCTGATGAGCGCCGCCTTGAGCTCTGAGAAGTTCTCGATGATGCCGTTGTGGACCAGCGCTATGTTGCCGGTGCAGTCGCGGAACGGATGGGCGTTCTCCTTCGACGGCTTTCCGCAGGTCGCCCAGCGGGTGTGCGCCACTCCGATGCCACCCTTCATCGGGGGCAGGGTGCTCTCCATGACGGCGATCTCCCCCTTATCTTTGTGTATCTGAAGCTTCTTGCCGGCGACAGCGATGCCCGCGGAATCGTAGCCCCGGTACTCCAGGCGGTGGAGCGCACTCATCAGAATCTCTGTCGCGTTCCTCGGTCCGGTGTAACCGACGATGCCGCACATCAGACCACGATGCTCCTGTCCTCAAGGTTCCCGCGGATCGTGGCATGGTCCGCTATCCTGCTATCCGAGCCGACTATCGTGCCGGCCTCACATGCCACACCAGATCCGAGCGCGGCGTTCTGCCCGAACAGCGAGCCAATCTTGCGCAGGTGGAAGAACTCCTTCTCGACGTTGACGTTCGCCTCGCCACAGGCCGCGAGCAGCCCCGGACCGGCCGAGACGCCCTCGTCAAGCACGCAATGCGAGAGGTGAGAGTGGGCTCCGAGCGAGGAGCCGCCCATAATGACCGATTCGACGATGTTGGCATACGGCCCGATGTTCACGGCGGTGCCGATGCTCGTCGCACCTTGGATGGTGACGTAGGGTCCGATGTCGCATCCCTCGCCTATGACCACCGGCCCTTCGATGTAACAGCCCGAGCGGATCCTCGTCCCGGCGCCGACCGACACTTGACCCTTGAAGAACACGTTGTCCTCGACTGTGCCCTGGAGCGAGAGCCCCTGCCATTCCATCGCGGCGCTATTGACCTTGAGTATGTCCCATGGATAGACGACATCCATCCACTTGCCGTTCCCGTGGACCGCCTTGAGATGCATCTTCTTCAGGTTCGGAACGATCGCCTGCGTTATAGCCATGACACCTTTCAGGCGCGCTTCCTCGAGGAACTCGAAGACGTCCGAGGTGAAGCGGTACATGCCCGTGGACACGGTCGTCTCGGCCGATGCCGTCGGCTTCTCGACGATGTTGACCACACGGTCGCCTTCGATGTCGACGACGCCGTATTTCGAGGCCAGTTCGCTCGTCGCCACCGCCACCGCCATCCCCTTTTCATGCCCGAGGAGCTGAGCCACCATTCGAGCGTCGACGATGTTGTCGCCCGCGAGGACGAGAAACTCCTTGTCGACCTTCGGCTTTGCTGCGAGGAGTGCATGCGAGGTCCCGAGCTGTTTCTCCTGGACCACATACTCGATGTTCGCCCCGAACGACTCGCCGGAACCGAAATAGGACATGATCCTCTCCCTGCGATATCCGACGACCAGAACGATGTCCTTGACCCCGTTGTCGACCAGCGCCTTGACGACGTACTCGAGGATCGGGCGGTTCGCCACCGGGATCATGACCTTGGGGCGGGTGTTCGTGAACGGCCTGAGGCGCGTTCCCTCCCCCGCCGCCAGAACGACTGCCTTCAAGCCTGTGGCCTCCTCCACTTGCAATCCACTCCGATGGTATAAACCCACGCGTCAAGTTCCTTCCGCGACCGACCCAGGAGTATCACGGTCGATAATCATCTGAAAGCTATTAATGTGGGCCCCCTGCGATAGGGGCCGCTGCAAATCTAATGACAGATGTAGGCGTCCCGCGGATACCCCGCGAATTGATCGAGTTCTTCTCCTCCGAGGGAGGGCATTCACTAGTCGTCAGAGGCATCGCCGGTGCCGGGAAGACGACTCTGGCGCTCCAGATCATCGAGGACCTCGCTTCGATCGAGTCCAGCTATTACTTCTCCACCCGGGTCTCCGATGCCTCGCTATTCACCCAGTTCCCTTGGCTCAAGGGGCATATGGCAGGAGCGGTCAACCCGGAGCAGGCGCAGGACGAGAAGACCAGGGACGGTCTTGCCTCACTGAAGGGGATCGCCCCGGTAAGGAAGCAGATCGGGAAGGGGCTCGTCTCCGTCAACATCGGCAGGGACTTGGGAGAGATAGAGCAGCTCTATACCGAGGTCGAGAACCGGTTGCCAGGCAGGTCGCTCCTGGTGATCGACAGCCTGGACGCGCTCGCCGAGAGGTACGCGTTCAGCCCGACCCGATTGCTCGCCACGCTGCAGAAGGACCTCGTCGAAGGGGAGGGGGCGAACATCGTCTTCGTCCTGGAGAGCCCGGAGCAGATGCTCGATTACCTCGGCGATGGCGTCGTCAGACTCGCAATGGACGAGCACGCCGGACGGAGGATACGGGTCATCGACCTCCTCAAGCTGAGGGGCGTCGAGATCCGTCAGCCGAAATACCTCTGCACCCTGAAGGGAGGAAGAATAAGCAGCTTCGAGTACAGGACGGGACGGATCGCTTCGGAGAATGGGGTTTGGACCGCGATCCCGGACCAGGGCGACAGGATCTCCACAGGCATCAGCGATCTTGACTCGCTTCTCGACTCGGGCCTGGAGAGAGGTTCGGTGGTCCTGATCGAGCTGGGCGAAGGCGTTCCGGTGCCAGTCGCAGGCGCGATCGAGGAGGCCTTGGTGTCAAACTTCGTCGACATGGGCCGCGGAGTGCTCTGGATGCCATTGAGGAAGGTCAGCGGCGAGAGCGCCCGGGCCAGGCTCTCTGGGACGATCTCTCAGGAAAAGTTCGAGGCGAAAGTAAGGATCCCCGAGCTCGCGTCAACCATGGCGAACGGGGCGCAGAAATACGTGCTGCCGGTCGAAGGGTCGAGCGCCGCCTCCGACTTCAAGTGGCAGAACATGACGTATCATCTCGCGGGCGGCGAACAGCCGTTCCTTACCCTCCTGGGCTTCGACACCGCGGAATCGGTGTACGGTCCGCAGGTGATGGAGCAGCTCGCTGACCACATCGCCGCCGTGAAGCGGAACCGCTGCGTATTCGTCGGCATGACGTCACCCTCGAATGTCTCTTCGTCGAGACTGAGGGACCTGGCGACGGTCCATCTGAAGCTCGATCGGATAGGAGGCACGGTGCTCCTCTACGGCGATGAGCCGTACACGGAATGCAACGCGATCACATTCAAGGAGAAGGAGCGGGGCGCGAAGTTAGCCTTGACCCCGATAGTGTAGGTGACAAGATGCTCCAGGCCCACCTCCCCGACCAGTGCTCGATGCTCCTCATCGGAAGCCCAGGCATCGGACTGATGGAGTTCAACGTTTTCCTGGCCAAGGACTACCTCGATCAGGGAGAGGTCGTTGTCTTCGTGGCGGTGGACGGACGGGCCCGCGACGTCCTCGACCTGATGGATTCATTCGGCGTGGAGACCCCCACGCTCTTGGGAAAGCGCCTCTTCTTCTTGGACTACCACTCGACCCTCCTAGGCTCGTCGGAGGAGAAGCCGGCCTCCGGCAGCGGCGTCAGGAACATCTCCGACCTCGAGGCGATCATGTTCAATATCGCGGCGATCGCCAAGGAGACGCAGAAGCGCGTCCGCATCTTCCTCTACACGCTTTCGACCCTGTTCCTGTACAATCAACCGAACGTGGTCCTGAAGTTCTTCCAGATATCCGCCTCGAGGATCCGGACCGAGTTCGGGACCATCATCGTCTCGCTCCATGATGGGGTGCACGACGAGAAGACGGTCAATCACCTCATGGCGATAGCCGACGGGGTAATCGAGCTGCGCTTCGACGATGACCTCAACAAGATGATGAGGATACGCAATATGAGGGGCGTTCCCACGTCCCCCCAATGGATCCCGTTCGACATCGTCACCGCAGGCGAGCGCAGCGAGACGAAGCTCCTGGAATGGAAATGACTAGACCTCTTCTTCCTCGGAGAAGGAGCCGTAGATCGAGTTGTTCAGGTCCTCCCTGGCCCTCTCGGTCGACGCGGTGTAGAGCTCGCACTTCTTCTTCGGCGAGATCACCCTCTCCTTCTTCATGCAATAGATGAGGTTCCTCCCCGAGCCGAGCTCGGGTCTGGCATCTTTGTAAAGGCATCTTACGCAGAGCACGCTGGGTTCCACGGTCACGCGCAGCTAATCAGGGGTGGGCTATAAGTGCTTTCGTCCCGGGTGTAACATAAAAGCCGTCATGATGAGCGGGCTTCGGTCCGACGGGTTCAGAAGTGACGAGTAGCGGGGGGTCGATTTGAACGACCGGTCTCCGGGTTATGAGCCCGACGGGATGTCCTGGCTACCCCACCCCGCTGTGGAGGACTCCTAACATACAGCCCTTTTATAAACTTTCGCCCACCCACTGGTCGAGTCAGAGGAACTTCCGAAGGCGCATGATATCGTCGATCGAACCTTTGATGCGGACCTTCTTCAGGGCCCAGGCCTTCATCACCCTCATCTCGCCGCTGACGAGCTTCTGGAGCGTATCCGGGTCTGAGGTGATCGTTATGTCCGGTGGCAAGGCTGGGGGCCCGTCGTTGATCGAGGGGACGCTGCAGTCCTTGAGCTCGAAGTTGAACTTCTCGGTCCCAAGGTCGACCAGCACCATCTTGCTCATCCCGACAAGCTCCTTCTTCAGTGCCTCGTCCTTGCACGTCCTGTCGTTGAACCGCTGTGCCGCGTCCTCCAGTGCTTGCCTTGCGGTCATTCGCGTTCCTCGCTATCCCAGTCTGTCAGGCGGGAATTCTTGGCAAGCGACTCCGCCTTCCGCGTCGTCGCCCAGGAAGCCCTCGCCTGCGGGGGGAGACCCTGCTTCTCCCTTATCCATTTTTCCAGGAAAGCCCTCGTCGTCGGATCATGCGCGTATCCCGTTCCGATCGGCTCTCCCACGGTCTGTTCGATCTTCTCGATCTCCGCGTCCCTGACCGTCTTTGCGATTATGGATGCGGCTGACACGACGGGGTAGGTGTCGTCGGCCTTATGCTCGCACACTAGTTTCGGCCGGTGCACCAGGTTCTTCATGAGCATCGACGCGAAACGTCGCTCGTTCGCGTCGCACGCGTCGACGAAGACGATGTCCGGCTCGAGTTCGTCGATCAGTTTGGCGAAGATCACGGCCTCAAGCTCATTGAGCCGATGACCGATCGTCCATTCGTCGACCCTGGTCGATGGGACGATTTCGACCGCGACCTTGGCGCAGCGCCTGATCTTGGGTGCCAGCTCCTCCCGCCGCTTCGTCGTCAGCCTCTTGGAGTCCTTGACCTCGAGCTCTATCAGTCCCAAGTCGTCCTCTACCATGACCGCTGCCACGACGAGCGGGCCGAGGACCGGTCCCCTCCCTGCCTCGTCCACCCCGCAGAGCATCGTGGGTGATAGAGCAAGCGCGCTATGTGAAACCGCTCCTCTGCGTGAGCATCCACCAAGTCGCAGAAGATTGATATCAAGCGAATCCGTCTTCGACCTCATGTCGGAAGTCTATTTCGCCGACCTAAGGGCGGACAGGGCCTCGAAGAGCGTCCCTCAGAAGATCTCCAGGTTGTTCAAGCGGGCCGGTCTCGCGGACACGTTCCACAAGGGAGACCTGGTCGCGATCAAATCGCACTTCGGCGAGTCCAACAGCACTTCGTTCCTCAGACCGCAGTACGTCTCCACCATAGTGGACCTGGTTGCGGCGAAGGGCGGGAAGCCGTTCCTGACCGACTGCAACACGCTCTATCTCGGCGGCAGGTCCAACGCGGTCGATCACCTCAGTCTGGCGGCAAAGCACGGCTTCGCCCCCCCGGTCGTGAACGCACCGATGGTCATAGGGGACGGATTGACGGGGCAGGACAGCTTCGAGATTCCGGTCGGCTTGAAGCACTGCAAGACGGTCAAGGTGGGCACGGTGGTGGAGCACACCGATTCGATCCTCTGCGTCTCACACGTCAAAGGGCACATGCTGAGCGGCATCGGCGGTGCGATCAAGAACTTAGGCATGGGCTTCGGCTCCCGCGCCGGGAAGCTCGACATGCACCACAACATCAAGCCGGTAGTCAAGACCCCTTCGTGCAAGGGCTGTGGGGAGTGCGCTCGGCATTGCCCCGCCGGAGCGATCTCGATCATCGACAAGAAGGCGAGGATCGCCAGGAAGAAGTGCATCGGCTGCGGCGAGTGCTTCGTCTCCTGCTTCAACGATGCCATATCTCCGGGGAAGTGGGCCCCGGCCGAGGAGCTCGAGGAGAGGATGGTCGAGTACTGTTACGGCATCATCAAGGAGAAGGGGAAGGAGCGGATCGGCTATGTCAGCTTCATCGTCGACGTCACGCCGCACTGCGACTGCGTTCCCTGGAGCGACATGCCGTTCGTGCCGGACGTCGGAATCCTCGCCTCGAAGGACATCGTCGCAATAGACCAGGCGGCGGGTGACCTGATAAATGCGCAGGTCGGCCTGGAGGGCTCGGTCCTGAAGAAGAACCTGGGGAAAGGCGAGGACAAGATCCGTGCCCTGTATGAGACGGACTGGCGCGTCCAGCTTGAGTATGCGGAGAAGCTCGGCCTGGGCGAAAAGAAGTACGAGCTACTGACTGTCAGGTAGGGAGGCCAACCCCGCCTGAAAAGGACAGCTACCAAGAGGATGGTCGGCGAACTAGGGTTTATATCACGACCTACAATCACCCAAGCCGGTGATTCGATAACATTGGGCGACGTGCAGGGAAGGCGCCTGATCAACGGATTCAAATTGACCAGAGTAGGCGTCACCGGCGTCAAGAAGCAGGTGACGGTGCGCAGGAAGAGGATGCAGGGCTGCCTGCACTGCGTCATCGACGTCTACGTGGACCTGCCATCGAGCCAAAGGGGCTCTCATCTATCCAGGAATCTGGAGATCATCGCCGAGGCGGTAGAGAGCTCGGTTTCGCATCCGGTCGCGGGCCTGGAGCTCCTTTGCCGGGACGTTTGCAAGGAGCTGCTCGAACGTCACGAGTATGCCACCTACGCCGAGGCGAGCATCACCGCCGACTACTTCCTCGACCGGAAAGGACCGAGCGGAAGGAAATCGAAGGAGTCGTTCAAGCTCATGGCCCAGGCCTACGGCAAGAGGGGTAACGGGCTGCGGAAGATGATCGGAGCTCAGGCGATCGGCATGACCGCCTGCCCCTGTGCCATGGAGACGGTCAAGAGCATGGTGAATGGCAACGTCACTGTGGAGGGGAGCATGCCGACGATTTCGCATAACCAGCGCAATATCTCCACCCTCATGGTCGAGGTGCCAGAGGAATACGATGTCGAGGCGAACGACCTGATCGAGATCATCGAGGACTCGTTCTCATCGCCGACGTTCGAGATCCTGAAGCGGACGGACGAGGCAAGGGTCGTCATAAACGCTCACAACAACCCGAAGTTCGTCGAGGACGTGGTCCGGGACATCCTGAGCCGGGCGCTGGAGAAGTACAAGGCGCTGCCCGACGAGGTGGTCTTGACGGCGAGGAGCGAGAGCGAGGAGTCGATCCACAAGCACAATGCGTTCGCCGAGAGGATCACCACGCTCGGCGAGCTGAGGGACCGCTCCGCCTCCGAAGGCCAGGAACTCGATCGAGGGAGCGGGTGCTCTTGATCAGGGCCGTCATCTCCGACATAGACGGCACCCTAACCGACGACAGGCAACTCATCCAATCGATAGGGATCGAGGCCCTGAGGACGGTCCAGCAGAAGGGGACTGCCGTTATGCTCGCGTCAGGGAACGTCCTTCCTCTCGCGTATGGCGTCGCTACCTACATCGGAGCGAAGGGGCCGGTGATCGCGGAGAACGGAGGCATGGTCTCCTACAAAGAGAGGATCTACCGCCTCAACGACATCGACCTGCCGGTCAAGGCGTTCGCGTACCTGAAGGAGCGGATGCCGGCGGCTGAGAGGCTATTCACCGACAATTGGAGAGAATCGGAGGTTGCCCTCAAGCTGACGGTCGACCCTGAGAAGGTGAAGGAGGAGCTCAAGGGCTGGGACCTAAAGGTGGAAGCCACCGGGTTCGCTATCCACATCATGGAGCCGAGGCACAGCAAGCTGCGGGGGGCTCTGAAGGCATGCGAGATCATCGGCATCGACATCAGCGAGGTCGCCGCCTTCGGGGATTCCGACAACGACGTCGAGCTACTAGGTGGCGCGGGCTATGGGGTCGCCGTCGCCAATTCCTCTCCCAAGGCGAAGGAGGCCGCGAAGTACGTGGCCGAGGGAGAGAATGCGAAGGGAGTCGTCGAAGGCTTGAAGAAGTTGGGCCTCCTAGATTGAGACCGTTCCGGCAAACATTGATTACCAAGAGCTTTCAATCGATTCAATGTGACGACAGTCGGAATGTGTATGATCTGCGGCAGGCCGGCGATGTTCACCTGCTCCCTCTGCGGACGCCTCGTCTGCCGCGAGCACCACAACGCGTCGGTTAGAATGTGCACGGTCTGCGCTCCGAAGAGCAAGCGGGTGGTCGGTGGGGAGCCCGGAGAGGAACCCCTCGGTCCGGCGCAATGATCAGAGCAGCTTCTTCGCCTCTTCCGCCGTCATCCCGATGGACTTGAGCAGATAGGAGAGCGACTTCTTCTTGATCATAGCCCACGTGGTGTCGTCCAGGAACTGCTCCATGACCTCGGGCGCGCGGCGGCCGTACTCAATGGCGAACTCGCTGTAGTAGTACGGCGCGACGTCGGGATCGACCTCGGCGGCCTTGTTGTACGCCGACTCGGCCTCATTGAACTGCCCGGCCTCGACACAGAACGCTCCGAGGGATGAGTAGTAGAACGGGTTCTTCGGATTGAGGGCGATGGCCTTTTTGTAGAGAGCGACTATCTCCTCGGCGCTGACCTTCTGGAGCAACATACCCGCCTCGGCCTTGCCGTAGTACGCCTCGGCGTCGTTCGGGTTGGCCTTGATCGCCTTCTCGAACTTGGAGAACGCTTGTTGGTACTCGCCGTCGTTCATGTGTTGGTGAGCCTGTTGTGTCAGCTTCTCTGACTCGTCCATCTAAGCACCGGGTTCAGGAACGGATGATTTGCACATAAACGTATCCTCATGGCTTGCGGAGAAGAGGCTATTCGAGTGACACGCCTTGACAAGGGTTTTATAGGGACCGGCGGTAATCATCTCGGCCCATCGGCCAAGGCCGGTGGTGATGGTGAGGACGTGGATATCGGGATGGTCAGAAGGGTCGCGCGCATCGCCAGGCTCAGGCTGACCCCCGAAGAGGAAGAGCGTTTCGCCAAGGACCTGGAGGAGATCTTGGCGTACATGGACGTGCTCGACGAGGCAGAGGGCTCGGAGCAGCACGATTTCAACCCGGTCCCGGTCAAGGACGTGCTGAGGGAGGATGTCGAGGGCAGGGACATCGACGCGGAGACGCTCCTCGACTCGATGGACACATACGAAAGGATGGTCAGGGGGCCGAAGCTCTCATGAGCCCGCCCCCCAGCCTGGAAACGCTCAGGTCCCTGAACCACAGGTACAGAGCATTCGTCGAGCTGACGAACGAGCTGGAGTCGAGTACTGGCAGCGACCAAGGATTCCATTTCTCGGCGAAGGACAACCTGTGCGCCAAGGGATTCCAGACCAGGGCGGGTTCACGCATCCTCGAAGGATACCGCCCACCGTTCGATGCCACTGCGATCACGAGGATGAGGGCGGCGGGCGGGGTCTTGCTCGGCAAGACGAACATGGACGAGTTCGGCTTCGGCACCTTCAGCACCAACTCCGGCTACGAGGTCCCCCTTAACCCGTTCGACGTCGAGAGAGCGTGCGGCGGATCAAGCGGCGGTGCCGCCGCAGCGACAAGCCTGCTAGATGGCCACGTCGCGCTCGGCGTCTCGACCGGAGGCAGCATCTCCTGCCCCGCAGCGTTCTGCGGTGTGCTCGGATTGACCCCGACGTACGGCCGAGTCTCCCGGTACGGATTGGTCGACTATGCAAACTCCCTCGACAAGATAGGTCTTCTGGCCCGGTCTTCCGCAGACCTGAGAAGGTGCCTGCGGATCATCAGCGGCCCGGACCCGAAGGACCCGACGTCCTGCGTCCAGACTCCACTCCGCCTCGATGGAGAACGAATCGTGAGCGTCGCTGTCCCCGAGGAATCGCTAGAGAATCTGAGCCCCGCCGTCAAGGAAGGGTTCGACTCAGCCCTTGCCTCCCTCCGCGGAATGGGGGTAGACGTCAGAACGGTGACCATGCCGGCGCTCAGATTCGCGCTTCCCGCGTACTACATTCTCGCGACCTCGGAGGCGTCGACGAACCTAGCGCGCTACTGCGGAATGCGATTCGGCGTTCGCGGCACGAACGTTTCGCAACACTTCAACGACTTCTTCTCCGAGGTCAGGTCGGAGAACTTCGGCGAGGAGGCGAAGCGGAGGATCCTCCTTGGCACCTATGCCCGGATGGTCGGCTTCCGCGACCGCTACTACCTGAAGGCGCTAAGCGTCAGGCAGTCGATCATCTCCGAGTACGCAAAGGCGTTCGAGAAAAGCGACCTGGTCCTGACGCCCACGATGCCATTCGTCGCGCCGAAGTTCTTTGAGATCGAAAGGATGCGGCCCCTCGAGGTATACCAGGCGGACTTCCTCACCGTGCCGCCTAATCTCGCCGGCCTGCCACACCTCTCCGCGCCATGCGCTTACGCGGAAGAGATGCCGATCGCGATGCAGTTCGTCGCGCCACACTGGGAGGAAGGACGACTGCTCGGGGTCGCGGACGTCTGGACCTCACGCTTCAAGATCAAGTTCCCGGAGGTGACGGCGTGAAGATCGGGCTGGAGGTCCACGTCCAGCTCCCGACCCGTTCGAAGCTGTTCTGTTCCTGCTCGACCTCCGCAGAAGAACCGAACAGCTCCATCTGTCCCACTTGCCTCGGCTTTCCGGGATCGAGACCGGCGTTGAACCGCAGGGCGCTCGAGCTGGGCGTGCAGATAGCCCAGTACCTCGACTGCACCATCACTCCGACCGTCTGGTTCTCCAGAAAGACGTACTTCTACCCAGATCTGCCGAAGAACTTCCAGATTACCCAGTACGAGTATCCGCTCGGCCGGGACGGTCATTATCATTCCGCGGGCAAGCGAATCGGCATCTGGAGGGTGCACCTTGAGGAGGACCCAGGCAGCATTCGGAGGATCGGAAAGGCGGGCGAGGCCGTCTCGCTGATCGATTACAACCGCAGCGGGATTCCGCTCGTCGAAATCGTCACAGCGCCGGACCTCAGCTCCCCTGACGAGGCGAGGGCTTTCCTCAGCGATCTGCTGGTGGAGCTGAGGCACATCATCGGCACGACTGCGGGGGACGAGCAGTCGGTGAGGGTCGACGCGAACATCAGCGTCGGCGAGGAGCGTGTAGAGATCAAGAACATCCAGGGAATGAGGAACCTGGAACGGGGGCTGAGGTTCGAAGCCAGCCGGCAGGCGAAGCTGCTCGAGACGGGCATGAAGGTCGTGCGCGAGACGAGGCGGTATGATGAGGAGCGCAAGGTCACTTTGCCGGCCAGGGAGAAGGAGACTGAGGAGGACTACGGTTACATCGGAGAGCCGGACCTCGGGACATATGATTTGACCAAGATCGCCGCCTCGCTCACCTCATCCGAGACACCGCTCAAGCGCGCGCAGCGCATCGCCGGGCATTACGTCGTCGACTTCGGGAAGGCGCGGCAGATCGTCCTCACCTCGATGAAACTGGCCGACCTGTTCGAGCGCCTCGCGCAGGTCGTCGAACCCGAGTTCGCGATGACCTGGACGCTCGGCCCGATCTCCTCGAACTGGAGCTCGATCGAGCCGCGTCTGGACGACACGGCGTCGAAGGATATCGTCGAGGTCGTGCGTCAGGTGTCGGCGAGGGAGATCACCGACTCGGAGGGAAGGAGGCGCATCTCCGCCATCGCCGCCGGGGAATGCCCAGCGGACATCTCCTGCGCGGTCGAGGACTCCGCCCTGGACGAGCTGATCTCGAAGTACCTCGACGAGCATCAGAGCGTCATCAAGGACTATGCCACGAACCCCCGCGCCGCTAACGCGGCGATCGGTCACGTGATGAAGGAGTCGAAGGGCAGGTACAACTCCGAAGAGGTCGTCAAGGCGGTAAAGAAGGAGATCGAGCATCGGCTCTGATCAGTCGTCCTCGACCCTTTCCTTCTTCTCCTCTTCCTCGGCGAGCGAGAGTATCATCAGCTCCGAGAGCTTCGCCTGGTCCACCTTCGCCGGGGCGCCGTCGACGAGGGATTGGAAGCGCTTGTTCTTCGGGAATGCGATCACGTCGCGAATCGACTCGCATCCGAGAAGATTCGCCGCGAGGCGGTCGAGCCCGATCCCGATCCCGCCATGCGGTGGAGCACCATATTCCAGCGCCTCCAGGAAGAAGCCGAACTCCCTCTCGATCGCCTCGTCGCTCATTCCGATAGCCCGGAATATATTCCGCTGCACCTTCGCGTCGTGGTTGCGTATCGAGCCGCTCGCTATCTCGCTGCCGTCGAGCACGAGGTCGTAAGACATGCCCATGAGCTTCGTCATGTCACCCTTCGATGGCAGGTCGCCCTCGACCGGCCTGACGAACGGATGGTGGAAGGCCGAGAGCTTGCCCGTGACCGGGTCGGCCTGGAAGAGCGGGCAGTCCACGATCCAGACGAACTGATGGCCCTTGCCCTCAAGTAGGCCGTTGTCCCTTGCGAGCTTCATGCGAAGCGCGCCCCCGGCCTTCAGCGTCTGCGCTCTGGATCCCCCTAGGAACAGCAACAGGTCACCTGGCTCCGCGCTCATGCGTGATGCGATCGCCTGCCGCACCTCTTCCGCGAAGTATTTGACTATGTTCGATTCGAGGCCGTTCTCGGTCCCCCTCATCCAGGTAAGCCCGCCCATTCCCTGCTGCTTCGCCCAGTCGATAAGGCGGTCGACCTCGTTCCTTCCGATGCCGCCCCATTCTGGGTCCTTCTCCCTGACGAGCGATTGCTTGAGGTTCAAGCAGACGACGATGCCCTTCTTCTTCAGGATGTTGCGGAACACCTCGTATTCCGCGTCCTTGACAATCTCGGTCACGTCCTGAAGCTCGAGCCCGAACCTGATGTCGGGAGCATCGGTGCCGAATCGGGACATAGCATCCTTGTAGCTCAGCCTCGGGAACGGGGTCTTGAGCTCCTCGTCGTAGAGCCTGGCCCAGACCCCTCTCATCACATGCTCGATCTCGGCGTGGATGTCCTCCTCGGTTGCGAACGACATTTCGACGTCGAGCTGGGTGAATTCGGGCTGCCTGTCGGCCCTTGAGTCCTCGTCGCGGAAACAGCGTGCGACTTGGTAGTAGCGCTCGATTCCCCCGACCATCAGCATCTGCTTGAAGAGCTGCGGAGACTGCGGGAGGGCGTAGAAGTGCCCCGGCTGGATCCTCGAAGGGACGAGGAAATCCCGCGCCCCCTCGGCTGTGCTCCGCGTGAGCATCGGCGTCTCCACCTCAATGAAGCCGTCGTTGTTGAGCGCTTCCCTCGCTGCCGATATCATCCTGTGCCTGAACCTCAGGTTCGAGACCATCTGAGGCCTTCGAAGGTCCAGGTATCTATAGCGTATCCTGAGGTCCTCGTTCGGCAGCATTGAGTTCTTCTGCTCCGCCACTTCGAACGGGATCGGCTTGGCGACGCTGAGCACCTTCGCCTTCTCGATCAGCAACTCGACCGTGCCGGTGGGATTCCGCTGGTCCTCAGTCCCGGGGACTCGTTCCCTAACAACGCCCGTGACCTGGATCACGTACTCGCGCCCTAGGGAATTGAGCTCCGCCGAGAGTGCCCGCTTGTCAATCCCTTCGCCAAGCGCCTCGGGGTCGAGGACCAGCTGGGTGGTCCCGTGGCAGTCAGCGAGGTCGAAGAAGAGCACGCCGCCGTGATCTCGGCGAAAACGCACCCATCCCGCCATCGTGACCCGCTTCCCGAGGTCCTCCGGTCTAAGCTTGCCGCAGTCGTGTGTCCGCATCATCGAACAGGCCTCTGGAACTCAGGCTTTAGAGCCATCGCCCTTAAGCGCGGGTCTCTATTAAACACTTCGCCACGCTGTGCCACGGCAAGGACTTGCACGGCGAATCCAGCATTCTATCGCTCGCGGTCCGCCTCGCCCTCTCCGAAGTCCGGAAGGAACTGGAACGGGTCCTTGATCATGTTCAGGACGACGTAGGTGTTCGTCTTCTTGACGCCCTTGATCTGGAGCATGACCTTGATGATGGCGCTGAACTCCTCGCGGTTCTTGCAGGCGACCCAGGCGATCGAATCGCACTCACCGGTCACGTCGAACACCGCCACCACGTCCTTCAGGTCCTTCACCTGCTGCTGCACCGCGAGAAGGTCGCCCTCCACGTAGATGTGGACGATGGCCATGAACTCGTAGCCGAGCTTGAGGTAGTCGACGTGCGCCCGATAGCCGTGGATGATACCGAGCTCCTCCAGATTCTTGACCCGCTGGATGAGGGTCGTCGGATGGATCCCGAGGCGCTTCGCGATGTGCCTGTAGGAACCCTGGCTGGAGACGCATAGCTCCTGGATGATCCGCTCGTCCAGGTTGTCGAGGGAGGTCGCGGCGCACATTTGTCTGGCCTGCGCCTCAGATGGGCGGGTAAATATATCTCAGTTGTCCCAGAAGCGACTGGAATGCTTTTCTGGAAGTAAGTCCTTCCCGCAATCATGACCACCAGGCTGCTCTACGAGACCGACCCTTACCTCTCGAAGTTCGACGCGACGGTCACGCAGGTCGAGGGCGAATGGGTCGAGCTTGACCGAACGGCATTCTTCCCGGGCGGGGGAGGGCAGGACGCGGACCGCGGTTGGATCGAAGACCTGGAGGTGACGGAAGTGAAGGGTGGCGATGACATCAAGCACAAGGTCCCGGACCACGCCTTCACGGTCGGGCAGCGGGTCGAAGCGGAGATTGACTGGGAGCGGAGGCACGACCTGATGAGGGGACACACCGCCGAGCATCTGCTCTTCAGCACGATGCACAAGATCAACCCGGAGCTGGAGCTCGTCAAGATATCGATCACGCCGGAGAAGAAGTGCTTCTTCGTCAAGGGCGAGGTGAACTGGAACCTCGTCTCTAGAGCGCAGCAGGAGGCGAACGGCGCGATAGCGGCGCAGCTTCCGGTGACGCACGTATGGGCCTCGAAAGACAGCGAGGCCGTGAAGCAGGTCCGCATCAAGGCCGAGAGGATACATGGCGACAAGGTCCGCATCGTCTCGATCGGGGAGATCGACAAGGCCGCATGCGCCGGCGTCCACGTGCAGAACACTCGAGAACTGCGGATGCTGCTGGTGACGAAGCTGACGTCGGCCAGGGCGAAGGGTGGCGACGTCGAGGTCGAGTTCCTGACCGGACGTGACGCCATGGACAAAGCGCTCGTCCTTTCGGCCTACGCGCTTCAGGCGGCAGAGTCGCTCGGTTCGGTGCCGGACGACATACTGAGCTCGCTGACCAACCTGAAGGCCGAAGAGGAGAGGTCGCGAGAGACACTCAGGTCATACGCGAAGGAAAGCATCGCGCGGCTGCAGCCGGTGAGGCTCGGCGACCTGCATCTCGTCAGCGGAGTGTTCCAGGGCATCGACAAGAAGACGCTGATGGATGCGGCGAATGAGCACGCGAAGAAGGCCAAGACGGCGGTGGTGCTCGCGTCGGTGGACGAGAGAACGCTGCTGGTCGTGGCCTCATCACCCGATCTCGAACTGGACTGCAGGGAAGTCCTCAACTCAGCGATGGCGGTGCTGGGCGGCAAGGGGGGCGGCAGCAAGTGCTTCGCCACGGGCGGGGCCGCCGGCATGGAGCGCTCTGGGCAGGCGGTGGCGAAGGCGATCGAGGAAATCAAGGTGAGGTTCGCAGCCAAATGAGCAGCGTCCCGGAGTCATGCTGCCTCGCGGGTGGAAATCTTCTTCTATCGACCCTTTGATGCCATAACCATGACTCCACAGAAGGGCGTTAGCGAGGCCAAGGAGCACATCCTGAAGGTCTGCAAGGACGAGGACGTGCGCTTCATCGAAATGCAGTTCTCCGACATCCTCGGGAACGTGAAGAGCGTTTCGATACCGATCACCAAGCTGGAGTGGGCGATGGACGACGGCGTATTCATCGACGGCTCTTCAATCCTGGGATATGCGACCATCGAGGAGTCGGACATGAGGGCGAACCCGATCCTCGACTCGTTCCAGATCTATCCGTGGACCTACGAAACGCCGATGAAGACGGCGCGCTTCATGTGCACCATCTCCGACCATTCCGGGAACCGGTTCAAAGGAGACCCCCGATGGGTCCTGGAGAAGATGATTGCGAAGGTCAAAGAGAAAGGCTACACCTTCAATGTGGGACCGGAGTTCGAGTTCTTCCTCTTCAAGATGGACGAGGAGGGGAACCCCACGACCACGCCTGTCGACACTGGCGGCTACTTCGACCTCATGCCCCTTGACGACGGCGAGATGGTTCGCAAGGACATCATGCTCAACTTCGACCGCATGCACTTCGACATGGAGGCCTCGCATCACGAAGTCGCGCCGGGACAGTTCGAGGTCGACATGCGCTACCAGAACGCGCTGACCATGGCGGACCGCATGATGACCCTGAAGCTCGGGGTGAAAGTCATCGCCGCCCAGTATGGGTTGCACGCGACCTTCATGCCCAAACCGCTCTTCGGCATGAACGGCTCAGGGATGCACGTGCATCAGAGCCTCGCCGGAGTCGACGGGCGCAACGGCTTCGACGACCCGAACGGCAAGTACGGCCTGAGCGAGATGGCGTTCAAGTATCTCGGCGGGCTGCTGGCTCACGCCAAGGACGATTGCGCGATCCTCGCCTCGCACGTCAATTCGTACAAACGCCTAGTGCCTGGATTCGAGGCTCCGTGCTACATCTCCTGGGCGAACATGAATCGCAGTGCGCTTATCCGCGTCCCGGCGGGCAGGGGCTCGAGGGCGAGGGTCGAGCTGAGGAACCCCGACCCAGCGGGGAACCCTTACCTCCAGTTCGCTGTGATGCTTGCGGCCGGCCTAGACGGCATAGAGCACGACATCATGCCGCCCGAGCCGGTGGAGCGCGACATCTACCACATGAGCAAGGACGAGCGGAAGAGGCTGAAGATCGACAGCCTGCCGGAGAACCTTTGGGACTCGCTGGAGATCTTCTCTCAGAGCAAGCTGATGAAGGAGACGCTGGGCGACCACATCTTCAACCACTACATCCACATCAAGACTGAGGATTGGGACGAGTACCGCACCTGGGTCACCGACTGGGAGCACATGAAGTACCTGAGGGCCCTATAGGCCCTGCTCGATTCCCTCCTCGGCTGCGGGTCAGTTCGGCTGCAACGATATTTCAAAACATTTAATAACCGTCCCCCAATCACTAGGTGATACCATGATGCCTGGGCACATGAACCCCCGTCAGGTCAAGCAGGCGATGCGCAAGCTTGGCATCAAGACGGAGGAGCTCGAGGACGTGTCGGAGGTCCTCATCCGCACGAAGACGAAGCAGTACGTCATCAAGGATGCCTCAGTGACAATCATGGAGATGCAGGGGCAGAAGACGTTCCAGATCGTCGGAGAGCCAGAGATAATCGCGGTTGAGGCGACTCCCGCGAAGACGATCGAAGGGCCCAAGACCCTGGCCGTGCCCGAGGACGACATCAAGCTCGTGATGGAACAGACAGGAGCGAGCCGCGAGAAGGCCATAGAGGCACTAATGGCCACCGACGGACAACCCGCCGAGGCGATCCTCAAGATCATTGCCGGGTGAGCAAGATGTGCCTCGCTATCCCAGGGAAGATCGCTTCGATCCGGGACAGCATCGCCGTTGTCGACTTCGGAGGAGTACAGAGGGAGACGAACATCTCCCTCGTTGAGGCGAAGCCGGGCGACTACGTCATAGTTCATGCCGGCTTCGCGATACAGGTGGTCGATGAGGAGGATGCCAGAGAGACCATCAAGCTCTGGGAAGAGCTCCTCGCTTCTCAGCAGGAAGCCTAATCACCACTTTTCATTGCGGACGATCTCTTCCATCGACTTTCGGTTCTTGCTTCCCGCGAACGTTCTCCTCAACGAGTCGCCGAGGCCAGGCTTCTCAGCCGGATGGCCGAGCGGTGTCATCGCGACGACCCTGATGTTCTCCGGAATCCCGAGGGCGGTGCGTACCTTCGCCTCATCGTACGCTGCGAGCCAGCAAGTTCCGAGCCCTAGCTCAGTGGCCCGAAGCACAAGATGCTCCATCGAGATCCCGACGTCGAGCATATAGTAGTCCATGCCGTTGTTGTCCGCGTCATCCTTCGGATCGGCGCAAGCGACGATCAGAACCGGCGCGTCCTTGACCCATGCATTCAGCCGTCCGGCGTCGGCGATCTTCTCGCGCATCGTCTTGTCCTTGACGACGATGTAGCGCCAGGGTTGCGAGTTGTGCGCGGATGGAGCTAGCCTTGCCGCCTCGAGCGCGGCGGTTAGCTGCTCCTCTTCGACCGGCTGGTCGGTGTAAGTTCTGACGCTATGCCTGGCCTTCACTAGCTCTTCGAAACCCGTCCTCTCACCGCGAAGCTTGAGGCAGCGGGTTGGAGATAACGCTTGGGGCGCGAGTCACTGCTTGCAGAGCTTCAGGAGCTCCTCCCACTTCCTGTCCACGTTGCTCTGGATCTCGTCAACGATGTAGGCCCACTTGTCCTTCGAAAGGTGAGCGAAGCGCCCCTGGGACTTGATCCACTCGCTGATCGGAATCTTCTTCTTCGAGCCTTCGGCGATGCGCTTGCTCTCGCCCGTCAGGCGCCACGTTCCGCGTTCGAACTCGTAGAGCGGCCAGATGCACGTCTCAACCGCCAGCCTCGATATCTCGATCGTCTTCGACGAATCGAAGCGCCAACCCCTGGGGCATGGGGCGACGACGTTGAGGAACGCCGGGCCGCCTATCTCCGCGCCCTTGCCGGCCTTCTCGATCAGGTCCTTGTAGTTATGCGGCGAGGCCTGGGCGGCATATGGCAGATCGTGCGCGATGATGATCTTCGTCATGTCCTTGGGGAACTCCTTCTTGCCTGGGACGCAGGTTCCCGCGGGACAGGTCGTCGTCTGTGCTCCCTTCATCGTTGCGCCTTACCTCTGGATACCTGTGTTCATGTATGCCTCGTTGTTCAGGCAGATATACAGGAAGTGCGAGCCTCGTTCGATCGATCCAGAGATTGCCTGGAAGCCGATGTCATAGGTCGCACCGTCCCCACCGAACGCGAGGAAGCGCATGTCCTCCTTCACTAGGCCCTTGCGTTTCAGAGCGAGATATGCGGCCTCGACCCCTCCGATGGTCGGCGCCGCGTTCTCGAACGCGCTATGGATCCATGGCACGTTCCAGGATGTGTACGGGTAGATCGTGGTCGAGACCTCGAAGCAGCCGGTCGCGTTCGCCACGACGACTGGCTTATCGATCGCCATCAGTATCTGCCTGGCGATGATCGGCTCGGAGCATCCGGCGCAGAGACGGTGACCCTCGACGAACCGCTCCTCCTTCTCGGAGAGCAGCTTCAGGTTGGTGACGGTCATGCCCTCACCCCCAGGTAGTTCATCGTCTCGCCTTCATTCCTCATCAGCGCCTTGTAGACGGAGCGGAGCTCGTCCGGCCTCACGTCCCTGCCGCCCAGGCCATAGACATAGTTCGTTAGCCGCGGCCGGTCGTCTGCATCATATAGGGCCGATCTGACCTCGGGGAACATCGGGCCAGTCGAACCGATGCTTAGCGCTCGGTCCAGCACCGCCACGCCCTTCAATCCCTCGAGCGCCTTCGAGACATCCTCTTGCGGGAACGGCCGGAACAGGCGGATCTTCAACGAGCCGACCTTGTTGCCTTCCGCCCTCAGCCCGTCGACGATCTCCTTCAATGTCCCCGCCGTCGAACCCATGGCGACGATCGCATAATCGGCGTCATCAAGCTTGTACGGTTCGACTAGGTCGTATTCCCTACCGCTCAAGGCGTGGAACTCCTCGGCCACCTCGCGAGCGATACCCGGCACCTTAAGCATCGCCTGCGCCTCCTGATACTTGTGCTCGAAGTAGTAATCGGTCCAGTCGAACGGACCCATCGTGATTGGATTCTTTATGTCGAGCAGCGCCCGCTTCCACTTGTACTCGCCGACGAACTTCCTGACCACTTCGTCCTCGAGCATCTGGAAGCGCTCGAGCGAATGTGTCGTGATGAAGCCGTCGAGGCAGGTCATGATCGGCAGGCGCACGTCCATGTGCTCCGCGATGCGGAAGGCCATA
>JBEKAR010000007.1:0-21614 GCA_050015815.1 Methanomassiliicoccales archaeon | reverse complement strand
GTCGACCATGTTCGGCGCGTAGCGCTGCATGAACCTCTCGCCCTTCGCGTTCAGCAGGTAGCCGCCCTCTCCCCTGGCCGCCTCGGAGATCAGGATGTTCGTCCCGACCATGGTCGTCGGGTGGAACTGGACGAACTCCATGTCGGCGATCGCCGCTCCGGCCCGGTAAGCCATTGAGATGCCGTCGCCGGTGCACGGGTGCGAGTTCGTCGTTCTCTCATAGCACCTTCCGGTTCCGCCAGTCGCGAGGATCACCGCCTTCGCCTTGACGAAGTACCTGTCCCCGGTCCGAAGGTCGATGGCGAACGCGCCCCTGCACTCCCCGTCCTCCACGACGAGCGAGGTCGCGAACCATTCCTCATAGATCTTCACGTTGTTCTTGATGCACTGCCCGAAAAGAGTATCCAGAAGCTCATGCCCGGTGGCATCGCCGGCGTAGCACGTCCGCGGGAACGAGCCGCCGCCGAACGGCCTCTGCGCCAGCCTGCCGTCCGCCTGCCTGTCGAATATCGCCCCGAACGAGTCGACCTCGATGATCCTCGGCATGATCTCCTTGCACAGCACCTCGACCGAGTCCTGATCTGCCAGGTAGTCCGATCCCTTCACTGTGTCGAAGGCGTGCTGCTTCCAGTCGTCCGGCGCGGCGTTGCCGAAGGGAGCGTTGATCCCTCCCTGCGCGGCGCAGGAGTGCGAGCGGAGCGGGTGGACCTTGGAGATGATCGCGGTGTCGGCGCTGGGAGAAGCTTCGAGGGCAGCCATCTGGCCCGCCAGTCCCGCGCCGATCACCAGAATGTCGTGAGTGAGAGTCTCCATGGTATCCCTGACGACCGTATCTCTGGAATCCCGTTCGGCGGGAGATAAAGGTATGGTGGCTGCTCGATTCCATTGACGAAGGGGTGTTCTCCCGCACAATCAAAAGAATCGCGCTAGGCGAATATGAAAGGACTCACTGGGTATCGCTGAGAAAACAGGCATCGTTCCGAGTTGGCACTATCTGTCTTCCTTCTCCGCCTTCTTCTCTTCCTTGTCGATAGAGCCTCCAGCTTCCCTTTCTTCCTTCTTGATGTCCTTGACCCCATCGCTGGTTCCGTTCCTCAGATTCTCATCCTTGATCTCTTCCTTGACGTTGCTTTGGGCTTTTCTTTTCATTTCGGTCACCCTGAGGGCCTGCGTAGGATCCACTGTCTCGTCTAACCTAGATGCCAGTTGAGAACGACGGATATATGAGCTTGGTTGTGCGGGTTGAATCTTCCGTGTTTGCGCATTACAACGCTCAATTGGAATTGAACGAATACGTCGCTCGATGCATTGACCTTCTGTTGGAATAGTGAGTAATACCTTTGATCTGTTGCTGTCGCCACGGTTAGGTCGCTTGATTTAGTCCATTGGCATCCTATTCTGATAGATTGTTCGGGGCGGCGAGGTGGGGGGGATGGACGGTCATCGCATCTTCAATCTGCACCCGCCGCTGAATATTATGTCGGCTGGGTTCCAACGACCCTTCTTGGCTGAGGTCGTGCTAATCTGAGCAACAAGGCGCATATAGTTGACAATCCCAACCATCACTGAGATGACCGGGCTGCTGATCAGCGCCCAGTCTTCAGGTGATTTGACATGAAGGAGAAGGCCAAGAAGGACATCGATGAAGGGATCAAGGATATTCAGAAGGGAGTAAGGACCGGAATCAAAGACGTTCAGAAGGGAGTTAGGACCGGAGTCAAGGACGTCCAGAAGGCCGCCAGGGATGTCGGGGGAGCTGTCGACAAGGAAGTGAAGAAGGTACAGAAGAAGATGAAGTAGTCTTGAAACCAAGCCCTTTCTCCTAAGCGCTTGCGGGACCGTTCTCAATCCATATAGGCCATCGCGACCTGGTCCAAGAGGTATTTGACCTCGGGCCTGATCACGTAAACAGGCCACCTCCCGAAGAAGTTATGTTCATGCATCTTGAGGAGGACCAGCCCGTAGAAGGACCTAGCGTCCGCCTCGAAGCCCTTAAGGTCCAGTCCGGGGGACCCGAGGCTACTTTCGATTTCCTTCAGCGATGCCACCCGACCGACAAGCAACTCGCGAGCCATTTTTCGGCTTGAGACGGATTGCAATTGGCGCATGATGATGAACTCAACGAGAAGCGCGAGTATCATCAGGATCAAGTTCAGGCCCCAGTCCTTCCCGAGGAACCCCTCGAGCCCCCCCAGCGTTCCTCCGGGAAGCAATATGGCGCCCACGAACAGAACACCTACTAGCGCCATGACGACAGCCAAGAAGGCAACGCTGATGACAAGAGCCTCAGTTCCCCTGAGGCTCGCCCTCCCGACCCTACCCTTGAAGAATCGACCCATCCTTGAAAGGCCTCTGGTCTCTGGCCCGATCACCAGGAGAAGGCCGAAGAACGCCAGGATCACACAGACCTGGGTGGCCAAAGAGAAGACATTCCATGGGTAGGTGTGGCCTGGGGTCAAACCATAGTAGAAGACGAAGGGGAGGCCGAGGCCGAGCAGAACGCAGAAGCTAGCCCCCAGGGACAACATCCCCGACAGGAACATGGTGAGTAGCACCTCAATCCCGAGCACCTTCTTCTTCTTGAGCAGGTAACGGATCGGTCCTTTGAAGTCCGTCCCCCTCGGGTCGAGGCTCTGTCTCTTTGAATATGCGCCCCCTATCTTGGTCGTGGGCAGGAACCAGACGACGAAGTTGAAGGAGTAGAGCAGGAACGCCACTATGAGCCAGATGAGGACCCATTTCTCGAATACCAGCATCAGAACGGCGGAGACCAGGATCAGAAGGACGACGAACGCATTGACCGAGGCGCGATGGGATACTGGACGCTCGAGTCTCGTGATGAATTCCTCCGCCTCGGCCAGTTCCCCCTTCACAATCGGCAAGAGCTTTTCAGCTTCCTCCCGGACATCACGTTCAGCCATGGTCGGCCAGACTCAGTTTGTCACCCGCTCCGCGCTACTTATTTTTTGCTCAGGCGACTCTGCTCGTTGACTCGCGTTGTGTCAGCACGCCAGCCTGGCCTCGCAATGTCGACGGCAATCGTACCTGATTCCGATGGCTGGCTCGGGCTTTCGTCGTGAACAACACTCACTCTGACGATTGTCGAGCTCGCTCCCTTTATATCGGCCCCCCTCACCTCTTTCACTGAGACGAATTACATGACCGAGAAGAAGGGCAAGAAGCCGGAGAGAGAGTCCAAAGAATCCGAGGAACCCGCCGAAGAGGAGGACGAGGATTCCAAGGACATTTACGATGATGATACCCGGCAGGAGATGGTCGAGAATGACGAGATCACCGCCTCCGAGGAAGGTTTCATTCGCGGCTGGGACGGCACGGTGGAAGGCGGAAAGAAGCACAAGAAGGACAGCGACCACAAGGACACGACATCCGTCGAGCTGGTCAAGGGACAGTACGGAGAGGACTGACCACTTCTAGGGCAGCCATTCTGGCCGCGACCGGTCTGGGACGGCATTGTCAGCGCGGCAATCGACCTCAGCCGAAGCTTCCGCTGACATGTAGAGAAGAGAGAGTAATCCGAGGGGGTCTCCGAGTTGGCCGCGAAGAAATAGGACCGGGGGCTTTCGACTTTCAGGCCGCAAACTGGGACAAGCTAGATTCCGGCGTTCCGAGGCGCGAACCGAAATGAGCGGTGGTTCGCGCCGCGCAGCCCTCTCGGCGGCCCTACTTTATTCTCAGAATCCCCATCGCCAGCAGGACGATGATGGCCAATACCACCGCGCCAAGCAGACCGAATATCAGCCATCCGATGATGAACGCTACTACGCCTCCGAGGCCTATGGCCCCCCAATTCATCGTTACTGCCATTACGTACCCCTTTTAATGACGGTAGCTTCGCCTTTATTATGATATCCCAAGGTCGCTGGGCGCCGACTTGATCAGGACGGCGACTGCAACGGGTCCGAAAGGCGCCTCTTGTCAAGTCCCTGAGCAGGATTATATACGGATTGCTCCAGAGTGTCCATGCGCTCAGGTTGGCTCGCGACCATCACGACCGGTCAGACGGGCTCAACTGGCACAAGCGACATCCTTCAGACGCTGAAAGAGGCGACCGATGCCTTCAATCGAGGACTTTGTCCAGAATCTCTACAAGGGCGAGAAGGAGGTCTCGGTGCCGAAGGACAAGGTCACCAAGCTCTCTCCAGGCTGGCACACATCGAAGCTGAACCTGCCTCATAAAGGAAGCAAGGGAAGCTGGCGGAACGGCCTTCTGCACGCGCACGACATGGGCGATCACTATCTGGTCCATCTAGACCGAGTGGATCCAGGGAAGCACAGCATCAGCCATATGATTGCGGATGCACCGCTGATGCTGTTCCTTTGGACCGGGTTCAGGGATGTCTCCAAGGGCGCGAAAGGGAAGAAGGCCGAGGGCCAAGAAGTGCCGACCAGCAAATGGATGCCTCACGTTGTGATCGGGTCCGCTCTTCTTCTGATCGGGATAGTAATCGTAGCGGACAACGCCTTGGCTCTAAACGTGATCTACCTTGCGGCCGCTGCCGCCCTGCTCGTTCTGGGAATCGCGTTCATCTGGAGAGGACTAGGAATCACAAGGAAACCGGTGGCATGGATAGGAGTCGTCATCGGCGTGATCGCAATCATCATAGCGGCTGTCATCTATTTTGTCCCGGTGATCGCCTTCTGGATACTGCTGCTGACTCTGGCGGTCTGGACTCTGGGAAGCGGGCTCTTTCTAATCCTTGGCAGAGGTGACAAGCTGCAATTCGATGCAGGAAGCCTCGCCCCGTTCATCATGGGAATCGCCTCGTTGGCGCTGGCAATCGCACTCGTATTCAATCCCTCATCCGGGCTGAATGTCGTCGTCACTCTGGGTGGGCTTCTGGTCGCCTTCATGGGATTGATGCAGGTCGTCGCCGGCGTCATCCTGAGAAATGCGCTGGCGTCGGTTGCCGATGAGAAGAGCTAGACTCTCCGAATCGGTTTCTCATGATCCTGTTCGCCGTGGTCAGGTCCATGTTGATCAGGCCTCGGGTTGGGCGATACCAGCACACTCATCCTACTCGCCATCTGGCACGGAGTATCTCGCAAGCGAGTCCCTGACGACGCGACGCATCCTCGGAGCAATGAAGGGCAGGAAGGGCAACAGATACCTGAGCCTCCTCGCTTTCTCGATGACTTGACTGCCGTTCTCGTTTCGGTAGGCTGCGAGGAAGGAATCCGCGACGAGCTTCATCCCGTCCTCTTGCTTTGCCATCCTGGCGGAATAGTAGAGGAATTCCGCGAGGTCCCAGGCCTTGTCTCCTCTCTCCTCTGCCTGTTCGAGATCCAACAGATCGACCCCGTCCTTGCTGACCAGGGCGTTATGTGGCTTCGTGTCCCCGTATACCAGACCGGCCTCGTGCAGCTTGCCCAGCACCCGAGCGTACTCTTCGACACCGCTCGTGTCGTTGCTCGTCCCAGCGGTGATCTCGCGGACCGGTTCGTCCAGCGAGACTCCCTCGGAATACTCGGTCACCAGTGTTCTCTCGTCCAAGACGACTCCAGCGATCCGATGGGTCCTGACGCCGAGCCCATGCAGTCTTCTGACGGCCTCGACCTCTCTGTTGAGTCTGGAGAGGGGAGTTACGTTGAACCTCTTGGCGGCGACCGACCAAATGCCGATAAGCACCCATTTCGCGGACTTCAGTTGCGGGAATTGCTTGGCCATGAACTTCATTCGCCGGTCATCGTTCCAGATCTCGATCTGAGTGCTCGAGTTGGTGATGTCGCCCTTCTTCTTTTCCTCGTGATGGTAGTTCTCGCCGAACCCGTACATAATGGCGAGCTCATCAATCATCTTGCTCCCATCGTCGAACACGACGCCTTCTTCAAGCCGTAGCAGTTTCTTGGGTCGGTCGAGCTCGACGATCGACCCGATGTCCTCCGCGACATCCGGTTTGGGGAGAGGTTGGGTCTTATCTCCTATTCCAACAGTGCTGGCGAACGAGTGGCGCGCATTCTGGATCGCGCCCCCGGTCGTGAAAGGATACATCTTGAGCAGGAGGGAAAGGGACTTCCTCCGCCTCTTTCTCTGTCTGAATATCCTGACCAAGCCGTCGCTGTTATCCACTATCCCCTGCGAAGCAAACAGCTCGGCGGCTTCACGAAATCCTCGATTGGCGAACTCCAAGTTGTTTGTCCTCTGAACGCCGCTATAGGCGCGAACGTAGCCGCCAATCGCATCCGGGAATTCGGAAGCCCTCTCATGCAGCTTGTCGAAGAGGAAGTATTCGTAAGGGATGATCAGGTTCGATGAGAAGTCGCCGTAGTCGGCCTGCATCTCGATCAGCTCTTCGGCCATTATCCTCTTCTTGTACTCTATCTCAACCATTCGCAAGAACTCCGCATTGACCAAGGGCTCGTAGACGTTCAGCAACAACCCCACGACGGACTCCCCGAACGTTGGCCGCAATGCCGCATTGAGCAGGATTGCCTCATCGACAATGAGTGACGATGTGATGCGCTCAGATTCGTGTTCGCCGCCCGGCTCTCCCCGCGAGTTCTTCGTGACTATGATCAAGCTGCATTTGGAGCCGTCTTTCCCATACCCCTCGACCCTTGGGCCATAGGCGCAGATGGAATGGATCTCCTCGCTCGGGACCAGGCTCTCTGCCACTGCGATGAGTTCGGACTTCTGGCCGTCCGTAAGTCTGCGTGCGTTGTTACTCTCTTCCGTCCGATCAGAATCGCTCATCCGCCCACCTAGACCAGGGTCCAAATCCCGCAGAGCAAGCCGAGATGGTTCGCCTCTCCCAGTTGCGCATTCGAGCGACCCCCCATTCCGTTCCTCGAACATGCCGGCCGTCCTCCGCTGTCAAGTCCTTGCATTCCCGTCAGAGAGCACATCGCGAGGCTGAGGCGATTGGGGCATCGTCCTTTCTGGCGAGACCTCGTTGGCCATAGCTCCTGTGGTCATAGGGGAAACAGGCCGCTCACGGCTTTTCTCAGGTATCAAGCGGGGAGGTCATAGGATATAAGCGCTCGTGCCCGACCTCGATACGAGCGAGAAGACTATTCAGGACGAGGTGGAGTCGCTCCGGGTGCGGCCAAGGGCAAAAGCCAAATCAGGGCGTCTGCCGATACGAAGCCTCATGCGCAGTTCGATCGAGGACATCAACGAAAGGCTGAGGAAGGGCGAAGCCGTAGTCCTCACCGCCCAGGAAGTGCGCGAGTCCCTCAGGGAGGACGGAAGCGCCCCGAAGGACGTCGACGTCGTGACCTGCGGCACCAGGGGCCTGATGAGCGGCACCTATGCCATCCTCTCCTTCCCGGTCTCGAAGCCTGGCACGTTCGAACGCGCTTCCTCCGCCAGTCTGAACGGGGTGCCCGCGATTCCAGGCCCGTGCCCGAACGAACGACTCGGCATCGTCGACCTGATGGTCCTAGGCACTTCGGTCAGCCCAGATGATCGGCGATACGGGGCCGGGCACCTATTCCGCGACCTGGCCGATGAGCAGGGGATCGATGTCGAGGTCAAGACGAATGAAGGCGACCAAATCTCTGCGAATGTCAAGCTCGAAGAGATGAAGACCGCCAAGCTCCTGGCCACGAGGCACGCTTTCCGCAACTACCTCGCGATTGTAAACTCCGGGAATAGGGCGATGAACTCGATCTTCCACCCGTCGGTATTCGCCCCGAGCATGAGCGAGCTCACCTTCTCCGGGTGCGGCTCGCTGAACCCGATCCAGAACGATCCTGAACTACATATGATAGGAATCGGGACGAGGGTCCTGGTCAACGGAGCGGTCGGATACATCACCGGAACCGGGACAAGGAGCTCGCCGGCAAGCCCGAACCTGATGATGATCGCCGACATGAAGGGCATGAGCCCGGAGTACATGGGCGGCTTCCAGACCTCCGCGGGGCCGGAGTGCGCCGTGACCTGGGGCGTCGCGATACCGGTGATCGATGATTCGGTCAGGAAGGCGATCTCGGTCCTGGACCGGGACATCCCGCTCCCCGTGAACGACCTGAAAGACAGGGGTAGGATATCGACCGCGGACTATGGCCAGGTCTGGGACGACGTCGATCCGATGGCCAAGGTGGCGAAGGGGAAATGCGAAGGCTGCGAGCGCTGCGACGCGGCGGAGAAGTGCCCGACCGGCGCCATCAGCGTCAGCGGCAAGGTCGCGAAGATCGACTATCACAAGTGCTTCAACTGCGGCTTCTGCACGACGCTCTGTCATCACGAGGTATTCCAGGGGCGGATCGGCAGCGTCGGCTTCGAGGCATTCGGAAAGAATTGGAACGTGCCGGTCGTCTGCAGGCAGTCGGACCGCGTGAGGGCGCTCAAGATCGCGAAGGATCTCAAGAAGCGCCTACTGGACGGATCGTTCACGCTTACCCAGATGGTCGAGCGGCTCTGACGAAACGCCTCATGATATCCTTCGCAGGCAGGTCGATCAGGGGTGAATCGGCGCCCCCCGGCTCGACCCTCGCGACAAGTATGCCAGAACGCATCTTCTTGATGGCAGAGGCGAGCTCTTCGAGCGTTGAGACCGATCTCACGTTTCGATTCCCGGCAGCCTTGGCCAGGGCGACAAGATTCGTTCGACCCGAGGTCGGCGACGGCTGTCCTCCGGTCGAGCCATAGACGCCATTGTCGATTATGACGAGGAGATAGTTCTCCGGCGCACGCGCTGCGATAGTGCACAGCGAACCGAGGTTCATCAGCACCGAACCGTCCCCGTCCAGAGCGATGACCATCCTGCCATTGAGCGCCAGAGCGATGCCGAGCCCGATCGATGACGCGAGGCCCATCGAGCCGAGCATGTAGAAGTTCTCGTCCCGGTCCGCGGAGGCGTAGAGCTCCCTGGCCGGATCACCGAGGTTGCAGACGATCAGGCTGTCGCCCGCCTCCTTCGCGACGGTCGTCAACGCCTCGATGCGCTTCATCAGGACCTCCAGAAGACGACGCTCAGGAGGATGGCCGCAGGAACGCCTTCTCGCTCGGAGCGCCCGTACGCCTCCCTGACCGTCTTCCTCGCGTCCTTTGGCAATGGTTTGTAGGCGGGCATCTTCAGCGCCTTGAGCAGCGGCTCAGTCGAGAGGCCCATCGGCACCTGAGCGCTCACTCTCTCCCCTTCTACGCCGCGGTGGCTCACGACCATCAGCAGCGGGATGCCGTAGAGCATGTCCAGCGACTCGAGCGCGTTGATGCAGTTGCCCAGGCCGGAGTTCTGCATCAGCAGCGCCGTCCTCCTGCCGCCCATGAACGCGCCGGCGCAGATCCCGACGCCCTCCTCTTCCCTGGTGACCGGCACATGGATGATATCCTCGTCCGCATCGATCAGTTCCAGGAGGTCCTTGAGATAGACGCAGGGCACGCTGGCGACGAAGTCGATGCCCGCATCCTTCATCCCGCCAAAGACCGCTTTCGCCCGCTCGTTCATATTCCACCTCTCTCCACCTTCTCTCTCGCCGCGAGATACTCCGATATCCAACCGGCGAGCGCGTCAAAATCGACCGTCTTAGCGTCAACCTTCATCTGGCATGGAAGACGCTTCGTGCCGATCTCCTTGTGCAGGCGCGCCTCGCCGCCGCCGGTGATGTTCAGCAGGATCGTGCTCTCCCTGTCGACCGCGCCCCTCTCGACCTCCTCCATCAGGGCGGCGACCGCGATCGCTGCCGCGGGCACGATGTCTATGCCCTCGACGCCCTGGAACAGCATGCGCGCCTCCTGCGCCTCGAGGTTCGTCGCCCCGACCACGATGCCATGCGTCGCCCTCAGGGCATCCCGGACACCGCCTCCGATCTCGTACGGTGGACGGCGATTGTAAAGCACCAGATCAAACATTCCCTCCGGGCAGTCCTCGTGGATCTTCGTCCCGTCGAATCGCGACAGGAGCGGAGCGCAAGGAAGGTTCTGGGCGAGGTTCAGGTTCGGCAGCGTCTCTCCGAACCGACCGTCGGCGATGAGCCTCAGAGACGCCTCCCAGGCCGCGATTCCGCCGGTCCCGCTCCCCACCGCCTGGAAGTAGTGGTCCGGAAGTCTTCCGATCCTTGTCGTCCCCTCGAGCATCACCGTGCCCATCCCGTCGCGGCGCGCCAGGTTCCTCGCCCCGCCCTCCGGCACGAAACCTGGCAGCTTGGCCAGGCGGTCCGCGAGGTCGATCGCGTCGGCGTAATCGCCGTTCACGCCGACGACGAAAAGTCCACCATGATCCGGGTCGTCCCTCGGGATCCAGAGCTTCTCGAAGCAGGAGATTGGGACGACCAGCACGACCGGTCGCCCAAGGATGCATGAGACGTGAGCGAACGCCTTGCCCGTGTTCCCCGCCGACGCGACCACCAGGGCGGATTCCTCCTCCAGGTCCGTCAGGCGCATCACCGTCGGCGCCGCCTCCAGGTCCTTGAAGGTGCAGGTCGGACAGGCCCCGCCCCTCTCGGGCCAGTAGCCGCTGAACGATATCCAGAGATCCTTCAGGCGAAGCTCCTTCGCGAAGGCCTCGCTCTTGTAGCAGATCGAGCCGGGAGAGACCCCAGCCAGCTCCCTGCTCACCGGGAGCCAATCCACGAACCTCCAGAGGCCAGGCAGGTCGCGGACTATGAGCTCGCGTGCGTACTTCGTCCGGGCGAGCGCGGCGTGCCTCTCGCATCCTGTCGAACCTGGTTCGAGGAGCTCACCCCCGACTGCGCAATGGAGCTCGTATGCTCCCATGAGGCAGGGCATCGTATCCGCCCCGACTAATACGCTTCGGCCTCGCCCGGCGGCGGGAAGGGAGTATTGTCGGAACGGTCGGAAGGAAACCCAACGTTTAATATGTGCCAGCGATTTCGAGAAACGTCACATGACCGACGACCGCCGGGCCGTCACCGTACCGAGGCCATCAAGGGTCCTGCTTCTCGGGTACAACGGGGCGAACAACACCGGCTCCGAAGCTAGGCTCCTATCGATTGTAGAGGACGTGAGGGGCGTCTTCGGGCCGGAGGCGATCATCACCGTCCCGACGCTGAACGAGGCGAACCTAAGGCGATACATCAAAGAGACGGACACGCTGCGCATCGCCGTCGTCCCCACGATCTTCTTCCGCGCGATCAGGCGGCTGGTCAAGAACAACGACCTGCTGATGCTCGTCGAGGGCAGCTGCTACATGGACATCTGGGCGGCGGCGTTGCTCTGGGCGTTCCTTGCGGGCACTCGGTACTCGAAGGAGTACGGCAAGCCGTCGATCGCCTATGCGGTCGATTCGGGCAATCTGGCGCCGAGGAGGATCCGGAGCGTCAAGCGGGACGCGAGCAAGGTCGACCTGCTGATAACCCGGACGCAGTCGTCCGCCGACCGGCTCGAGGGCTGGGGCGTCACCGCGCCGATCGTAGTCACGGACGATACTGCGTTCACGTTCGACGCCGGGAAAGAGGACGGGACGCTCGGGCGCCACTGGCCAGAGGCACGGGGAGGCGTCGCAGGCATCGCCGTCGTCGACTTCAATATCTGGCCGGTGGTGCTCCGTCCGTTCGGGCGCAAGAAGAACTGCTACCGCTGGCCCTACTACTTCTCGATCACGAGGAATGGCCGCAGACGGACCGAGCAGCTTGCGATTCACTTCGCCGCCGAGGCGGACCGGATCGTCGAACGGCACGGCAAGAGCATCGCCCTGATCGCAATGGAGGCGGTCGACGAGCGGCTCGCGACGAACATCGTCTCCCACATGAAGCACGTGGACAGGGCGAAGGTCTTCTCCTCGAACGTTCACGACGCTGCAACGATGACGCGGGTGCTCCGTTCGCTCGATCTCCTCATCACTTCCAGATATCATGCGTCGGTGCTGTCGATGAGCGCTGGGGTGCCGCAGGTCGCGATCGGCCACGACCTCCGCCTACACGACTTCTACCTCGAGAGCGGCCTGCACAACGAGTTCTTTCTCGAGCACGACTCGCCGACTCTCTGGCAGGACCTGCCGGGAATAGTCGACCGCTTGGTGGCCAGGCACGACCCGATCAAGGAACGGCTCGGGGCGATCTGCGAGAAGCACACGGCCATGGCCAAGAAGAATGTCGAGCTCCTCAGGCAGTTCGCGATCTCGAAGGGTCTTCCGGTGATCGAATGAGCCGGGTGGTATTCGTCACCGGTGCGACCGGATTCCTCGGGACCGAGGCGATCGTGCGATTGCTGCGGCAGGATTGCGTCGTCGCCGCTCTCGTCAGGGGCAAGGACCAGCAGGAGGCCGACCTAAGACTGCGCCGCGCCTGGTGGGACTTCCGCGAGCTGAGCGAGGCGATTGGCTCCAAGGTCAGGATCATCAGGGGCGACGTCAAGAAAGAGCTCGTCTGCTCCGACCAGGCGGACCGGGAGTGGCTCGTAAAGAACGTGACCCACGTCCTCCACACCGCGGCGGACCTTCGGCTCGATGCGCCCCAGGCCGAGCTCGACGAGACGAACGTCAAAGGCACTCTGAACATTCTACAACTCGCCGAGGAAATCCGGAAGGACCACGGCCTGGAGATGTTCGCCCACGTCTCGACCGCGTACGTCGCCGGCGCACTCTCTGGGCTTGTGGATGAGGAATCGTTCGACCCGAACGTTGTCGTCCAGAACAACTACGAGAGGAGCAAGCTGCGCGGCGAGGTCGAAGTCCGGAGCCGCATGGACCGCCTCCCAATCGCCATACTCCGGCCCGGCATGGTCGTCGGAGATTCCGGGACCGGAAGGATCCGCACCTTCAACACGATCTACTACCCACTCCGGCTCTATCTGACCGGGCGCCTCCGCTTCATTCCAGTCTCCTCGTCGATGAAGATCAACCTTGTCCCGATCGACGATGTGGCGGATTCGACCGTCAGACTGATGTTCTCGCCCGATGCGAAGGGAAAGACATTCCACCTCGTAGCGCCGGACGACAAGCTGCCGACGATCGGCGAGCTGGTGAACGAGGCAAGGAAGTGGGCGAAGGCATCGCTCAACGTCGACCTTCCTAGCCCGATCTTCTTCCCCATGCCTGAGCGCATGACGGCCCTACTGATCAGATCGGCTTCGAGGGGCGAAGCGTCGAACCTCTCGCTCCTCACACCCTACTTCTCCGAGAAGCGGCGTTTCTCGAGGGCGAACGTCGACCGGCTTGTCGGTCCCTACAAGCTCGAGTGGCGCGAATTCTTGCCGCATCTTCTGGACTATGCGGCGTACACAGGCTTCCTGCATCGTACCGGAAGGACGGTCCACGAGCAGGTCGTTTACCGGCTCAAACGGGAGCGCCGCAGGATAGACTGCGGCGAAATAGTCGAACGCAAGATCGCCCCGGTGGAAAGCGACGCGCTCCGTTCCGACATGTTGTGCGCCGCCTCGGCCCTGGGCAAGCTCAGCGTGGTCAAGGGGGACCGAGTGGCGGTCGTCGGCTGGAACAGCACACGCTATCTGACGATCGACGTGGCGATCGGGCTCATTGGGGCGGTCAGCGTCCCGCTCTATTACACCTCGCCTCCGGCGGACATCGCCGAATTGGTGCAAGCGTCCGGAGCGAAGGTGCTCTTCATCGGAACGGACGAGCTCCTGGCCCGCTCAGAGGAGATAGGCTGCTGCACCAAGATAGTCTCGTTCTGCCGCTCGCCGAAGCCGAAGAAGGGGATCGTCGGTTGGGAGGAGTTCCTCGACACCGGGGAGGCGGAAGAGATAGACCTCGCGCCGGTCGGCCCGGACGATCTGGCGACGATCAGGTATACGTCGAGCACCACCGGCAAGGCGAAGGGCGTGACGTTCTGCCACCGCCACCTTCTCTACATGGCCGAGTCGATGGTCTCGCTGCCCTCCTGGAAAGCGAGGCACAGCCCGGTCCGCTACCTTTCCTACCTTCCGATGAACCACGTCGTCGAGGGCATACTGGCTACGTACGCCCCATACTACGCCCCGACCTCGGTCGACATCCACTTCCTTGAGGAGTTCAAAGGCTTGCGCGATGCCCTTCCGCTCGTCCGCCCCACGATCTTCTTCTCCGTCCCTCGTTTCTACGAGAAGCTCTGGGACTCGATCCGCGCCTCGAACCATGGAGAGAAGGCGCTGCGCCAGGGCTCCGGTTCGTTCCGGAGAAGGCTGGTCGGCAGGACCGCGCTCAGACGCGCCGGTCTGGACGAGTGCGACCACCTGATCGTCGGCTCCGGTCCGATGGGCATCGACATCCTCTCCGATCTCTCTCGCCTCGGGATCGAGGTGCACAACGCCTACGGGCTCACCGAGGCGCCGCTCGTCACCCTGAACCGCGAGGGCCGAAACCGGATTGGAAGCGTCGGCGAGCCGCTCCCCATGACCGAGGTGAGGACGGCCGAGGACGACGAAGTGCTCGTCCGCGGCCCCCAGGTCACTCCAGGCTACCACGATTACGAAGGAGAGCAGCCGTTCAGGGACGGCTGGCTCCTGACCGGCGATCTCGGGCGGGTAGAGGGAGGGTACCTGTTCCTCGAGGGCCGGAAGAAGGAACTCATCAAGACCTCATACGGCAAGTTCGTCAGCCCGATGCGCGTCGAGTCGATGTTACGCGACTCGCCCCTCGTCTCCGAGGCGCTGCTCATCGGTGAGGGAAGGCCGTACTGCATCGCGCTGCTCTGGCCGGAAGGGAAGTGGGACGCCAAGACGGCGGACGAGATCGACAGGATGGTGAAGGAAGTGAACTCCAGGCTCTCTCAGCCAGAACGCGCGCGCCGCTGGGCGGTCGCCAAGGGCGATCTGTCGGTCGAGCGGGGAGAGCTCACCGCGAACCTCAAGCTCCGGCGCAGGGTCGTCGAGGAGAGATACTTCTCATTGATCTCATCGATGTACGCCTCAACTGGAGAGCACCAGGACGCCTGGCACGTCGGCTGGGAGGAGGGAGGATGAGCCTCAGGCTAAGGCTCGTCACGCTGTACTTCGGCCCGTCGGCCCAGCGGGGGAACCTTCTCGCGGTGGAACAGGTGACGAACTCCGCCCTCGACTCGGTGCTGAAGCAGAACGTCGTCGGCTACAAGCCCCCGCCGCTCGAGCCGGTCGGCAAGGACCTGGAGCTCATCCGCCTGCGCATGGCGAAGGGACACAGGGAGAGGCTCCGCGTCCTGATCGATGCGGTCGGCAAGGAGAAGGGCATCGAGCTCGCCCGCGCCGCGCTGTTCGACGCCGGCAAGGCGCTCGGCGAGAATGCGAGGAGCCGACTCGGGGTGAAGGACACGAACGAGGATCTGGAGAGGGCGGCCAGGCTCATCTACCGCATCCTCGGCATCGACATCGAGATGAAGTTCGATCCGGCGGGGGGGGAGATGAGGGTGACGCGCTGCTCCCTGTCGAAGGAGTACGACGAGGAGGCGTGCGTCGCCATGAGCGCGACCGACGAGGGCATGATCAGCGGGCTGAGCGGCCGCGCCTCGATGAAGTTCAAGGACCGGATCACCGGCGGGGCGCAGTGCTGCTCCGCGAGGATCGAGTTCAAAGGGGTAGAGAAGTGAGAGCGATCGTCGTCGGATCGGGGGCGGGAGGCAGCCTCGCCGCCAGGGAGCTCGCCAGGAAGGGTTTCGAGGTCATCGTCCTGGAGGCGGGAGGACGCTTCGCGCCGATGACGAGAAGGGTCACGCGAACAGAGCCGCTCCGCCGGGCCGGGGCCCTCGGCTCGGAACGCACGATCAAGCGGATGTTCCCGGGGATGTGGATCGAGAGGAGCTCGGACGACCTCGTCCTGATCAGGGGACTGGCGGAGGGCGGGACGACCACGATATCCTGCGGCAACCTGGTCAGGGCGACGAGGGGGCTCGACGAGATCGGGCTGGACCTGACGCCGGAGTTCGAGAGGCTGGAGAGCGAGCTGAAGCCCACGACTATTCCGAGGGATCGCTGGCGTCCGCTCACACGAGCGATGTTCGACGCCGCGGAATCGCAGGGCCTCAGGCCCGCCCCGACACCCAAGGGGGTCCACGTCCCTAAGTGCGTCTCATGCGGCCTCTGCGAGCTTGGCTGCCCGACGGGCGCGAAGTGGGATGCGCGCCGCTGGCTCGAGGAGGCCAAGGCGGCGGGGGCGAAGGTGCTCTTGGAGTGCAAGGTCGAGAGGGTTCTCGTCGATGGGGGCCAGACGGTCGGCGTCCGCTACGCCGGAGCGAACGGCCCGGAGGATCTCAAGGCGGACGTCACGGTACTCTCGGCCAGCGGCATCGGCACGGCGCAGATCCTGCGCGCTTCCTCCTTGCCAGTGGAGAACAGGCTCTGGGCGGACGTCGTCCTGACGATGGGCGGAAAGAAGGACAACGCGGAGATGCTAAGGGAGCCGCCGATGGTCTGGTACACCAAGCACGACCGCTACATCCTATCGCCGTACATCGACATCCTTTCACACTGGTTCCACAAGCCCTGGCGCAAGGTAGGACTGAAGGACCGAGTCGGGGTCATGATCAAGCTAGCCGAACAGGAGAACGGCAGGATCGAGGCCGATGGCACCATCCACAAGAGCCTGACCCAAGAGGACCGGGACAAGCTCGAGGAGGCGCGCGGCGTAGCGGAGAAGGTGATGAGCCAGGCAGGGGTAGAGGGGCCGTTCGTGCCGGGCATGCTCAATGCCGGGCACCTCGGAGGCACCGTCCCGCTCAAACGTGAGGACGTCCATCACATGCGTCCATCGAGTCTTCCAAACGGGCTGTGGGTAGCGGATCTCTCCCTCATGCCGAGGTCCCAGGGCCTACCCACAATGCTCACCGCCTCCGCCCTCGCCCTCCGGGTCGTGGAACGCATAGGCGAGCGATGAATTCTCAGGCCTGGATTGGTGGCATTCCCTCGCACCTTAGCACCCTCTCGACCGCAGGTTTAAATAGCCGCATTATGTCACTGGGGGTAGCTAAATCGAATCGTTCGCTGTTCTAGACAACCCCTCCGGGGCTGCGTAGAATTAGAGAAGGAAGAGAGTTTAGTCAATCAGAACCGGAGGTGAATTCAGAAATGTACGACAGGGCACCAAGGGAAATGCACAAGGCCGTCTGCAGCGACTGCAAGAAGGAATGCGAGGTCCCGTTCAAGCCCACCGAGGGCAGGCCCGTATACTGCCGCGACTGCTTCGCTAAGCACAAGCCGGCAACCAGGCGATTCTAAACTGACTGGAGCGCTCCAAAAGGCGCTTTCCGTCTTTCTTTTTCTCCATTTTCTCCATTCTCCCGCGAGCCGTGGCTCTCGCCGTGCTGTTGATTCTCAGACCCCGAGACCCCCGGATCATGAGTCGGAACGAAAACGTAATGTTCAGTCATCCGCTCTCGGATGCGATCACCATGAAGGTCGCCATCTACTTTGACACAAAGTTCGGGAGCAACCAGAAGGTCGCGGCGCATCTCAGCGGCGCGCTCATAGCCAAAGGGCACACGGCCGACGTGCATCGCATCTCCGATGTCAGGCCGAAGGAGCTCCCGCCCGCGGACCTCTATGTCTTCAGCTCGCCGACCCGGTTGGGGAAGCCGAAGGGCAGCATGAGGCGCTTCCTGAAGAGGGCGCGGCTCGCACCGAACGCAAAGTACGCGCTCATTGCGACGCATGGCGAGCCACGGCCCAACAAGAAGACCGGCCAGATGCCGACGCCAGAGGAGATCGAGAGGTACCAGGGGACCCTGAGGACGATGAGCGAGCTCCTCGCTGGCAAGGGCACCAAGGTCGCGGAGATGAAGCTCTACGTCAGCAGCGAGTCGATGAGCGGCCCCTTGCTGGAAGGCTGGGAGAAAAAGGTCGAGCGGTTCGCCGACGAGATAACCAAGTAGCCTCGTATCTCAGCCGTTCATCCTCGCGAAGGTCTGGTCGAAGTTGTCCTTCGAGGCCGCCCTCAGCCCGATCGCCTGGCCTATCGCAATCTCGTACTCGTCCTTAGCGATGCCCTCGATCGTCCCCTTCGCCACGTCCTCCGGGGGTATCCCACGGTTCGCCTGACCGCGCGCCTTCCTCGCTCCCTTGTCGAGGTTCGTGTTCGTGGTCGGAGGGATGACCTCGAAGACCTTGACGGAGGTGTCGCGCAGCTGCCCCCTAAGCGTGACGCTGAACGAGTGTATCGCCGCCTTGGTCGCGCTGTACACTGGGGTGATGGCCAGGGGAATGAACCCTAGGCCCGATGAGACGTTGACGACGGCCGCCTCCTTCCGCTTCATCAGGTCGGGGATGAAGAGCGCGGCGAGATATACGTAGGCCTTCAGGTTAACGTCGATCTCGTCCTGGCCGTCCTCGGTCAGATGCCTCTGCAGGTCCTCCGTCCCCTTCTTGAAGTCGACCATCCTCTGAATGCCAGCGTTGTTTACGAGGATGTTCACCTCGGGATGGTTCTTCATCGTCCAGTCATGGAGGCGGGTCCTACCCTTCTCGGTCGACACGTCGCACGTCACGACCTTGAGCTCGGGCAACTTCGCCACGGCGAGGCCGAGATCGGGCGCGTGCCGACAGCACACGATGACCTCACTCCCCGCAGCCACGAACTCCTTCGCCAGCGCCAGCCCGATGCCGGTCGCCCCACCTGTGATCAGGACAGTGTTCCCGCTGAGCCTCATTTGATCGGGCCTCGATAGCTCGTGCTATCAAAGCGCGGTATGCATAAGCCTATCCGTCGGACTTCGTCATAGTCCCCTCAGCGCCCTTCGTTCCAACGTCCACGAGGCGACCAGCAGGAAGGCGAGGGTGAAACCGAGCAGCACCAGGAGATCGAGCCACAGCGGCATGATCGCGGTCCCACCCATCGACCCATTCAGACCGTCGACAAGGTAGGTGAGCGGCGAGAACAGAGTGACCGCGAGCGCGCTGCCCGTCAACTGCGAGAGCGGGACGAAGATGCCGCTGATGAAGATGAGCGGGAAGCGCACCAGCGCAGCCAGCATCATGATGTTCGCCGGGACCCTTCCCGCGGGAGAGGACAACAGCACGCCGAGCGACGCGAAGCAGACGTTGCCCACGATGAAGAACAATGGCAGCGCGAGGATCATGCCTATAGGGATCGCGAGGGGCAGGAAGAGCGCCCCGACCGTGAAGACTATGAGGGTGATGATCAGGCCGAACCCCGCTCCCGCAAGAGTATCGCCCAGCACCAGGATCGGGATGTTCACCGGCAGAGTGAGGAGACGCTCGAAGGTGCCCTGCTGCTTTTCCCAGGGGATGATCAGCGGGCCGACGGACGAGGCGGTGAAGAAGAGGGACATGGCAAGGAAGCCTGGGAAATAGGTATGGATGTCGAGCGAGCGCCCGACGAAGAACGCGAGGAAGAGGAAGGTCGGAAGGATAAGGCCGAAGATGAACACCGGGGCCTTGCGGTAGTAGATGCGCATGTCCTTGCGCGCTGTGACATAGACGCCGCGGGCGACGAGGGGGTAGTTCATTTCTTGCCCTCCGTCAGCTTGACGAACACGTCCTCCAGGCTCGGACCGAGTGTGGCCATGGAGATGATCTTCAGACCCTTCTTTTCCTTGATCGCGATGATCCGCTCTATCGCCTCGTCGGGGTCGGCGGTGTAGATGCGGACCTTGTCACCAGCCTCCTCGGCCCTGGCCACGCACGACTCAGAGGAGAACAGGGAGCAATCGACCTTCTTGTCGAAGGCGACCTCGATCGAGCGAAGCCCCTCGAAAGTGGACCTAAGCCGCTCTGGCGAATCGGTCACCACGACTCTTCCCTTGTTGATGATGCAGACCCGCTGGCACATGCGGCTCGCCTCCTCGATGTTGTGAGTGGTGAGGAGGATCGTGCTGCCCTTCCGGTTCATCTGCTTGACCTTTTCCGTGATCATCCGCCGGCTCTGGACGTCCAACCCTTCGGTCGGCTCGTCGAGGAAGAGGAGCGGCGGTTCGTGGATCATCGCGCAGCCGATGCTGATCCTCTGCCGCATCCCCTTGGAATAGGACTTGACGAAGTCGTCGCTCCTCTCGGCCAGACCTAGCTCCTGGAGCAGTCGGTCGGCTCTCTCCTCCCTCTCTCTGGCCGGGATGCCATAGAAGCGCCCCATGAGGACGAGGTTCTCTTTCCCTGTGAGGTCGGGATAGACGTTGCCCACCTCTGGAATCACACCAACACGCTGCTTGATCTCCAGCGGGCTCTTCCGTATGTCCATTCCGAGGATGCGGATCCTGCCGGAGTCCGGGCGCATGACCCCCGTCAGCATGCGGATTGTCGTTGTCTTACCGGCGCCGTTGGGGCCGAGGAGGCCGAAGAACTCGCCCTCCTCGACGTAGAACGACATGCCGTTGACCGCCTTCGTCTGGCCAAAGGCCTTCACCAGATCCTCAGCGACAACCGCCTGCATAGGCTTCTAGGCGGCGAGGCACTCTTAACGTCATTAAGGTTCCTGCCGCCTACCGCGAGGACCGAACGATTTGTCCTCTGGAATCTCACTTCTTCGGCTGCCGGTCGAAGAAGATGTTCTTGCCAGTGGCTGAGAGAGGGATGCCATGGACCACGTTCGACTTCATCAGTCCCAGGCGTTTCGCAGAGACGCCGATGCGGTACATGATCCGGTTGTCGACGTTCAGGTCCGAGGCGACCTTCGCCGCCGAGCCAAGCGCGATGCCTAGGTCGAGCATCCGGATGACGCAGTTCGGACCGTGGAAGTCCCCGTCGTAGGAGTGCTTGTTGAACTCCTCGCACGTGGGAAACCCGCATCCGCCGCAGTTCACTCCTGCGCCCTTGTGAGACATCAGGCCGATTAGTATGACCGCCTCTGAGTCGAGCACGTTCTTCCCGTCGCGCTCCCAGCCGGGGTTGTTCCTTTCCTTCGCCATCTTCACCATGTCGTTGCCGAGCTTGACGCGCTGCTGTTCCGTCAGCACCTTTGCCTCGATGAAGTCCAGCCCGACCGCCTTCGGGGCGGTCCTGGCGGCGAGCTCCATCAGGCCGGCGACGGAGCGGACCGTCTGCTTGAGAGCCATGCACCCTCATCGGAACGGCCCGTACATAAGCCGCGCGCTCGCCCCTATCGAATCAGGGTCGGGCCGGCTTGGTGAACCTCGCCTCGAAGTTCCGCTTGTTCGAATGGACTGGCGTCGTGATCAGACCAGCGCTCGTCATCAGGTCGATTATCTCTTCTGGAGGCATCCCGTGCTGCTTCCCGACCGGTTCGTTGATGTAGATGTAGCCCCCCGACCGCAGCTTCTTGGCCAGCTCGGCGACTGTCGCCTTCCGCTTCTCCTTCGGTATGTCGTGGAGCACGTAGTGGATCACGATCGCATCGAACGAGCCGTCCAGGAGCCCTGCGTTGAAGATGTCCGAGTGGACGAAGGTCAGCCCCTCGATATTCCTCAGCCTCCTCTTCGCCACCTCTTGCCAGGTTGCCGAGACGTCGAGGAGCGCGATGCTGCCTCCCTTCTTCAGGGCGCGGGAGACGAAGTAGGTCACGTCCCCCCACCCTGAGCCGAAGTCCAGCACCTTCTCGTCGCCCTTCAGCCCAATCCTATCGATGAAAGGCTTGTAGACGACCCATCTCCCCAGCCTGGAGAAGATCAGGACGCCAAGCTGTTCCGTGCCGCTCGGCTCGGTTATGCTCATGCAAATGGCTACGGAGCAGGATGTCTAAGTCTTTCGCCTCGCGGAGAATCGTTTAATACGTCGGAGTGGGACAATCATCGAGGCGACAGGCGGTCACCGATGAAGCTTTCATACGTTCTCAAGTTCGAAATCCAGCCGATCGCACCGTACGACTTCGACCTCACCG
>JBEKAR010000006.1:0-31518 GCA_050015815.1 Methanomassiliicoccales archaeon | reverse complement strand
CACCAACATGTTCTCGCTCGATGAGGGACCGGTGAGGAGCACGCCGCTTTGTTCGGCGACCGGCTTTATATGATCCCAGGAGAGAAGCGCGACTTCGTCATGCGCTACGCCGCATGCCACCAGCAGTTCGCCATGATGCGCAACTGGAATATATCCTACAAGCAGCTGCCCTACGGGGCGTTCGAGGTCGCGGACGCATATCGCCTCGAGCAGTCGGGCGAGACGATGCTCTGCTTCAGGACCCGGCGGATGAACATGCCGGACCTCCACGTCATCTGCAAGGACATCCCGCAGTCGGAGACCTGGTTGGAGAACCTAGATGCGAGGATCTACGAGGAGGCGAATAAGATCGGTCGCGACTATGAGATGCTCGTGAACTTCTCCTCAAAGGACGCGTACAGCCAGCACAAGGAGATGATGATGCACATCATCAAGGCGCATGACAGACCGGCGCTGCTCCATTTCTATCCCGAGGGCATAAACTATTACTGGACTGTCAACATCGAGTACCACATTCTCGATGACATGAAGCGTGCCAGAGAGATTGGCACGGTGCAGATTGACGTCGGCAACGCGAAGCGCTTCGGCATCACGTACACCGACGAGAGCAACAAGAAGGTGTACCCTGTGATCCTGCACACAGCGATCATCGGCACGCTCGAGCGCTACATCTACACACTGCTCGACACCGCGGTGCAGGCCGAGACGAGCGGCAAGATCGGGACGCTGCCACTCTGGATCAATCCCGAACAGGTACGGTTCCTCAGCGTCGCAGATACCCACGTCGCCAAGGCGAAGGAGCTCGCGGACAAGGTGCAGTCCGTGAAGATCCGCGTGGGCGTCGACGACCGCGGCGAGACGGTCGGCAAGAAGGTGCGACAGGCCAAGCAGGACTGGGTCTCATTTGTCGTCGTCATCGGCGATAAGGAGATGAGCTCCACGACGCTCAGCGTGTACGACAGAGCCGAGAACAAGAACGTCGAGATGACCCTGGATCAGCTAGTCGAACGCGTGTCCTCGGAGACCGCTGGAATGCCGAATCGGCCGATGTACATGCCACGCGAACTGAGCCTAAGGGTCGGTTTCTCATAGGCCGGCTGCTTCTGTGTTCGATCGCCGCCCGGACCTCTAGCATCCCCTGATTTCAGCCACGACGGCATCACCGAACTCGCTCGTCTTCGCCTTTCCGCCCAGATCCTTGGTGTAGATACCCTTGGCGAACGTCCTCGAAACGGCGTCCTCGATCTTCTGACCGAGATCCTTCCTTCCCAGATTGTCCAGCATCATCTTCGCCGCGAGGATCGTCGCCGTGGGGTTGATCGCGTTCTTGCCCTTGTACTTCGGAGCGGAACCATGGACCGGTTCGAACATGCTCAGCCCGTTCGGATTGATGTTCCCGCCGGGCGCGAGACCGAGACCTCCGGTGACCTCAGCCAGCAGGTCGGTGAGGATGTCACCGAACATGTTCGGCGTAGCGACCACTCTGAACTTGTCTGGATTCTTGACCAGGGCCATCGACATCGCGTCGACGAACATGTATTGGACTTCCATTCCGGCCTGCGCAGTCCTCTCGTTCCAAACCTCACGCCACATGCCATAGATGTTGCTCAGGACGTTCGCTTTATCGACGACGGTGACCTTCTTCTCTCCAATCATCTTCGCCTCACCGATGACAAAGTCTGCGAAGCGCTCGACGTTCTTCCTTGACATGATGCCGATCTCGAAGGCGTAGTCGTCGGTGTTGCTCGCCGTTCCCTCGAGGTCGATGCTCAGATCATACAGCTCACGCTCGATGTCGACGGTGACGCTCCCTGCTCCGCCAATGAACCTGCCTCCGGCTCCGATGTAAAAATCTTCGGTGTTCTCGCGGTAGACGTCGATGCGGAAGTCCACGTCGCGCTTCAACCTGCCGAAAGGCCTCCAGAGCTGGGCGGGACGATGGTTGACGTACTGATCGAAGGCGAAACGAAGCTTGAGCAGGATGCCCTTCTCCAGGATGCCTGGCTGTATCCTGTCGTCTCCGATCGCCCCGAGGAAGATGACATCGAACTCCTTCAGCTCCTCGATGTCCTCGTCGGTGACCAGCTTGCCCGTGCGGAGGTATCGCTCGGAGTTGATCTCTAGCTCCTTGAGGTCCAGCTTGAGGTCGCTCGTCTCTCCCAGCGCCTTCAGGACCTTGATGCCCTCGTTCACGACCTCGGGTCCGATTCCGTCCCCCGGAAGTACCGCTACTTTGAACATTTCCTTTCCTCCTTGATCTTGGCCATCAGGCCGCCCTTGTCCACCAGCTCCTTGATGAACGGGGGGAATGGCCTGAAGCTCCATTCGCCCCCCTTAGACTCGTTCGCGATCACGCTCTTCTTCAGGTCCACGACGAGGATGTCGCCTTCCGCCGCCTCGACCTTGCATTCTATGGGAAGCAGCCCGACGTTGATCGCGTTCCGGAAGAATATTCTGGCATAGCTCTCAGCGACGATGCAGGATATCCCTGCCTGTTGCAGGGCCCGGGGGGCGTGCTCTCGGCTAGACCCACAACCGAAATTGCGGCCAGCGACCACGATGTCGCCCTTCTTGACGGAAGCCGCCATTCCTGGGCGTGCCTTCTCGAACAGGAACTCCCCGAGCCTGTCGTTGTACTCGCTCATCAGTCGCTCGGCGGGGATTATCTGGTCCGTATCGACATGGTCACCGAAACGCCAGACCTTGCCTCTCTGGACATCCTTCATTTCAACTACCCTCCGGTGCTACAATCCGTCCGGCGACGGCGCTCGCCGCCACCACCGCCGGGCTCGCGAGGTAGACCTCCGAACCCTTGTGACCCATCCTTCCGACGAAGTTGCGGTTAGTGGTGCTGACGCACTTTTCGCCCTCGGCGAGCACCCCCATGTACCCACCGAGACATGCGCCGCAGGTCGGTCCCGAGACGAATGCCCCCGCCTCGATGAACTTGTCGAGCAACCCTTCCCTGTTCGCCTGACGGTAGATCGAAGAACTCGCAGGCACTACTATCATGCGGACGCCTTCCGCGACCTTCCTTCCCGCCATGACCTCCACGGCGATCCTCAGGTCCTCTATCCGGCCGTTGGTGCATGACCCCAGGTAGGCCTGGTCTATCTCGACGTCGACCTCGCTCACAGGCTTCCCGTTGCCCGGCAGGTGCGGCAACGCGACCATCGGCTCGAGCTTGGAAAGGTCATAATCCAGCTCTTGAACGTAGACCGCTTGCGAGCCGGCCTTCACCGGCGAGTACTTCCCGCGGGCGTGGGAGCGCAGGAAATGCTCCGTCTCTGAGTCGCATGGGAACACCCCTGCTTTACCTCCCGCCTCGATCGCCATGTTGGATACCGTCAGGCGATCGGAGAGCGGAAAGAATGAGAGGCCCTTCCCGCCGAATTCGAGGGTCTTGTAGTTCGCTCCGTCGACCCCTATGTCAGTGATGAGCCTGATGATCAGATCCTTGCCCATGACGTACTTCGGCATCCTGCTGGTCAGTTCGACCCTGATCGATTCAGGCACCTTGAACCAGAGTTTGCCTTCAGCGAAGCAGGCGGCCGCCTCCGTACTACCGATTCCAGTCGCGAACGCGTTGAGCGCTCCGTACGTGCAGGTGTGGGAGTCCGCCCCGACGATGAGCCTGCCCGGAGCGGCGAACCCTTCGTCGACCATGACCTGATGGCAGACGCCACCCCGCCCCACTTCATAGTAGTTCTTGATCTTCCAGCGCTTAGCGAAGCGCCTCATCTCCGCCGCCTGCTCTGCCGAGGCGACGTCCTTGTTCGGCACGAAGTGGTCCGGAACGAGGACGATCTTGTCTCGCTTCGGCTCGCAGCCCAGGGCATCGAACTCGAGGAAGGCGAGGGGGCCGGTGACATCGTTTACCATGACGTAGTCGATCTCGGCCTCGACGATGTCGCCGGCGAACGAGTCAGTGTTGGATTTCGATGAGAGTATCTTCTCCGATATCGTCTTTGCATCATCTTCCGTCATCGTGCTCACTTCCCGATGTTCTCCTTGCCCAGGTTCCTCTTGCGCAGGTAGAGCCGGTCGATCGCTTCGATGGTCGCGTCGACCGACGTGTTCACGATGTCCGAGCCGACGCTCTTGCCGACCGACATCACCTGGCCATCATCATCGAGCCTCATCTTGACGCTCACCTCGCACAGGGCATCGCTCCCGCCGGTGATGGCGCTAAGACGGTACTCTTCCAGAGAGACCCGGTCCTTGAGGACGCTCTTGATCGCGTTGACCGCGGCGTCCACCGGACCGATCCCGATCATCGAGCCTCGGCGGACGTCGCCGTCGATCTCAACCGCCACAACGGCTGTAGGAGTGATGTTGACTCCAGTGAATACCGCGAACTCCCTCAGCTTGATCCTCCTTTCCTCGGCCATGTCCTGTCCCGCGAAGTGCGCCGCCAACGCCACCAGTTCGGCGTCGTCCACGTGCTTCCCGCTCTCCGCGAGCCTCTTGACGTCGTCGACAATCTTCGCCAGCTGGTCATCGGTCACCTCGACCCCGTACTGGTACAGTTTCCGCTTGACGGAGTGCGCGCCGGTGTGCTTGCCGACGACGATCTCCCTCTGCATGCCGACCAGCTCCGGCGAGAAGGCCTCGTAGGTGCTAGGGTCTCTCAGCACGCCATGCACATGGATTCCAGACTCATGAGCGAAGGCGTTCTTGCCGACGATCGGCTTGTTGTCCGCCAGGGTGAAACCGGTCATTCTCGCGACCGTCTTTGAGGCGTGGCCTATCTTTCTCATCTCGATGTTCGTCCTGACGCCCAGGAACGCCGAGAGGCCCATGACGACCTCCTCCAGCGAGGCGTTGCCTGCCCTCTCGCCCAGACCGTTGACGCAGACATGCACTTGCCGGGCGCCGTAGCGCACACCGGCTAGGGTGTTGGCGACGGCGAGCCCGAAGTCATTATGACAATGAAGGCTGAGCGGCACCTTCATTACCGGCATGACCTGCTGCACCAGGTACTCCATCGCCGGCGGGGACATCGTACCGACCGTGTCCGGCATGTTGATCTTGTCGGCTCCGGCCTCCTGCACCGCCACGTGCATCTCCTTCAGGAAGTCGATCTCGGTCCTCGTCGCGTCCTCGCAGGAGAATTCGACCGTCAGACCGTGGGACTTGGCATACTCGATGCTCTCAATGGCCTTGGACTTGACCTCCGCCTGCGTCATCTTGAGCTTGTGCTTCATGTGAATCTCAGATGTCGCAAGAAACAGGTGAGCGTAATTGAGGTCGCAGTCTATGACCGCGTCCACGTCTTCCCTACGACAGCGCGCGAGGGAACAGACCCTTGACCTCAGGCCGAGCGCTCCTATCCTCTTCACCGCCTCCCGCTCTCCTGGTGAGGTGATGGCGAAACCCGCCTCGATGACGTCGACCCCCAAGTCGTCGAGCAGCTCCGCGATCCTGACCTTGTCCTCGACGGACAGGGCTATCCCCGGCGTCTGCTCTCCGTCCCTCAGCGTCGTGTCGAGCACCTCGACACGTTCAGGGACCGAGCTTCTGTCCACTAGGTCGTTGAAGCGGCTCGTGTAGATACCGCTCCTCTCGGTCCAGATTTCTTCCTTTTCTTTCATTCAATCACCTCAGTCCGACACGGACCTATGCCCATATCGACCGGTGAGTTCACAGCAGCGAGGCTGGAAGCAAGCGCAAAAGCAAGTCGTTGATGTTGCTGCTGGCTCTCATTGCTGACCTCAGTCGGTGATTGCGGAGTAAAGGGATGAGCATATATAACCCTTGCTAACTCGTGTCAGACCGGGGGGCCTGTCGCGTCACGACGCTCCGTGACCTTCTTAGGGATGAGCGTTACCGTTTGAGTGATAATAGGCTCGTCATGACCACAGTCGTCGCCGGGATCATTGACGTGCTGACCAGCATCGCGACCATCATAATAAATAAGACGTGTTGAATATAATATTTTGTCGGCTCGTTCAAACGCCCATGGAGTCGCCCCAGATTAGCTTGTGGAGCTGCGGCAGGACGCGCGCGTTCATCCTCTTCTTGAGGACGAAATCAGCGACCGGCCTGAGGTCTAGACCTCCGACCGGCGTGATGATCACGTTGCATCTAGGCTCGTGCTCATCAATCACGTTCTCCAAATAGAGGAGGTCCTTGTGATCAGCGACGATGAACTTCAGCTGGTCCGCGGGCGAGAGCAATTCGATGTTACCATACATCATCCGGTCCTGCATGCCAGACGAGGGGCACTTGATGTCCATCGAGATGAGCACGTTCTCCGTACACGGGATGTCGTCGAGAGGCAGCGAGCCGTTGGTCTCAACGGTGACATGATAGCAGCGATCCACCAGTCTCTCGATCAGCTTGATGGCATCTTCCTGAAGGAGCGGCTCCCCGCCAGTCAGGCAGACGAACCTGGTCCCGAACCCCTCGGTCTTCTTGAGCACTTGTTCGACCGACATCTCATCGCCACCCTTCTTCGCGTATTCGGTGTCGCACCATTCGCATTCGAGGTTGCAGCCAACGGTCCGGACGAAGACGGTCGGCGTTCCGATCAGGACGCCTTCTCCCTGGAGCGAGTAGAACAGCTCTTTGACCTTCACCGGTCCACCTCGTACTCGATCGGATCGACCAGGCCAGCCTCTCTGAACCCTTTCAGCCTAAGCAGGCACGAGTCGCAGCGGCCGCATGCCTTGGCCCCGCCCTTGTAGCACGACCAGGTCAGCTCCAGCGGAGCGTCAAGCTCGATACCGAGTTTGATGATCTCGGCCTTGGTCAGGCGCAATATCGGAGTAACGACCCTAACCGGCTTCCCTTCCACTCCCCTTTTTGTTCCTACCGCCAACACGTTCTCGAACGCTTGGAAGAACTCCTGGCGGCAATCTGGGTAGCCCGAATAGTCTAGCGCGTTCGCGCCGATGAATATTCTATCCGCGCCGATCGTCTCGGCGAGACCGGCGCCGACGCTGAGGAATATGATGTTGCGCGCCGGGACATATGTGACCGGGATGTCGTCCCCTATCTCCGTGACGTCCTTTCTCTCTGGGATCGCCACTTTCTTCGATGTGAGCGCGCTCGATTTGAAGCTGGATAGGTCCAACTCTACGATCAAATGCTTGATTCCGTAATACTCCACTACCATATGGGCGGACTCCAGTTCCTTCTGGTGCCTCTGCCCATATCTGAAGCTGAGCGCGGTCACGTCATCCCCTGCCTTTATCGCGCTCGCAAGGGCGACCGTCGAATCGAGTCCTCCGGAAAGGAGCGCCACCGACTTCGCCACTGTGATCACCTCAGCTTCTTCGATGCCCAGGCGCTCTGGCCTTGTTCCTCGAAGACGCCAACCTCGACCTCTGACACGTTACTCGGCAGGTCCAATCTCTGCAGGAGCATCTCCAGGATGACCCTCGCCATCTCTTCGGCGCTCGACTCCTCTGCGTCGATCACCACGACGTCCTCCGCCGGGAAAACGTACCTCTTCCCTTTCGTTCTTACCTCGATCTCCTTGCCGGTCCTCAGCTCGAGGTGTTTGCTATTGCCTGGAAGGATGACCCGGTGATCGAACTCCTCGGCGATCTCGCGCAGCACCTTCTTCAACGGTACGAAATCGAGGACCATCCCCCTCTCGCCTTTCTCGCCATGGAGCACCAGGCCAACGCTGTAGGAATGGCCGTGGAGCCGTCCGCACTTCTGGTGGCCGGATATGAAGTGGGAGGCCGAGAATCGGACTCCCGCCTTGTCTCCATCTATCTCCAATCTCATCGTCCGTCTCACGCCCTCGTCCGTATTATACCTTTTTACTGCCGACCAGAGCCGAAGCGAGCGCGATTGAGTCAACGTAGCTGGTCTTGGACCTCGAAGTGTCGACGAAGATCTTGTCGATGTTCAAGACAACCGCTCCGAGTGCCCTTCCCTCTCCAAGGAAATGCAGGGTTCGGAAGATGAGATTCCCAGATATGCCGTCAGGGCCGATGATCATGTTGCAATCCTTGACTGCATCCTCGATCAGTATCTCCGCGTTTCTCGTAGGGATACCCTGTTCCGTTGCCTTCGTTGCGACCTCATCGGCCTCCGCTAGAGACCGGTCTACCCTCGGATCCCGCCCCTTGTCGCTCTTGCGCCCGCCCGCCAGGACCCCGACCTTTGGTTCCACACCCATTCGTCGCATTAGAACGGCCCCTAGGGCGATGAGTTCGAGCTTCTGCTCGACGGTGTTCCCCTCATCGACTCCGACTGGAGCGAAGAAGAAGATCTTGCCATTGCGCGGCTGCAGTATCGCCATCCTCAGCACGTGAGCGATTGCGAACTCCTTCTTGATCGCCTTCATCACATCGTTGGAGTCGAAATCGCCCCGCACTGCCGCGTCCAGTTCACCAGACTTCAGGGCCTTCACTAATGCCTCTGGATCAAGGCAGACCGTGACCTTCCCGTACCCCGCGGAGTGAGCGATCGACGCGCTCGCTTGAACCTTGTCGATGTCTGCGGCGACGGCGCCTATCCCGATGCGGCGGTCCTGGCCCCTGCCCTTCGCCAGAACGCTCTCCGGGCTGAGCATAGGAGTAACAGACTGAACTATGGACACTTATTGATGTCGCAGGGCGCGAGGACTACCCGGCAATCGCATCGAAGACGTACTCGTCCCACTCCCTCTCGCCGAGAAGGACCTCGAACTCGGGGGGCGTGAGTATCGGTTTGGTGTAGCGCCTGTAGTCATCTATCGCCAAGCGCGGACATGCGGTGGACACGAACGCGTCGACGTCGAAGGCGAGGAGCCTCTCAGGATCCATGATGTTCGCGACCAGAATCACCGCGCTTCTGCCATTAGACTGCGCCATGTCCCTCAACCTCTCTGCCAGTTCCATCCTTTTCTGACCAGGCTTTGTCGAGACCAGGATGCCGAACGAACGTGCGTCCTTCGCCCTCGCTATCGCGCCATGACGTTGCCTCAGGACCCTCTCTTTGAGCTCGTCCACGTCACGCACCGAACGCATGTACGGATCAAGAATGAGAACGGGCTTTCCCGTTCCGATTGCGACCGCAAGCGGATGGAAGTCCCCACTCCCGATGAACAGGAAGCAATCGACCGAGGACTTCACCTGCATAGCGGCGCTCACGTTGCACCCGAGCACCTGGCCTGGATACTTCACTCTTCCATCGCCATGACCCACAAATACCTTGAATCCATCACGCACGAGGGCATCCCGGACCAAGGGAATCGAATCGAGGTGCTGCGCCGTCGTGACTAGCGCGACCGTTCCATTCAACTTCTTCTCCGCCTCAGGCAGAAGGGACAGAATATCGAGTTCGGCCTTCACGTCGACATAGAGCACGCCTTCGTCCTTGCTGAGGGATGGCATCTCGGTGTGACCGAAGTGGACCAATGCGTCCGCGTAGATCCGGTAGTCGAGGTTGACGTCGCAAGCCCCGTAACATGGATCGGCAAGAACGAGGAACTTCGACCCCGTGAGCCTCTCAAGCTCCTCGATCACCTCCTTGGCGTGAGTGAGGAGACCTTCGGGGAACTGCAGCGCCACCAGCTTCGCCTTGCGCTGCTTGATGAAAGCGGTGACATCGGATAGGCCGAAATCGTACATGAGAGTAGAATGAAGAGACGGGTAAAGGGGTTTGCCTTACGCGAGGAGCTCCTTGCCTTTCTCGATCTGGACATAGCAAGGCGTGGGGAGCTTCATCGAGGCGGACCACAGCGCTTCTTTCGCCGCGGTGATGTTCGCCACGGGAACCCTGACCGTCATAATCGGCTGGCCGGGGTGAACCCGGGCCGCGGTACCGACCGCCTTGCCGAACGCCGCTCTCATGCCGCTCGAGACACGGTCCGCTCCTGCGCCGGTCGCTAGCTTGTTCTCTCGCAGGACGTTGTGCGGATAGGTCCGGATCTTCATGTAGTAGTTGGTGCCGGCCTTCTTCGAGAGCAATCGGTTCGCCGAGATACGCGCCGCCTCAAGCGCGGTGTGCCGAATCTGGCAGCTCTCCTTGACCCTAAGTGTGAACTCGACAGGATAGTCACCGTTGGGGTTGCCGATGTCGAACTGGCTGATGCGCGGAGCCGGGACTCCTCCCATGTACTCCTTGCGGGTGTAAGCCTGACCCCTAATCTGGGTATACATCCTTGCGGGCTTCCTTGTCATATTGGATCACCGTTGGACTCTCAACCGAGGAGTGCCTACATTAGGATTGGGGTATATAACAATGTAGCCTTTCTCGGGCGAGAAGCGCTGAGATATCGTTCGAAGCCAGCGCTCCGGAATCGCGGACCCGGAACAGCGGTACCGCGCCGTCGCGGAAGGTATATATGAATGGGCGTTTAAGGGGGGCCGGTGCGGGAAAGATTTGAGCAGACGGCGGATATCGAACCGGGAGGTGAAGGACCTGGCCCGGGAGAGGATGGGCATCCTTCTCTCGCAAGCCGAGGCGGAGGCGCTGGCGGGCAACATGCCCCGAAGCAGGCGCTTTTTCGGCCTGGCGCTCGACATCAGCAGGCGTACGAATGAGCCTTTGCCGCAATGGTTCCTCTACTTCCCGAACTGCCTCACCCCGCTGGTTCCGGGGAGGAACGCGAGAGTGAGGACGAGGTCGATGAAGGTCGTCACGACGTGCCTCGTCTGCCAAACGAAGATGCGGCACCCATACATCAAGGAGCGGAGGGAGCGCCTTGCCAAGAAGGACAATGAGGGAACTTAAGGGCGAAGGGATGGATCTCAAGCCGACGGTCCATGTCGGCAAGGGCGGATTGACCGACAGCTTGGTCGAAGAGGTCAAGAACCAGGTCAAGAAGAACAAGCTAGTCAAAGTCAGGGTTCTCGCATCGAGCTCTCAGGAGAAGAAGGAGCTCGCCGAGGAGCTGGCGACGCGGACCGGAGTAATGCTCATCGAGGTCAGGGGCAGCACTATTCTGCTCTGCGATGAAAAAGTCTATGCCGCCAAAGGCGGTACAGACTGAACGAGCTGGTCCAATGTTGGACATCGACGTCATCCGAGAGAACCCGGAGCGGGTCCGCAAGATGCTCCGGAACCGCAAGTACGCCGAGGACGCGCTAGACGACTTCCTCCGGACCGATTCGGAATGGCGCAAGCTCATCGAGGAAGGAAACCAGCTGCGGCACCTACGCAACAGCGTCTCGGAACAGATACCAAAATTGAAGGCTGACGAGAAGAAAGCGAAGATCTCCGAGATGAAGCAGGTCGCTTCCCGCATCAATGAGATAGACAATAGGGTCGCGGAACTCGAGGCCTCGAGGAACGAGGTCGCACTTAACATCCCTAACCTATTGCATGAGAGCGTGCCGGTGGGTGGAAGCTCGGCGGACAACCTCCTTGTCCGCAACTTCGGCGAGCCGAGGCAATTCGATTTCACTCCGAAGGACCACATCGCCATCGGGGAAGACCTGGACATCATCGACTTCAAGCGCGGGACGAAGGTCGCAGGGAGCGGCTTCTACGTCCTGAAGGGCGATGGTGCGAGGCTAGAAAGAGCGATGATCAACTTTTTCCTCGACCTCCACCGGCAGCAGGGCTACGTCGAGGTGTTCCCCCCGGTCGTGGTGAACCGTGCCGCGGTTATCGGCACGGGCCAGTATCCGAAGATGAAGGACGACATGTACTGGTGCGAGCGGGATGATCTCTGGATGAACCCGACCGCGGAGGTGCCGGTGACGAACCTGCTCCAGGACGAGATTCTCGAGAAGGATGCGTTGCCAATCTACTACACCGCTTACCTCCCTTCGTTCAGGAGGGAGGCGGGCCGCAGCGCGGAGATGCGCGGAATAATCAGGGTCCACGAGTTCAACAAGGTCGAGCTGGTCAAGTTCGTCCTGCCTGAAGTCTCCTTCGCAGAGCTTGAGGCGCTGACGAACGACGCGGAGGACGTGATGAGGCTGCTCAACCTGCCGTACCGTATCCTGCTTCTCTGCTCTGCCGACACGGGCTTCGCATCAGCCAAGACGTACGATATCGAGGCGCACGCCCCAGGCAGCGGTCAGTGGCTCGAGTGCTCCTCCTGCAGTTGCTTCACGGATTTCCAGGCGCGGAGAGCAAGGATCAAGTACCGCCCCGAGCCGCACCTGAAGAGCGAGTTCGTCCACACCCTGAACGGATCGGGGGTGGCACTGCCGCGCACCATGGTAGCGGTGCTTGAGAACAATCAGAAGGCGGACGGTAGCGTGACCATCCCAGAGATACTCAGGCCGTACATGCTGGGCCAAGAGGTCATCGAGTGAGTGTCCGACTGTACTCGCCTTGCATCCTCAGACCGATTCCGAGCCATATCCCGGCGCGCGGATGGTCGCATAGAGCAGCCAACAATCGACTAGCTTGTCCGCGTCCACGCTCAGACAGGAATCGAGGTACCTTCCAGGCACGGACTTGAACAGCGCTCCAAAGGCGACGCTCCAATTCTGATGACCTGAACCCGAGGGGATAAACGAAGCGAGGTTCACGTGAGCCTCCCCGCCAAAGGTGAACTTCGTCGAGCCGACCGAACCGAGGATGCGAGGCAGCCCGATCCCGGCGTAGGCCCCGAACTTGATCCAGACGTCATCTGAAAGCTCGTCTATCGAATGGGACTTGGGCGCGACGGCGGAAGGATTGCCGTAGGACCCCAACGCGCTCCTGACGGCGTCGGCGATCCACGTCAACCCTTCCCTGACGAAATCACCGGTGACGGAGAGGCTGAGGCGGAACGAGCCCCCGACGGTCTGCGAGTAGTCCTGCAACCTGAGCTCAACGTACAACCCCATCTCGACGATCGAGTCCCCGATCGTGTCGATGACGGTGTCGACCACCTCTTTTATTACACACCGGATCAGGTTCGTGAGAGCATCGATGCTGAACTGGCCATCGACCTGGGCCTTTGCCATTCCACGCAGAGCGGCATCGCCAAGCTCGTGCAGGATCAATTCGACGTCGTTGTCCTGGTGGGTCTGACGGGAGTTCGGCGCACCGCAGGTCGACGCCTTGAACGTCCAGCTGTCGGCCCCGTCGCTCTTCCTCTGCCAGGTCCTGTCGTCATTGTAGTAGTCGGTGAAGTATGGGGTGGAGTCGACGACCTTGCCAGATCCATCTCGTAGCACGATCGACTCGCCCAGCGGCATTCCGCTCTCCCCACCGTTGTCAAGTGTCAGACGGTCGAAGACGTGGACATATCGCCCCCTGGCGGGGATGACCTCGTTCGCTAGGTAGCACTGCTCCTGGATGCCATGCTTCGTCTCGAAGCACCATCCATCGAGAGATACCGAACGTCCAGTTGGATTGTAGAGCTCGATCCATTCGTGCCCAGCATCGGGACCGGGCGGATTTAGCTCGATCTCATTGATGACGACATGATCGTCGATGGGGGAGTTATAGAGAAGTTCGAAGCCGGCGTCGATCGATCCGGTGAGCCCCGGCAATGGTAGAGGGATGCGCGAGAGGATCTGGCCAATGGCAGGTATGTCGGCCAAGGAGAAGGTCAGACGATCGTACTCGACTATCTTCGGCATGTCAAGTTCGACCACGAGACCGGAGAACGACCCGATCACAGAGAGGAAGTGGTCGGTGACGAACATTAGGGGATCCAGCGATGACTGTACCGTCCATCCGTCGCCGATTGCCGTGCCATTGAACAGGATATCGGTCCCCTTGTCATGAATGTCGACAACGCGCATCGATCCGCTCAGGGTGACCCCGCAAAGGGCGAAGGTACCAGTGACACGCAGATAGTCCCTGCTCCTGCCGTACGCGATATCGGTGACGTCGGTTTCGATGAGCCAAGATATGCCGAAGAACGAAAACGACAAAGCCACCTTGCCGAGAGAGGACGATACGGTCTGACCGAGCCACCCGGCGAAGCCTCCTATGGTCCCGAAGATGAGGTCCTTTAATCCCTGAATGACATTGCCAAGGAGGTCCGCTAGGTATTCCACGGCCTTCACCGCCCAATTGATGACGGTCGAGAGGGCGTCCACGATCCACTTGCAGACCGTGTTCAGTCCGTCCCAAACGAATCGCAGCGCCCCGCATATTCCATCCCAGATGGCCTGCAGCACCTGCGCAATCTGTTTGACGAGGGTCATAGTCGGAGCATACTCGACGCCCTGTAGGGGCCAGCCGCTGCATGTGAAGAGGGTGAAGTGTGCGGCGAGAGGCGCGTCCGCTGAGAGTACCGGGTCGTCGGCGGCCAGTAACGAGCTGCGCGCGTCGCACTCGAGGGAAATGCTCACGGAACCGGCGTAGCCGACCTCGAACTGGCTTTCGAAGGGACAGAGGGTGAGGTTGCGTAGGTCGGTGACGTGCAGATTTGGATAGCCATCCTGCCCGATGGGATACTGATCGGGATATGTTATCCTAGAGGTCAGTCCCGCGAAGAGCGAGTCGACATCGACCTTGGGGACAAGGCTCACCCCGGCCACTTCGCGGTTCCCTATCTCGAGATCCAGTGGCCCCAGGCCATTGATAGGTACGATGGCCGTGTCGCCCCTTATCGCGCCCCCTGCAGCGAGGTCGTCGAGCATCTTCAGACACATTACCCTGACGACTTCTTCCGCAGCGGGGACCGATTGGACGAGACCAATTGCGAGCCGGGCGATGGCCTCGGTAAACTCGACCGCGGCACCACGGAGCATTACGTGACTGAAGACACCGGTGAAGATGCCGATGCGTTCCTCCACCGCTCCACGAAGCGCGTCACGGATGGAACCGATGATCCCGTAATTGCCGCCGCTGTAGATGCCGTTGCAGACGATATCGGCAAAGGTCTCGATGTCGGCTTGACTGTACCCGGATAGGCGAGAACTGGCGACCTGGTGCGCCAACGTTTCTACCGCCGCGTCGACCGAGCGGTTCACCTGAAAGATCTCCATCCATCGCGACTCAATGAAGCGCACGAGCGCCACGGCCATTCCGTCGTGAATCCCTCCGTTGGTCACCCCGCTCTCGAAACTCCTGGATATTACCTTCTCCGCTCCTGCAAGACATTGCGTCACAGAAAGCCTCACCTCGTCGATGAACCCCATCCCATCGAGCGGATCGAGCTGGAGGGCGCATCCGTCAGGTCCGAGCGAGCGGGCGACAGCGAGAGCGACGCCCTTGATGAACTGCTCGAGCATCTCTCCCATCTCGAAAGTGTTTGTCTTGTAGCCCACGAAGAAGTTCTCCCATTCCGAGGTGGCGAAAAGGTCGACCCGGGGGAAGTCCACTGACCAGGTGCCATCGAGCGACACGACCACCTCCTCTCCCGATGAGTCATAGAAACTGGCCGTCGCGCCGCTTATGGAAACGGTCGCACCGGGAGAACCAGAGAACAGGTATCGATAAGATTCCTCGGAGTAGCCCGCCTCCGCCATCCTGTCCCGAATCCAGTTGAGTGCCATCTCGTTCACCGGATCGCAGTCGAAGATCGCTCCGAGGACGCGCGCGATCGTGATCGTCAACCGGTCGAGCTGTTGCTCCAGGAATTTGGCGATATCGGCGATCATCAGGTAATCGAGCCATTTCAGGACGATGGCGTCGGTCGCGGCATACAGACTCTGGGCGACAATCATTCGAGGATCAATCCGGTTCTCGCCGATCAGGTTCAAGAAGAGCTCAGCAGGGTCCAGATCCCCGTGCGATGCGAGAACGCGCTCAGCCTCCAACAGCGCCTCTTCTGAACAGGCCATGGAGGCCAGCGCGGCGTGCCCCGATTCACGGTCGTAGGTGCGGAAAAGCCTCACCTGCTCGACGATCATGGCGAGTGCGACCGCGTTCTCGACGTCCTCCTGAGAAAGAAGCTCGGCGGAGAAGGTCGCGCCAAAGAGGTCCTTGCCATCGAGGGCGCGCTTCTGCACCAATGCGGAAAGCTCGTAGCGGACCACGTTCTGCATGTGGCCGTTGTCGTCCTTGACCGCCTCAAGGAAGGAGTCCATCCTGTTCTGGAGCAAGGGGATCGGGGAGTAAACGCGTTCGTCCATCGAGACTTTCTTCAACGCAAAGCCGCCCTCGCAGCTGACGTTGAACGTAAGGAATCCGCCAACCGCGAGGAACGCAGGAATTGTCGCGTTCAACTGGTTTGCGACCAGACCGCCGGGGACGATGTACTGGGGCAACTTGTCGGCGGACAGGGGCAGGAAGGACAGGCCGACCTCATCAGCCTCGACCGTGACAATGTATGCCCCGAGCTGCTTCGGATAGATGGATCTTGTTAGCTCGACCCAAGAGGTCAGGAATGTCTGGGTCAGCATGGTCTCGTTGCCATGGGGGTCACGCTTCGCGGTCTCGAGCGCCAGGGCGTGTGCCTCCTTCCGCACCGAGGCGGCCTCATCATCCGCGCATCTAAGTAGCCCGTCAAGGTACGCCGCGGAACGCTGTGCCTCCCCCGCCTGGTCGCGGAACGAAGCGATGAAAGCCGCGCTCGCCCCGGTCATCAAGAGAAGTATCACCGCGACAAGGGCGAAAGACATCTGGCCCCGCCGGTCAATCCGCGAGCACTCCAGGCGTCGGAGGCGCCATCTGGTCAGAGACGGGCTCATGCTCGGGGGGACGAGCCGCGCAGCCCTAGTCCTCGACGGCTACTGTCAGGCTATGTCGGTCGCGATGTGCAGATGATCATCATTGGGCTTGCGACGATTCATCAAGCCGCTCAATCGTCTGGCGAATGATGCTCTCCAGGTGCGAGGCGATGAACGGATTGTCGGAATAGCCGCAGAGCGAGAGGTCCGGACTGGCGATCATCGCCGTCTTGCCGTCCGCTATGACGTCCGTCGCGAGCATGTCCTTCTTCCTGTACGCCTTCGTGTGGTCCGGCAACTTGACCATCGGCTCCGCTATTATCACCAGTTCGACTCCACGTCGCGCGGCGTCTTTGAAGCGTTGGGCGTGCTCGGACCTTATCTCGCTCATGACCGGGGTGGAGATAACGAAGCTCTCGACCGCCGAATCGATCATCTGGCCTATCTTCGCCAACACATTCTTCTTACCAGCTATTGTGTAGACGAGTTGAGGAGTGCCCTTCTCCGTCAGCACCCCCTGCAACATCCGCAACTTGTCGAACATCTCCTTGACGTCGTCGATGACCTTCTCCCTCGCCTCGTCGACGGGCAAGGCATGGAAGACCGCAGGCCTTCCATCTGTCACGGTCACGAGCCCCTTGTCCTTGAGGCCCTGGAGGGCCTTGTAGGCCGACGTCCTCGGGATCTGGGAGAGGTCCGCGACCTCGTCGGCGGTGGCGTGGGACCTGGCGATCATCGCGATGTAGGCCTTCGCCTCGTACTCCGACAGACCGATCTTGCGCAGAGCCGCCGCGATCTTCCCGTATTCCTCTGTCAGCGGTACGGTGTCCAGGTTCAAAATGTCGATGAGGTTCATTTCAACATTTGTAGCTATTGCTGCTACAATATCATTAAATTATCCCTCGTGCTTCGATGCGCTAGGTGCAATTGATGTTAGTCAAGGAAAGCGGACTCAAGAAGGGCCTGCCCAAGACGACCGGATCGCTTTGCCCTGAGTGCGGGAAGATCATCGTCGCGAATCTGTTCGAGAAGGACGGGAAAGTGATGATGGAGAAGACGTGCCCAGCTCATGGCAAGACGACGGACGTGTACTGGTCCGACGTTGAGATGTACCTCAGGGCGGAGAGGTTCGCCGCTGACGGCATCGGCGTGGAGAACCCGGCGATACCGAACGCGAAGGTCTGCCCGAACGAGTGCGGGCTCTGCCAGCTTCACACCTCTCACACCTCGCTCGCCAACGTAGATCTCACAAACAGGTGCAACCTGAAATGCCCGATCTGCTTCGCCAATGCGAACGCGGCCGGCTACGTCTACGAACCGAACTTCGAACAGGTCACCAGGATGCTGACGATGCTGCGAGCACAGCGCCCTGTGCCCACACCGGCGGTGCAGTTCTCCGGAGGGGAGCCGACCATCTATCCCAAGTTCATCGAGTCCGTCGCGAAGGCGAAGGAGCTCGGATTCTCTCAGATCCAGGCCGCGACCAACGGTATCAGGTTCGCCAAGGAGCCAGAGTTCCTGGCGAAGGCGCGCGACGCGGGCCTGAACACAATCTACCTTCAATTCGACGGCCTCAAGGACGACATCTACATGGCGTCGAGGGGGGTGCCGTTGCTCGAGACGAAACTCAAGGTCATCGAGAACGTGCGGAAGCTCGAGGGACGGAAGCCATCGATCGTCTTCGTGCCCACCGTCGTGAAGGGGATCAACGACGACCAAGTCGGCGAGATATTCCGCTTCGCTCTAAAGAACATCGACGTCGTCCGGGGCATCAACTTCCAGCCGGTGGCATTCACCGGGAGGATAGACCAAGAGGAGAGGGCGAAGCACCGCTACACCTTACCCGACCTGGTCAAGGACCTCGTCAAGCAGAGCAAGGGCCAGCTCGCAGAAAGCGACTTCTATCCTGTGCCCGCCGTCGTGCCAATCTCCACGCTTGTCTCGGCCCTGGTGGGCAGGCCGCAGGTAACGTTCACTACCCACCCGCACTGCGGGCTCGCGACCTACCTCTTCGTGCAGAACGAGAACAGCGTCGTTCCGCTGACGCGCTTCGTCGACGTCGAGCCGCTCTTCGCCGACCTGTACGAACTATCTGAGAAGGCGGAGAAGGCGATGGTCAAGCTGCCATACAAGGTGAAGGCGCTCAACACGCTGAAGAAGCACATCGACAAGAGCAAGACGCCGGACGGCCTGGACACGGTCAAGTTCCTCAGGATGCTCGACACGGTGTTCGGGGACGCGTCGAAACAGTCCTTGGCCAAGTTCTCCTGGAACATGATGTTCATCGGAGGCATGCACTTCCAGGACTCGTACAACTACGACATCGAGCGCGTCAAGAGATGCGCAATCCACTATACCACGCCGGACGATCGGATCATACCTTTCTGCGCCTACAACGGCGGACCGACGTACCGCACCGAGATCGAGAAGAAGTTCTCCGTGCCAATCGAGGAATGGCGCAAGACCAGAGGGACGGAGTACACATGAGCAATGTGACCTGGATGAAGGTCAACGTCGACAAGTGCATGCACTGCGGCGCCTGCGTCGGCTCCTGCCCCAAGAACGCGATCTTCTTGGCCGAAGTCGTGCTCCAGTTCGGAGAGGAATGCACGCGATGTGGCCGCTGCGTGAAGATTTGCCCGGTAGGGGCCATATCCATGGAGGCGAAGTAGATGAAGTACGACTACGACGTCATCATCGTCGGGGCCGGCCCTGTCGGCGGCTGGACGGCGTACCACGCGGCGAAGGGCGGAGCCAAGGTCCTAATCGTCGAGAAGAGACAGGAGATCGGTTCCTCGCTGAGGTGCGCCGAGGGCATCTCGCGCGCGGGATTGCAGAAGTCTGGCATCAAGGTCGACCCGAGCTGGATCTCGACCGAGATTCGCGGCGCGAAAATCATCTCGCCCGGTGGGAACGTGCTCATGGTCGACGAGAAGCAGGCGGGCAATGAGGTCGGCCTGGTACTTAACCGCCACCTGTTCGACAAGGCCCTGAACGCCGAGGCGGCAAGGGCTGGGGCAGAGATAATGGTCAAGACCGCGGCGACCGGACTGATCATGGATGAAGATAGAGTATCCGGCATCACCGGCACGTCCTTCGGCGAACCGATCAGATTCACCTCGAGGTGCGTCGTCGGCGCGGACGGATACGAATCACAAGTGGGAAGGTGGGCCGGACTCGACACGACCATCAAGCCATCCGACATCACGTCCTGCTTCCAGTACCGGATGACGAACCTGAAGGCGGAACCGGATTTCTGCGAATTCCTCATCGGATCGGTCGCACCGGGTGGATACGCCTGGATATTCCCGAAGGGAGGGGACACGGCGAACGTTGGGCTGGGGGTCCTAGGCTCGAGGCTCAAGCACCCTGGCGAGGTGAAGGCCTACCTGGACAAGTTCATCAAGAGCGACCCGAGACTGAAGCATGGCCAGCCTCTCGAGGCGGTCGGCGCAGCCGTCTCAGTCTCTCCGCCGATCGAGAAGGCGATTGCCAATGGTCTGATGCTCGTCGGGGACGCGGCCCGCGTCATCGACCCGATCACCGGGGGCGGCATCGCGAACGGCTGCATCCAGGCGACGTTCGCCGGCAAGGTGCTCGGCGAGTGCGCCCAGGCGAAGGACTTCAGCGAGGCGGCGCTCCAGAAGTACGAGAAGCTTTGGCGCGACGAACTCGAGAACAAGCTCTGGCGCAATTGGATGGCGAAGGAGAAGCTCATCACCTTGCCGGACAAGACCCTCGACGACGTGGTGAAGGTGCTCTCGGAGTGCGACATCAAGCAGATGTCCGTCTACAATCTCCTCGCCGCCCTGAAAGAGAAGCTCCCCGAACTCGTGAAGGAGTTCGAGGAGTTCATCTGAGCGAAACCCTTTCCGATTCTTCCATTTCTATCATTCTTCGAGCCGCACGCCAGGCTCTCCGATGCTGATCACATATGGGGTTCCGCCCCGGCGCTTGATCGCCTCTTCCACCTTTCCAGGCCGGTCGGTTAGGGCAATCATGCTGCCTCCTCCGCCCGCGCCAGTCAGCTTCGCCCCATAGGAAAAGGGCAGGCAACCCTCGACGAGCTTGTCCAGCGACGGAGTGGAGACGCCCAGGATCGCGAGTAGTCGGTGGTCCCTGGTCATGAGCTCACCCAGTCCGACGACGTCGTTCTTTCTCATCTTTGGTATCGCCTCCCGAGTCAGCTGGCCGATGTCCTCTATGGTCTCGCGGGCGAACACCGTGCGGGCGTGATAGCGCTTCACCTTCGCGACGAGAGGCCCGGTCGGAGCGTTGACTCCGGTGTATCCGACGACGAGCGAGAACTTCGGTACGTCGCAATGGTGAATGTACCATTCCCTGGTGTCACGCTTGATGTGCCAGAGCAACGCCGCTCCTTCGACCTGATCAACAAAGACACCTGCCCCGTGAGTGCTGACGGACGTGTCTATCGGGCTCGCTCTTCCCTGCACGATCGACTCGACCTCGAAAGCCTTCCCGGCGACGGCTGCCTCATCTATCCTATTCCCCGTCGTGGTCAGGGCAGCCAGCGTCGCGACCGAGACCGCCGCGGACGATCCCAGTCCTGAGCCCGAAGGGATATCGGACTCAGTCTCGATCGAGCAGTTGCCGCCCCTTTCCGCGACGCGGATGGCGGTGCTAACATAGGGGTGGGTGGAGCTTGTGAGGTCCATCCCATTCAGGGTCGTGACGCTCGACTTCGTGAACCTGCACCTGAGGCGAAGGTTGATCGCGGCGGCGATGGCGGGCTGTCCGAACACCACCGCGTGCTCGCCAAGAAGGATGACCTTGCCAGGAGCAGAAGCCGAAGGCATCCACGGTCCATGCACTTGCCCCGACTTAATTGATTGCGCATTGTGAAGGGCACGTCCACCAGCGGCTCGCTGAGGCAGATCAGGCCAGCCCGGACTTCTTCAGCATCTCCGCGACCGCATCGTTCGGCGTCTTGCCGTTCAGGTCCTTCCTCGGGGTGCTCCAGAACTTCTCCTGGAACTCAGCTAGCGCCGCGTCGAGGGCCTCCTCCGTCTTGAAATCGTGACCCCTAGACTTGACGAACTCGTCCTGGAACGTCTTCAGAAGATCCAGGCCGTACTCGTTGTTGACGAGCGTCACTGCGATGTAATCGTCGATGTTCTCCGAGACGACCTCAGAAAGCTCCTCTGGCAACACGTCCATGACCATGTCAAGTACGGCATTGGTGACGGTGAGGAACATCATCTCTCGCTTGTTGGGCTCGGGGGCGATCTGCTCATCCACAGCCCGAACGAGGTCATCGTACCAAAGCTGCCTCAGGGCGAACGACCGGTTAGAGTTCTTGGCGAGGAAGGCCGGCCCGGTCTCCTCGGCCTCGGGCTTCTTTCCGCTCGACTTGCTTCCCTTTGCCTTTCCCTTCTTTGCGGACTTCGATTTAGCCTTTGCCATCAGAATCCCTCGGCCCCGCCTCGGCGTGGCTGGATGGTGAGCAGTTTGGAGGTATATAAACCGACACTAGCGGCGAATTGAATCCTCACCCGAGCTTCTTCAGCAGCTCCGCGGAGGCCTTCCTTTCCGCCTCCTTCTTCGTCCTCCCAACGCCCTTCCCCGTTGGTCCATCGTCGATGGTCACGGTGCACTCGAACTCCTTCTCATGCTCTGGCCCGCGCTCCTGGTGGGAGAAGGTCGGCGCGGACAGTCCTCCCTTCCGGCACCGCTCCTCGAGCGTGCTCCTCGAGAAATAGTCGTCGGGTATCGGCCCGAAATCGCCTTCCATGAGGACGTGGACCATGACGATCCGCGAAGCGACACCGAATCCTGCGTCGACGTATAGCGCGCCGAGCAACGCCTCGAAGGCGTCGGCCAGCACGCTAGAGGTGGGCATCCTTCCGGCGAAGCTCTTCCCCAGCCTGACATTCTCATCTAGGCGGAGCCCTTCCGCCGCGGAAGCGAGCGACTCCTCGTCGACGAGCCAGGCCAGCGTCTTCGAAAGCTGCCCCTCATCCCAGCCACGGTTGTGAAAGAGCCAGTCCGAGACGGCGAGCTCGAGGACGCGATCCCCGAGGAACTCAAGCCTCTCATACGATTCCTTCCCATCCTCCATCGCAAAGGACGAGTGCGTCATGGCCTGGCGCAACAGCCTCTTCCTGACGAAGCTATGGCCGATCCTCTCCTCCAGCTCGGACAATCCCCTCTCAAAGAGCACTCTTTCCACTTCCGGGTCCTTCTCCCTCTTCGCCTGCGGCATCCTGCTCCTCCATTGCCCTTGCGACGATCTCGACGAGGTCGATCGATGAGATTGGATTGGAACCGCTCACTCCCGCGCAATCGTCTGAGTTCTGTTCGCACTAGGGACAGCATGAGACGATGCTTGCCGCCCCAGCTCCGATGACGACAACGTCCACTTCGATAGTCCGGGTCATCCGAACCCCGCCTGCTTCACCGAAGCCCCCGACGCGTAAATATGTTCTCGGGGATGGAGCGCGTCATCGTCCCGGCTTGCTGGATTCCCAAGATATGCGGGTCCTAATGAGCGAGCAATGGCCACCATTTAAATACTAGCACAAGATATGAGTGGTTCAGTCCGAGGATCGCCCGAAGCGGTCTGAGGAATATACCCCAATAGGGAAGAGAATAATGTACGGAAAACCAAGAACTGGTGGTTACGGCAGGCCGAGGGAGGGCCGGTCTACTGCAAGGATTGCTACCAGAAGCACAAGCCGAAGAGGGACAGGTACTAACCTATCCCCCCAAATCCCTTTTTTCAAACCCCTTCAATTGTTCTCGATCGAATTGCGCTCGCATATCGTTCGCCTCTGAGAAGCGTTGTCAGAACGCGAACGTTCTGCTAATGTCGCTAAACCTCTGGCTTTGCCGAGGAGACGGGGCGATCAATACCTCGGATGGCCCAAGTCAGGGGACAAGAAATACTCGTATGCCCTTGTCGCAACCAATGTCAAGCACGACGACCTACTTCTCGATCGCAGTGGTCGGCGTACTTCTCCTCAATGTCATATCTTTTCTCCTATACCGTTCGGACAAGAAGAGGGCAATGAAGAACGGATGGAGATTGTCTGAGAATCGCCTTCTGCTCGTCGCGCTGTTCGGACCCTTCGGAGCCTATTACTCGATGAGAAGGTACCATCACAAGACGAAGAAGCTCAAGTTCGTCCTCGTGCCGGTCTTCATGTTCCTGCAGGCAGCCTTGGTCGTCTTTCTTCTCTTGAATCAAGCCTATCCATTCTGACGTGAGACGATCGATTCATCACACGCCGTTAGGTTGATGATATTCAGGTTGATGAAAAGATGAGCGCCCGGGATTGGCGTCCGCGGGTCGGGAGATGTGGTGCGAGGGGCCGGATTCGAACCGGCGGACCCCTTCAGGAACAGATCTTGAGTCTGTCGCCGTTGACCTGGCTTGGCTACCCTCGCCTGAGAACGAACTCGTAACTGGTAGCACCTTCTTAAACTTGTCCGCCGCTAGCCAGTCACGAGCCGTCAGGTCGTGATCTCCGGCCCCGTCGGCAGCAGAGCGATCGTGTGCTCCGCCTGGCTCACCATCCCGCCCCTGACCTCCCGCAGCACCGCGTAGCTCGATATCAGCCCGTGGCGCACTAGGGTCTTGAGCAAGACCGACGCATCGGGATTCAGTCTGGTGCACCATCTCTCGCAGAACGGCAGAGTGCCGAACTCCCTCTTTATCGACTGGAACAGCCTGAACGAATTCTCGTCCCGCATCGGCTTCTCTCGCAGGATGCGGAAGATGTTTCCCGGCCGGTCGTTGTAGACCTGTCCCCCGCCGTTCGTGGCGAACGGCTCGACCGCCACGGCCATGTCCGTGCGCAGTCGCGTCGTGCTCCCGTCGTCGACGTTCGGTATCGTCAATCCAGCATGAAGGTTGTACTGCTTCAGGCCGTGGCCCGTCAGGTTGACGACCGGCTTGAAACCGGTCGACCTAATCGTCCTCTACACCGCGCCGCCGACCGCGTTGACCTGGACGCCGTCACCGAGCATCTGGACCGCGACCCTCAGGCCGTTCTGGGCCGCCTCGATCAAAGGGGTCCAGTTCTTGGTCTCCACCTCGACCGTGACGGCGGTGTCGCCGATGTAACCGTTCACGTGCGCTCCGACGTCGACCTTGACGACCTGGCCTCTCTCGAACCTCAGCTCGTCGTTCGTCGCCGGGGTGAAGTGCGCCGCCACATCGTTGATTCCGATGCTCACCGGGAAGGCGGGCTTCGCTCCCCTCTTCACGATGAGGGACTCGACCTCCTCTGCGACATCGCAAAGCCTCGCGCCCTCCATCACCAGAGATGCGCCGTGCTCCCTCGCTTCTCTCGAGACCGCCCCCGCTTTCCTTAGGCAGGAGAGCTCTTCCTCATTCATTTAGGGCCGCCTCGATCTTCTTGACCGGGATCGCGCCTTGGCGGATGATCTCGATCTCGCCTTCGCGGACGGCGACGATGGTAGAATGGATGCCGAGGGTCGCCCTCCCGCAATCGATGTAGTAGTCCACCGCTTTGCCGAGATCCTTCAGGCTCGCCGCGACCGTCAATGGGTCGGGCTTCGAGTGAAGGTTGGCCGAGGTCGACGTGATCGGTCCGAATGATCCTATGAGCTTGAGCGCGAGCGGATGGTCGGGCATTCTGACGCCCACCTCGTCCGAGGCGGCGGTGACGATGTCAGGGATGATCGGCTTCTTGGTAAGGAGGAGGGTGATGGGCCCAGGCATGAACTTGCGCGCAAGCTTCCTTGAGGTGGCGTCCAGAATCGCGACCTGGTCAAGCATCCTGGTATCGCTGACCGCGACCGAAAGGGGCATGTCGAACGGCCGGTTCTTCGCCATGAATACCCTCTTCACCGCGTTCGGGTCAAGAGCGTTCGCGCCGAGCCCGTACAGCGTCTCGGTCGGGTAGACGACCAGCTTGCCGCCGTTCAGGGCCGACCGCACCCGCCCCAGGTCCTCGTCCGTGATGTCGTATGCTTTCCCCTTTCCCCCACATTTTATCACTGCCAAGTCTCAGCACTCTCCAGAATACTCATCGCACTCTCTATCGACTTGCGACCTTCTCCTTTGACGAACGGCCCGTGCCCAGGATAGATGTCCTTGATTTCCAGCTCGCCTAGCGCGCGTATCGACCTTCTCAGCGCCTCAGGGTCTCCTGATGGCAGGTCCCATCGCCCCACCCCGTCGGCGAAGACCGTGTCGCCCGATATCAGAATCCCCGATGCCTCCTCGAACAGGCTGATGCTTCCTTGGGTATGGCCCGGGGTGTGAAGGACCTTGAGATCATGCGTGCCGGTGCTGAGGTTCGTCCCCTCCCTCAGGTCGACCACATCTAGAGCCACCCCTGGCACGCCGAACATGAGGGAGAGGGTTTGCCAGCCATCTCCGTTCCTAAGCACAGCAGCGTCCATCGGGTGGGCGAACAGCCTAGCGCCGAGAGAGGAGCTCATCCTTGCCGCCCCTCCAACGTGGTCGAAGTGACGGTGGGTGAGGATGATCCTGGCGACCTTGCGACCCTTTGTCGCCTCACGAATCTCTCGGAGCAGCTTCTCCTGATTCTCACCGGTCCCCGTGTCCACGAGGATCGGGTCCGTGCCGTCAACGAGCACGACGTTCGAATCGACCCCTGACCCTGGCATGAAGTGGACGACCATTAGATTTCGGAAGTTGGAAGACGTATTTAACCTCTCTCCCCGCTTCGTCTGGCCTGAGCGCTTCTACCGGATGGTGCCGCCTGAAGACAGATTGGCGCCGGTTGGGCCGGACCATTTCCCGCACCTTGGTCGATATAGTCGATGCGGCTGTTTCATAAGTCGAGGATTCGCATACTTGACCGAACTCGATGAAGCTCACAGAGGCTCAGGGCAAGGAGCTCTTCAGGCGGTACGGAGTCCCCGTGCCATCGGGGTATCTCGTTCGGTCCGCGGAAGAGATCAAGACTCTCAACTCACCGGTCGTCGTCAAGGCACAGGTAAGGGCCGGGGGAAGGGGCAAGGCCGGAGGGATCCGCTTCGCCTCGACCGATCAGCAGGCGAAGAGGGCCGTCGCGGACATCCTCGCGATGAGCATCTCTGGTGAGAGGGTCAAGGAGGTGCTCATCGAGGACCGCTTGAACGTGATGCAGGAGCTATACCTGAGCATCTCACTTGACAGAAGCTCACGATTGCCCTTGCTGCTCGCGATTACGCAGGGCGGGATGGACGTGGAGAGCTCGGGAGAGGCGAAGGCGAACGGATGGCAAATCCATCCTTTCATCGGAGTACAGGACTATGTCGTCCGGGAGGCGGCCGAGTTCCTAGGACTGGGGACGGAGCAGGCCAGGCAACTTCGGACGATCGTCTCCGGCCTTTACGACCTCTTCCTCGGAAAGGACTGCGAACTCGTAGAGGTGAATCCGTTGGTGAGGACCGTGGATGGTAGGCTCGTCGCGGCAGACTCGAAGGTGATCATCGACGAGGATGCCGCTTTCCGTCACCCCGATCTGCCTTCGCAGGACATCGACCAGACACCGCTGGAACGGGAGGCGAGAGAGAAGGGTCTGTCCTTGGTCCAGCTAGATGGCGACATCGGTGTGATCGCGAACGGCGCGGGACTCACCATGGCCACGCTCGACAATCTCTCGCTCAAGGAAGGAAGAGGCGGTGTCTTCCTCGATCTAGGGGGCACCGATGACGAGAAGGTCGTGGAGGGAGCCCTCGAGCTCATGGCAAAGGCCGGACAGAAGGTCATCCTGATCAACATCTTCGGCGGGATCACGAAGTGCGACACCGTGGCCGAAGGTGTCATAAGAGCGAAGGGGCGGTTGAAGGACCTTCCTCCTTTGGTGGTCCGGGTTCGGGGAGTGAACGAGGAAAAGGCGGCTGCAATGCTGGAGGCCGAGGGGATCAAGGCGCTGCATGACTTGGACGAGGCATGCACAATCGCCGCGAGGTTCGGGAGGGGAGAACCGTGAGCGTCCTGATCGACTCGGAGACGAGGGTCCTAGTCCAAGGCATCACGGGGCATCAGGGCGCGTTCCACGCGACGGGCATGGCCGAGATGGGCACGAAGGTCGTGGCCGGGGTCACTCCAGGGAAGGGCGGGTCCAAGGTCGCCGGTGTCCCGGTCTTCGACACAGTGGCAGGAGCGGTGAGGGAACGGGGAGCGAACGCATCAACCGTCTTCGTCCCCGCTCGCTTCGCGCTCGATGCGGTGATCGAATCGCTCGAGGCGGGTATAGACAAGATCGTCGTGGTGACGGAGCACGTTCCGCAACACGACGCGATGAGGATGATCCAGTATGCCAGACTGAATGGTGCGAGGATCATCGGTCCCAACTGTCCCGGGGTCGCCTCGCCCGGGAAGGGCAAGATCGGAATCATGCCAAGCCAGATCTTCACGAGAGGTTCGACCGGGGTCGTTTCGCGCAGCGGCACTCTGACCTACGAGATCGTCGGAGCGCTGACCCAGGCGGGCACCGGACAGTCAACCTGCATCGGTATCGGAGGAGATCCGATCATCGGAACGAGCTTCGTCCAGGTGCTCGAGATGTTCGAGCAGGATGAGGAGACCAAGCAGGTCGTGATGGTCGGAGAGATCGGTGGCACCTCTGAGGAGGAAGCGGCCGAGTTCATCAAGCGGCGCATGAGCAAGCCGGTCGTCGCGTACATCGCCGGCAGAAGCGCCCCTCCGGAGAAGCGGATGGGCCACGCCGGAGCGGTCATAGCGCGCGGACAGGGCACCGCGGAATCGAAGATCGAGGCGCTCAAGGTCGCGGGAGTCGGAGTGGCCGAACTACCCGACAGGGTGCCCGATGAGCTCAGGCTATTGGCTCAGTGAGCGTGGTCTCTTCGCCCGTCCTCTTCGTTATACCGTCCTCTTCGTTATAGTATGAATGACGTAGAAGCAGGCTATCGAAGCGTCTCTTTCGAATGCGGATCGCGGTCGGTCCTGCCGCGAACCTGACTGGACTTTGCCGAACGTCGGCAGGCGATGAACAGAAGTGCGTCACCGGGGTCCAATGTGAGCCAGGAGTCACGATTCGCATTCACAAATCGTTAAATAGCTAATCTATGCTAGTATAGCTTCCCGCCTGTGGGGATGCGCGTGGAACGAGCCCGTGTGAGCATGGTGCTCGGACAACGTATAAATATCACCTCAGGCATCGAGGGGCTCACTGCGCCGGGCCCGATGATGGCTCCGGTGAGTTGTTGAGTGAAGAGGTGCACCCGGAGAGGGTATCTTCGGGGAAGTGGGTAGGGCGTCCTCGGCGAGACGGAAGGCGTCGGGGTGGGCCCCATGATCCAATCACACGCAATCTGGACGTATGTTAAGCCGACAGTCAACGGCAATTTGTTAAGCCGTTTGGGGAATCGCTCGGCTCGAGCGCCGAAGAAGGTCGTGTCAAGCTGCGAAAAGCGCCGGGTAGGTGCAAGAAGCCAATGATCCGGTGACCGCCTAATGGGACTTCCTTGTCTTCGGACAGATCCGGAAGGATCGGGAACGCGGGGGATCGAAACATCCTAGTACCCGCAGGAAAAGAAATCAACCGAGATGCCGTCAGTAAAGGCGATCGAACGCGGCACAGGGTAAACCGAATGCCCCTCCGAAAGGTGGGGTAGATGTGGTGTTGTTGGACTCAGGTACTTCCTCCTCGGTGAATCAGAAGTCGACTGGAACGTCGCACCATAGAGGGTGATAGTCCCGTAGGAGCAAACTGAGTAGAAGATTCTGAGTATCCAGAGTACCGCGCGTTGGATATCGCGCGTGAATCCGGGGGACACTTACCTCCAACCCTAAAAACGTCTCGAGACCGATAGCGCAATAGTAGCGCGAGTGAACACTGAAAAGTACCCTTGACGGGAGGTCAAAAGAGCGTGAAACCAGACGGCAATATTCAGATACGGCATGAAAGGGACGAAGCCGCAAGGCTGACCAGTGTCGTATCGTCCGTTTCGAATAACGGGCCAGGGAGTTCTGATCAATGGCGAGACTAAGCTCGAAGGAGCGGAGTCGGAGGGAAACCGAAGGTCCACAACGCCGCAAGGCGCCAGGGACTAGGTGCGCTCGCCTGGAGTCATTGGTGGGATACCCGAAGCCAGTTGATCTATGCCTGGATAGGTTGAAGCCTCTCGAAAGGGGGGTGGAGGACCGAACCGGTAATGATGTGCAAATCTTTCGGATGATCTGGGCATAGGGGTGAAAGGCCAATCTAAACTGGAAATAGCTGGTTCCTCCTGAAACTAATCGCAGTTAGATCTCAGCCGAGGTCGACCATGTGGTAGAGCACTGATTAGGGGCTTAGGCCGGGAAACCGGTCGGTCCCCCGTCAAACTCCGAACATGTGGTCACCGTAGACGCTGGGAGTGAGGGCCTCTGGGGTAAGCTTGGGGTCCGTAAGGGAATGCAACCCAGCCTGAAGTTAAGGTCCCTAAATTCCGGCTAAGTGTAACATGAAAGGTAGTCTGTAGTCCAAGACAACCGGGAGGTGGGCTTAGAAGCAGCCATCCTTTAAAGAAAGCGTAACAGCTCACCGGTCGAGATTATGGGCGCCGAAAATGGACGGGGCTAAGCCGGGTACCGATACTTCAGAGCACCGAAAGGTGATCTTGTAAGGAGGCGTCGGGCGTGGGTAGAAGTATGGCCGTGAGGTCATGTGGACCGCGTTCGAATGAGGATCCTGGTAGTAGTAGCAGCAAAGAACGGTGAGAATCCGTTCCGTCGAAGGGGCCAGGGTTCCTCGGCAATGTTCGTCAGCCGAGGGTTAGTCGATCCTAAGGCACTCCTTAATCGAAAGTGCCGAAAGGGAAGCAGGTCAATATTCCTGCACCATGCAGGCCTCTGTCTGCCGTTTGACGCATCGGGATAAGTTGAGCATGTTTACCTGCATGTCCAAGCGTCTAAACCCGGGAAGAACCGTAATGGTGAGAACCGGGCGAATGCGCGAGTGGGAGGACGAAGGTCCTCTTCAGCTGAGTCCTGGTGCCCATGAAAATGATGGCAGTAACAGCCTGTGTGTTCGTACCAAGAACTGACACAGGTGCCCCTAGGTGAAAAGCCTAAGACGTGTCGGCGTAATCCAAGGCGAGGGAATTCGGCAAATTAGCCCCGTACCTTCGGTATAAGGGGTGCCAGCCGTGAAAACGGCTGGTCGCAGTGACTAGGGAGCTCCGACTGTTTAATAAAAACACAGGTCACAGCAAGTCCGAAAGGATGTGTATTGTGGCTGAAGCCTGCCCAGTGACGGTATCTGAATCTCGGGTTCAACCGAACGAAGGACCGTTAAACGGCGGGGGTAACTATGACCCTCTTAAGGTAGCGTAATACCTTGTCGCTTAATTGGCGACTTGCATGAAGGCCCAACGAGAGCTCTACTGTCCCCGCCTGGAAGCCGGTGAAACTGATAGTACTGGCGCAGAATCCAGTACCTTCCACCTGAAAGCGAAGACCCCATGGAGCTTTACTGCAGCCTGTCGTTGTGGTATGAGCCTGGATGTGTAGGGTAGGCGGGAGACGTTACCCAGGATCAGCCGCTAGGTTGACTCCGAGTCACCGATGAAACACCGCCCTTCTGGGTTCGTATCACTAACTTCGAGAGAAGGACACCGTTAGGTGGGCAGTTTGGGTGGGGCGCCACGCGCTCAATAAGCAAACAAGCGCGCCCAATGGTTAGCTCAGGCAGGTCAGAAATCTGCCGGTGAGTGTAAAGGCAAAAGCTAGCTTGACGCCGTTCCGGATAACAAGGAACGGCGATACGAAAGTAGGGCTTAGCGAACCACTGAACCTTCTATGTGGGGGTCAGTGATGACAGAAAAGTTACCCTGGGGATAACTGAGTCGTCGCCAGCAAGAGTTCATATCGACCTGGCGGCTTGCTACTTCGCTGTCGGCTCTCCCTATCCTGGCGGTGCAGCAGCTGCCAAGGGTGGGGTTGTTCGCCCATTAAAAGGGATCGTGAGCTGGGTTTAGACCGTCGTGAGACAGGTTTGTTGCTTTTTGGTGGAAGTGTCTAGATGCCTGACGAGAAGGATCCTTTAGTACGAGAGGAACGGGGATCCGCAGCCACTAGTTGATCAATTGTCCGGTAGGGCACTGTTGAGCA
>JBEKAR010000005.1:0-23657 GCA_050015815.1 Methanomassiliicoccales archaeon | reverse complement strand
CCATCGGGGACTACGCGTTTAGTCATTGTGCTAACCTTAGCCAGGTTAACATGGGAGACGCCTTCACTAGCATCGGGAACTTCACTTTCCAACGCTGCAGCTCTCTGGCTTCCATCACGGTAGGAAATGGTGTGGAGGCCATCGGGAACAATGCGTTCGACTCCTGTACCTCCCTCACTTCTGTTGTCATTGGAACCAGTGTAAAGTCGATCGGCGATTGTGCGTTCAACTCCTGCACAAACCTGACCTCAATCACATTCTCAGGACTCACCGCGCCCATCAGTGTTGGTGATTCGTGGCTCAATAACACGAGCACAGAGATAAGAGGCCATGCGGTTGCCGCTTCGAATTTCCCCGCTCCAGGTGGAGTTTGGAGTGGATTGATGATGGGCGCGAATGCAGCGAACATAGCCACTTCGAATGACGATAGCTCGCTGTTGCTGTTGTTGGCGGTGATCGTAACCGCCGTGGTGCTGGTTGCTGGGCTGGTGGCTATGGCGGTTGATCTGCGCAAGCGGAAAGATACGAAGTGATCGAGGATTGAGAATGCCATCGGTTCCACAGTGAACTAATCGAATCCTAAATGGTCCAGATTCAATCATGGCGAGGGACAATCAGGAGGCGAAAGCGTTTGGTCTCTAGAATCGAGAGTCGCTCGGAGGGGGGACATTTCTCAAACGTGCGATCCATCCAACCCGACGAGGAACCCTCCCCGAAGACCCAGACTATGGACAATCGAGGAGGGGGGTGACACTTCTCGAACGAGCGATCCCTCCGACCTCGACTAGGAGCCCGCCTGGAGACCTTGACTAATAGGTAGACCGGGGAGGGGGGGGACGTTTCCGACCTCGACGATCCGGTCGACGGAAGACATGGACGACCGTGCTATTGTTTGACAAGGGGTGACAAAATCGAATTCTATCTACTACCCCAGGATGATGGAGCGGGGGGAGGGATTTGAACCCGCGAACCCCTACGGGACAGGATTTTAAGTCCTGCGTCTTTGTCCAGGCTAGGCTACCCCCGCCTCGGCCAACAATCCGTCGTGCCGTATTTCATTCTTTGCTGGGCGGCAACGGTTCACTTCAGCCCTAATCGTTTCCCTTCGGCCAATAGGCCGATCGCTTCCTTGGCCCGCTTGATCCGCGTCCCCTCTCTCTTCGCCTCCATGATCCAATGGACGAAGTTGAGGCGCTCTCCGCTGGGGAGCGACAGGTAGTTGCGCCAGGCGGTCTTGTTCTCCTTGACCAGGCTCTCGATCTGAGGACTGAGCACGCTCGGGCGGGTCTCGCCACTGACGACCGAGTCGCGTTCCACGGCGGCGAGCCCGCAGTCGCACATCCGTCCTTCTGCCGTGAGCTCTTCGACCTTCCTCATGTTCGTCTGCGACCAGTTGCTCCCCTTTCTTCTCGGGGTGAACTTCTGGGCGAACCGATCTCCGTCGACCGCTCTGATGACACTGTCTATCCAGCCGAAGCAGAGCGCTTCCTCCCACGCCCGCTCCCTCGTCAAAGAGCGGACGAGAGACCCTTTCTTCTTCAGGAGAAGCCAAACGCCAGGGCTCGATGCATGATTCTTGTCCAGCCAATCGCGCCATTCCTCCGCGCTTCGGAACTCCAGCGTCGGCGGCTTGAGACTCATCTCGCGTCCTTCTCGGGACCCTTGGCCTTTTCCACCTTCGCCGTCAGCTTGCCGAACTTCTCCGTGAGGATATCCTCGAGGTTCGGATGCCCGATCTCGGCCAGGGTGTACCTCGCCCTGACGATCGGCTTGCTGACCTTGACCACCCGTCGGATGTCGATCGGGGTGCCAGTGACGACGACGTCGCAGTCCGCCCGGTTAATCGTCTCCTCGAGGTCATGGATCTGGTGTTCGGAATAGCCCATGGCCGGCAGCACCCGGGTCAGGTGAGGATACTTGGCGAAGGTCTCAGAGATCGAGCCGACCGCGTACTTCCTTGGGTCCACGATCTCCGCGGCTCGGTAATCCTCCGCGGCGATGAGCCCTGCCCCAAACTCCATGCCCCCGTGAGTCACCGTCGGACCGTCCTCGACCACCAGGGCCCTCTTCCCGGTTATGAGCTCGGGCCGGTCCACGCTAATTGGCGATGCGGCCTCTATGATGAGCGCTGTGGGATTGACGGATCTGCAGTTCTGTTTGACGATCAGGATGTCGTCCCTGTCCGCCGTCTGTACTTTGTTGATGATTATCACGTCGGCCATGCGCACGTTAGTCTCGCCTGGATAGTAGGTGATCTCGTGATAGGGCCGGTGGGGATCCGCTAGAACGATGTGCAGGTCGCTGCGATAGAACGAGAAGTCGTTGTTGCCGCCGTCCCAGACTAGGATATCCGCCTCCTTCTCCGCCATCTCGAGTATCTTGCCGTAGTCGACGCCCGCGTAGACGATGATGCCGTTGTCGATCAGCGGCTCGTACTCCTCACGCTCCTCGATCGTCGTCTTGTACCGGTCGAGGTCTTCGTACGTTGCGAACCTCTCCGCGATCTGCTCCTTCAGATCGCCGTATGGCATCGGGTGCCTGATCGCGACCACCCTCAGTCCCATCTTCTGCAGGATCGCGCACACCTTGCGCGTTGTAGGGCTCTTGCCGGAGCCCGTGCGCACCGCGCAGACCGATATCACTGGCACCTTCGCCTGAAGGACGATCCTAGGATTGCCCATCAGCCTGAAATCCGAGCCCTCGGCGAGTATCATCGAAGCCTTGTGCATGAGGTCTATGTGCGCGATGTCGCTGTAAGCGAACACCACCTGCTCGACGGCGAAACGCTTCATCAGATCGACCAGCTCGCCCTCGGGGTAGATCGGTATCCCATCGGGGTAGAGCTTCCCGGCGAGCTCTGGCGGATACTTCCGTCCCTCGATCTCCGGGATTTGGGCGGCGGTGAACGCGACCACCTCGTAACGGTCGTTGTCGCGGAAGAACGTGTTGAAGTTGTGGAAGTCCCGGCCCGCCGCTCCCATGATGATGACCTTGCACCTAACCATGCTGACCACGTCTGCAACGATGCGAGGATTGGTTATAAGTCGCTTGTGAAACGACGGGACGAACCTTCACGAGGCAGAGAAAAAGAAAGCATATTGTATAATTATCGCATTAGACTAGACGATGGCCTACAAAGTCCCCAAGGCGGATGTCCTCGCGGAGGCGATCAGGAACGTCCTCCAGGAGCAGAACACGGTCATCTCTCAGAATCTCTTCACCCAGCTCGTCAACGCCTGCCTGAAATGCGATGACCCGGACTTCACCGCTTCGGAGGAAAGGATCCGGAGGGTCACCCTGGCAAGGAAGCTCGCCAAGGTGCAGATCGTCACCAGGGAGGCGGAGGAGAGGTCGAGGCAGGGAAGATGCCCCGTCTGCGGCTCAAAGACGAAGCGCATCCAGAACGAGACGGTCTTCGGGGGGACGGTGACGTTGGGATACAAGTGCCGCGCCTGTGGCTATTGGACCGGTCTAAGGCGCAGGATCCCCACTCGCTACATCTTCTATAGCGAAGGCACCAGGCCGACCTGTGCCGATGGCGTCGTGAGGCTTGCATAGAGGCCCGTGAGGTTGCATCGCCCAACGATTAAATACGAAGCCCATCCTTGCTGGCATCATGTGCGAATCGACGCTTTTCCTTGAGGAGAGGGGCAGCGCGAAGGCGGTGATGCAGGACGTCGCGAGGATCGTCATGGAAGGCAAGAACGCGGTCTGCACGAACGTGGTCGGCGAGCGCCTCGTCATCGACAACGTGAGGCTCAAGGAGGCGAACTTCCTCAGCCATGGCATCGTCCTGACGAGGGATTGAATGCCGATCAAGATCGCCGTCACCGGGAAGGGAGGAGTGGGGAAGACCACCGTCGCGGCGGTGGTTTCCAGGCTCTACGGAAGGGAGGGAAGGAAGGTGCTCGCGGTCGACGCCGACCCGTCGCCCTCGCTGATGGCGGCGGTCGGGATTCCGCAGAAGGAGAGGGAAAAGGCGAAGCCGCTGGCGACGATGTACGATCTGATAGAGGAGAGAACTGGCGCCAGGCCGGGACAGCCATACGGCGGGATGTTCAAGCTCAACCCGAAGGTCAGCGACCTGATGGAATCCTACTCGGTGGAAGGCCCGGACAAGGTCGAAGTGCTCCTCCTTGGAACAATCAACACGGCGGGCGAGGGCTGCTTCTGTCCCGAGTCCACTCTGCTCAAACGCGTCATGGACCACCTCTTGCTCGAGGAGGACGAGATCGTGATCATGGATATGGAAGCGGGCCTGGAGCACTTGGGGAGAGCGACCGCTCGCTCGGTCGATATCATGCTCGCGGTCGTCGAACCGGGCCAGAGATCGATCGAGACCGCAGCGAAGATAAGGGACCTGGCGAAGGAGCTTGGCGTAGCGAACGTCATGGCGGTCGTAAACAAGGCGCCGTCCAGGATGGTGGCGAAGCAGATCGAGGACGAGTTGAGGTCGAAGTTCGACATCGATACGGTCGGTTCGCTGCCGTATGTACAGGCATTGGTCGACGCGGACCTGAACGGGGTCCCGGCGATGGAACAGCCTGGAACCGAGGAGTTCGTGGCGGCGGTCTCAAAGCTGAAGGTGCGCCTGGACGAGATAGCCCAGGTTCATTGAGCAAAGAAAGATAGAATGACGGCGGGAATCCCGCCGGAATCGGTTTTACTTAGCGCTCATAGTCCGCTTCGCTACCCAAAGGGCCATCAGCAGGAATAGGCCCGCAATTATCGCCAAGCCGATGAGGTCCACCGCTACCGGATAGACCGGGCTCACAGTATGGAAGACGAACTGCCTCGCCCCGTCGACCGCCAATGTCAATGGGTTATAGTTCGCCGGGAAGCAAAGTCATGCTCATCTAGATTAATAATTTTTGGTTTCAATTAAATTCTTTTTTGCACCGAGCCCTCGGACGGCGAAACCCCTTCCCGTATTTTCTGTTCGCCTGTTATTGTTGCTTGTTTTCGAATGCATCAGGTTGCATGTAAGAAGAAATAAAATGAAGAAAAGGAGGGTCGGGGAGCCTCTTCCCGCCCCTCGTTGGACATTTTCCTAAGTGGCGCTCAATTTCTTCCTGGCCGCAAATATGCTCAAGCCGACCATCGCCAGGGCGAACAGGGCCAAAGCCGTCATGTTCAACCACACCGGAGCGAGAGGGTTCGTGTTGTGGAATACGAACACCCTTGCAGCGTCCACGGCCCAGGTCAAGGGATTGTATCGCGCTACGTCCTGCAACCAAGTTGGCATAAAGTTAAGCGGGAACATGGCCGCCGATGCGAACATGACCGGCAAGTTCAGCACGTTGACCACCGCAAACATTGTCTCCTGATTCTCAATCAATAAGCCAATCGAGATAAAGACGCCCGCGAAACCAAGGGCCAAGAGTATCATCGTGACGAGCAGTCCGATTAGGTCCAGTCCATTGAAGGACGATGCTACTGTCAGTCCGGTCAGTCCGGAGACGAGACCAAATGCCAATGCGATCAGGAGAACTACGATTCCCTGGAAGACAGCACGGAGCATTGTGGATATTATCCTAGACACCGGAACCGATCCCCGAGGAATCGGCGCAACCCTGAGCTTGGTCAGGAAACCGAACCTGCGATCCCATATCAGGGACATGCCTCCGAACATGCAGGTGAAGAGCGTGATTACAGCCAGCATTCCGACCGCCAGGAACGAGAAGTAGTTAGGCGCTCCAGCAAAATATGAGGGTACCAAAGCCGGAGGGATCAGGGCGCTAAGGTTAAATGCCTGCCCGAACAGCCCAAGCCATATGATGGGCTGGACCAGGGTCATGAATATCTGGATCTTGATCCGATACCAGTGCTTGAGTTCCCTGACCGTCAGGGCATAAGTCTCGCGGATCATGCTACTGCCTCCTTCGACTTTGCCGAGCCTGGGCCATGCGTGCGGCACGGTCCATTGAGCCCGACTGCTCCGCGTCCCTAAGCGACTTGCCGGTATATTCCAGGAACACCTGGTCCAAGTTGGGGCGCTGCAGACTGACGCTGCTGACCTCTCCGCCGTTGTCACTGATGGACTTGAGCACGTGGGACATCTCCCTTTCTCCTTTCAGTACTTTGACGCGGTATTCGATGCCCTCTTTCTTCACTTCTATAACATTCGCCACTGAAGTTATGATGGGTGTGAAATCCTTTTCTCCATCGATGCTTATCTGCAGGACATCCCCTCCGATTGAATTTTTTAACGAAGATGGTTTGTCCAGCGCCATTATCCTACCATGGTCGATAATGCCGATGCGATCGCAAAGAGAGTCGGCCTCCTCAAGATAATGAGTGGTCATGAAGACCGTCATGTCATTCTTCTCCTTCAGCTCCCTGATGTGCGCCCACATGATCGCTCTGGTCTGAATGTCCAGACCGAGGGTCGGTTCGTCGAGGAAGAGGATTCTTGGTCTGTGGATCAGCCCCTCAGCCAATTCGAGCCTTTTCCTCATGCCGCCTGAATAGGTCTTCACCATGCGGTCAGCCGCATCATCAAGTTTGACGAGGCCTAACAGGTTGTCTATCCTTTCCTTCGCCTCTTTCCTCGGGACGTTGTACAGATCGGACTGGAGAATCATGTTCTCCCGTCCGGAGAGGTCATCGTCCACCGTCAGGTCCTGAGGTACCAGACCGATGATATGGCGGATCTTATCAGGCTCTTTCGCCACATCATGGCCCATTATCAGGGCGGTCCCACTGGTCGGTTTGAGCAAGGTCACCAGCATGTTGATGGTGGTGCTCTTTCCTGCACCGTTCGGGCCGAGAAAGCCGAAGATCTCGCCCTCCTCGACCTCGAAGTTAATGCCATCCACCGCTCGGATGGTCTTATCGAAGACCTTGACAAGGTCCTTCACTTCAACTATCGCTGCCATTCTATGTCTCACCTCTTTTCCGCTTGTTCTTCTTCTCCATCTCTTTCAGTTCAGTGTGAATCGATGCCAGTTTGGACAAATGGAGCTCCCTAAGCTCCCTCAGATGAGAGATCCTCTGCTCAGGCGTCATCTCTTCCATCCCGAACATGGCCGAGAATCTGGGGAACACAGGGATCTCATCTGACGCGGAGGCGTTCCCCCCCATCTCCTTCCTCGCCTTGTCCAGTATCTCGAAGTAGCGGCTCACGAAGCGGATGTCCGCAGGCAGGCCCATGATCTTCGCCTGGATCAGGCGCTCGCCTGCCTCTGTTATCGAATAGTACTCCGTCCCGTCCCTTTCCTCGGCCAGGATGAGCCCTCGCTCCTCGAGTCGCTTCAGCGCTGGATATATCGTTCCCGTGTGCGGAGACCAAACGCCTTCGAAGTCGTCCCTCAGCGTGCGAAGCATTTCATACCCGTACATCGACTTATCCCTGAGATGAATGAGCATCACCGATTGGAACGGGCTGATCCTCGCCTCCGGGGACTGCTGTGCTCGGATTCTCGTTGGCATCTCTTCCTCTCTTCTGAGTAGTGGGCTACTAAGTTTAGCGCTACCTAAGGAGCATTTGCTATATTAATTTTGCTCGCTAGACAGGCGCCCGTTTCTTACCGAATATGTGAGCCAGACAAGCGAGATAGGCATGACAATGTTTATCAAGGCAGAACGGATTGTGCGCGCTGGTCCTGAAGATGCGCGTCCACGACTTCGGTAGGCTGAAGGGCTCGAAAGTGCAGATCAGCGAGCGGCTGGCGGCGCCACTCGGGCTCAACGAGGGAAGTAAGGCCTTCACCGCGATGTTCCGGTACGACGTCGAGGGAAAGACGAGCTACGAGATCGTCCTGTCAACGTTCGGTCCCGAGAACTACAGGGAGATCTGCCTCGTCACTTTCTACATGCTCGACTCTCCAGGGGCGTGCGCTCAGATCGCAAAGTTCCTTGGAGAGAGGAACATCGACATCCTGAACTCCGTCTCGCTGAGCATGATCTCCAAGGTCTGCATGGTCTGGAAGATGACCGTCGACCTCTCCTATTACGGTGACTCGGCGGCGCTCCGCGAGGAGTTCGATTCGCTGAAGAAGACGCGCTCCCCCAAGCTCGACAAGGCCGATGCGATGACGGTCGAGGTGGCGAACGTGAGCGATCGGTTCACCAAGGGACTGGTCTCCCCTGGATCTTCGGTGAAGGTCAGACCGATCAGAAGGGCGCACAAGACGCCGATCCCGATAACGAATGGAGAGTTCACCGTCCCAGATGAGTACATGCGGGCGATGGATGGCGTCAAGGATGGAGCGCCGCTGATGATGCTCGCCGACCAGGATTCGTGGGTGCTGTCGATCACCCCCCTCGACCCGTCGCTGAGCCTGATCGCGATGAACCTCGAGATACCGGACAAGCCCGGGGCGATATTCGAGGTGACGAGGTTCCTCGGGGACCATTCGGTCAACCTGCTGTCGGTCTCGACGATGGTCCTCGTCTACTACGAAAGAATGTCATTGTCCCTCGTGGCCGACGTCAACGGGATCATCGATGCCGATGAGCTGAAGGCTCGCCTGACCACACACCTCAAAGGCCTCAAGGGCGACTTCAGGCTCGCTGGATTTGAAAGGATAGGATTCTGAACAGGTGCTTGATGAGGCTCGCCTTCCGCGTGATCCGGGAACAGTCCGTCGGGTCGACGAACGACTCAGCGAAGCAAGGCGGAATGCAAGGTGAGCCAGAGGGCCTAGTGGTGATCTCAAGGACCCAGACGGGCGGAAGGGGCAGATCCGGCAACATGTGGTCCTCCCCCCCTGGAGGCCTGTACATGTCAATCCTCCTTCGCCCCGCTCTCAGGCCCAACGAGGTCCTGAGGATGAGCGTCTTCTCCTGCGTCCCCGTCGGACTGGCAATTGAGAAGCTTACTGGACTGAGGACCGGTTTGAAATGGCCCAACGACATCGAGATCGATGGCAGGAAGGCCGGTGGAATCCTCGTCGAGGGTGTGACCCGAGGGGGCAAGCTCGACTTCACCGTCGTCGGCATCGGTATCAATGCCAACGCCGAACCGCCGGAGGACGAGGCGCCGAACGCCGTCTCGATCGGCAGAATGCTCGGAAAGAAGGTCGATCTGGATGAGCTCGCCGACATAATCCTGAAAGAGTTCGAGACCTTCTATGACGACCTGAAGAACGGGACTCTCCGCAAGGAGTTCATCACGCGCTCCTCGGTCCTCGGCAGGGCGATCGAGGTCACGGGCAAGGACATCGAGCTAACGGGGATCGCGACCGACATCGGAGAGGACGGTTCCCTCCTGATCCGAGGCGAAGATGGACAGGTGATCGAAGTCCTGTCAGCGACGGGCATAAGCCTAATGATACTGGGGCGCCGAGGTAGTGCATGAAAAGCATTATTACTGAAAGGCGGATTCATTCGAACAGTCTGGAGCGTGCAGGCGTTGGCCGGTGAAGAGGCGAACAAGGAACCGAAGGAGGTGAGGGAGCTTAGGGAGCTCCGCAGGCGGGCCCGTGCTGGCGGGGGAAGCGAGAGGATAGACAGACAGCACAAGGCGGGGAAGATGACGGCGCGGGAGCGAATCGAGGCTCTGATGGACCCGGGCAGCTTCGTCGAGCTCGACGCTTTCCTCACGCACCAGAGCAACGCCTTCGGCATGGACAAGACGAAGATTCCAGGCGACGGTGTGGTCACCGGCTACGGCACCGTCGACGGGAAGAAGGTCTTCGTCTTCGCTCAGGACTTCACCGTCTTCGCCGGCTCGGTCGGAAAGATGCACGCCTCCAAGATATGCGGCACGATCGATCTCGCCGCGAAGAATGGCTGTCCCGTCATCGGGATGTACGACTCGGGCGGCGCGAGGGTGCAGGAGGGCATCGATTCGCTGGCAGGCTACGCGGAGATATTCTTCCGCATCTCGCTCGCATCCGGGGTCGTTCCCATCATCTCGATGATCATGGGGCCGTGCGCCGGTCCGGCGGTGTTCTTCCCGGGACTGAGCGATTTCAACTTCATGGTCAAAGGCACTAGCCAGATGTTCGTCGTTGCACCGGACGTGATCAAGGCAGTGCAGAACGTCGACATCAGCATCGAGGACCTCGGAGGGGCGGAGGTGCATACGACCAAGTCGGGAAGCGCGCACTTCATGGCGAACAACGAGGCGGATTGCCTGCGGAAGGCGAAGAAGCTCCTCACTTACCTGCCGTCGAACAACCTCGAAGGACCGCCCCAGATGCAGCCGAAGGACTCACCGGAGAGGATCGAGGAAACATTGAATTTGGCGATACCGGAGGACAAGGTGAAGCCTGTGGACATTCACTCGATCATCGGCAAGGTCTTCGACGACGGCGAGTTCCTCGAGGTCCAGGAGGGATACGCTCACAACATCATCGTCGGCTTCGCCCGGCTCGACGGCATCACCATAGGCATCGTGGCGAACCACTCGTCGGTGCTTGCTGGCACCCTCGACTCACACGCCTCGATCAAGGCGGCGCGATTCGTCCGGTTCTGCGACGCGTTCGGAATCCCGATCATCACGCTCGTGGACGTGCCAGGGTACCTTCCTAGCGTGGAGCAGGAGACGCTCGGCATGGTGCGCAACTCGGCCAAGCTCATGTTCGCCTATTGTGAGGCGACGGTGCCGAAGATTACCCTCGTGCTGCGAAAGGCGTTCGGAGGCGCGTACTGCGTCATGGCCTCGAAGCACATCCGCTCCGACATCAATTACGCCTGGCCGTCAGCTGAGATAGCGATCATGGCGCCGGAGCAGGCGATCGACATTGTCTACAAGAGGGAGCTCATCCTGGCCGACGACCCGCAGTCGAAGCGGGACGAGCTTGCGACTGAGTACCGCCGGGTCGAGGCGAACGCGTTCGTCGCGGCGGAGAAGGGCTACCTCGACGACGTGATCGAGCCGAAGGAGACGAGGGTCAAGCTCATCAGCGCGCTGCACACGTTGGAGAAGAAGAGGGAGACGAGGCCGGCGAAGAAGCACGGCAACATGCCTCTCTGAGGTGCCACGGATGGTCAAGATAACCGACACGATCCTGCGCGACGCACACCAGTCCCTCCTCGCTACGAGGATGAGGACGGAGGACATGCTGCCGATAGCGCCGCTCATCGATGAGATCGGCTACTGGAGCGTAGAGATGTGGGGAGGGGCCACGTTCGACTCCTGCCTCCGCTTCCTCCGCGAGGACCCTTGGGAGAGGATCACCAAGCTACGCAAGGTGATGCCGAACACGCATTTCCAGATGCTCCTCAGGGGTCAGAACATCGTCGGCTACCGTCACTACCCAGACGACATCCTAGAGAAGTTCATCCAGAAGGCGCATGACAGAGGCATCGATGTCTTCCGCATCTTCGACGCGCTGAACGACCCGAGGAACCTCGAGATGGCGATGAAGGTCGCCGGAAGGGTCGGAGCGGTCGTCGAGGCGGCGATCTCATACACAACCAGCCCGGTCCACACGATCAAAGGATTCGTCGAGATGGGGAAGAAGCTCGAGGAGATGGGCGCGAACACGATCTGCATCAAGGACATGGCCGGTCTCCTCGCCCCGGAAACGGCGTACGACCTGGTCAAGGGTCTGAAGGAGGAGGTCTCGCTCCCGATCCACGTACACTCCCACATGACATCGGGCATGGCCCAGGCCTCGTACCTGAAAGCGATCGAGGCAGGCGCGGACATCGTCGACACGGCGATCTCGTCGCTGAGCATGGGGACCTCGCAGCCGCCGACCGAGAGCACCGTGGCGATGCTGCGTGGCACCGAATGGGATACTGGCCTTGACCTAAAGAAACTGGCGGAGATCGCATCCTACTTCACCGAGGTGCGCAAGAAGTACGCCGACTTCGAGTCGGAGCACACCGCCATCGACACGGCCATGCTGATCTACCAGATCCCCGGTGGGATGATGTCGAACCTTGCTTCGCAGCTCAAGGAGGCGAAGCAGGAACAGAAGATGCAGGAAGTGCTCGAGGAGGTGCCGCGGGTCAGAGCCGACCTCGGCTACATCCCCCTCGTCACTCCGACAAGCCAGATAGTGGGCACGCAGGCGACCTTGAACGTCATCAGCGGCGAGCGTTACAAGCGCTTGACGAAAGAGACGAAGGACGTCGTAAGAGGCATGTACGGCAAGACCCCGGCCCCGATCTCCGCCGAGATACGCAAAAAGATAATCGGCGACGAGAAGCCAATCACGGTGAGACCGGCGGACCTGCTGCCGCCCGAGTTCGACAAGCTGGCGCTAGAGGTCAAAGAGTATGCCCGCAACGAAGAGGACGTTCTCTCCTACGCCTTGTTCCCTCAGGTCGCGATCGACTTCTTCAAGGAGAGGGTTCTTGCAGAGCAAGGCGCGAACGGAAGGGACCTGGCCGCCCTCGCAGCGCTGTTCGTGCAGCTCGCCGAGGCGAGGTCGAGATCGAAGCAGACCGGCGGGGGCACGAGCGACGCATGGAGACTCGCGGCGAGACGCGACTCGATCCATGGAGGAGGGTGGCCGCTATGAAGCTCAGGATAACCCTGAACGGTCAGCAGCACGAGGTCCAGGTGGAGAAGAACTCCGGGGACTACAAAGTGACGATCGGCGAGTCGATTTTCAAGGTCGCCTCGCGGGAGAGTGGGATGAGCGTCGACGGCGAGACGATCCCGCTCCATTTTGAGGGCAATCTGGAAGAGGGGACCGACGTCCTCATCGGCCAGAGAAAGGCCAAGGTGAAGATCGAGCCGCTCATCGAGCTGGAGAAGGTCGAGGCGTACAGCGAGGAGGAGGAAGCCCCATCGCACAGGGAGGTCCACGGTTCGATCACCGCCCCGATGCCCGGCAAGGTCGTCAAGATCCGAGTGAAGGTCGGCGACGAGGTCAAGGCCGACACGACCCTCCTCATCCTCGAGGCGATGAAGATGGAGAACGAGATCGTCGCCGGTGTGAACGGCAAGGTCAAGGAGATCAAGGTCAGACAGGGAGAGTCGGTCGAGGGCGGGAAGGTGCTCCTCGTCATCGAGTGACAAATCGATGGCAATAAGCGAATGGCGTGGAACTACCTTCCGCGCTTCTTCATCAGCTCCTTTGGATCTGCCTTGAGGAGCCCGGCCTTGGGGAGCCGCTCCATCAAGGTGCGCCAGTTCCTGTCCTTCCTGAAGACAGTGGCGAGAACCTTCGAGGCTTCATTCACTTTGCCGTTGTTTGCCATGGTGACTCCTTCCCAGAACATCATCTCCAGGTTCTCCGGGAACATCTTCTCCGCGGCGGCGTAGCACTTCATGGCGGACCCCATGTCGCCCTTCTCCATCTCGAGATCGCCCTGATTCATCTTCTCGTAGGCACGGTGTATCCCGAGGATCCTCTTGAGCTCGACCAGCGGCTCGGCGCTGTCGTCCACCCTTAGATCGACCAACTTGTCATCCCAAGGCTTCCCCGATGAAGCGCCCTTGAACACCAGCATGGAGGCCGACTGCTTTCCCCTGATGTCGCCTCCTTCCGCCTGGGCCGCCTCCAATGAGACCAGAAGCCTCTCTGGAAGGGGAGCGGTGGAACGTTCGAACGCCCTGGCCATCGCCTTCCAGACCGTATCCGTGAGCATCATGTTCGCCTGGCAGGAAAAGTTCTTTCCCACAACGTGCCCGGCCTCGGCGATGCAGCGTGGACCGGTGTAAGCCGAGACCTCCCCCTCAGCATTGAGCACTGCGAGTTGCCGCATCTCTCTACCATCATCCCCGGAGGTGAGCTCCTTGACGATCTGGGAGGGCCCCTTTCCTGCCCTGAGCAGTTCCAACCCCTTCGGCCCGAACGCGGGGTTCACCATCGCCTGGGTCGCGACCACGCCGATCCCTGCCCCTCCCCAGCCGACTACCGAGCCGACCGAGAACCAATGGGATTGCACCGCCACACCGATCTCTCCCGTCTTCTCGTCCCTGGCGACGATAGAGTAGGTGTGCGAAAGTCTCTCACCTTCTTCCGTCCTCATGTTCCAACCCGATTCCCGAGCCCAGTCCGTGATAGTAAGCTTTGCGAGAGGTCCCGGTTCGCTTCGCAGCCATGATGGACTCCCGGGCAAGGGCTTTTTATAACACTAGGCGTTTGAATGCCGCTTCCATTCGTTCGGGAGAATCCGGATGGCATCTGACGGTTCGGGACAGAAGAGCAGCGACCCTGGCGCCAGGAAGGGCATCGAGATCGCTTCGGAGAAGCATATCTAGACCGCCTGGAATCGGTACGCCGCAATGCAGCCGCAGTGCAGCTTCGGCGAGCTCGGCCTCTGCTGCAACAACTGCCTCCAAGGGCCCTGTCGGATCAACCCGTTCCGCGGCAAACCGACCGCCGGGATATGCGGCGCCCGCGACTACACGATCGTGGCGCGGAACCTGATCCGCCACATCGCCGGAGGGACGGCGGCGCACTCCGGGCATGGGCGGCACATCGCGGACACGCTCATGACCGTGATCACCGGCCGATCCGCGGCGTACTCGATCAAGGACGTCGAGAAGCTGACGAGGATCGCCATGAGGCTGGGCATCGACGCGTCGGGAAAAGGGAAAGACGAACTGGCCCGGCTGGTGATCGAGGAGGCGCTCGGCGACTACACCCGTTTCGAGGACGAGCCGCTCAGGTTCACCACGACGACGATCACGAACGCGAGAAGGCAGCTGCTCGACCGCCATGGACTGATACCGAACAGCATCGATCATTCGATTTCGGAGGTAATGCACCGCACCTCGCTCGGCTGTGACGCCGACCCGATCCCGCTGCTTTTCGGGGGCATCTCGTGCGCCATCGCCGACTACGACGGTATGCAGATATCGACCGATCTATCGGATGTCCTCTTCGGCACACCCAGACTGGTCCGCACCTTCGCCAATCTCGGCACCCTGAAGAAGGACGAGGTCAACATCGCCATCCATGGCCACAATCCTGTGCTCAGCGAGGTCATAGTCGACGTCGCCCGCGAACTAGAGAACGAGGCGAAGGCGGCCGGCGCGAACGGCATCAACATCGTTGGGATCTGCTGCACTGGCAATGAGACCCTGATGAGGAGGGGCGTCAGCCTCGCGGCGAACTTCTCCTCGCAAGAGCTCGCGCTAGCGACCGGAGCGGTCGACCTGTTAGTGGCGGACTACCAGTGCATCATGCCGTCGCTCTCGGAGATCTGCCAGTGCGCCCACACCGAGATGGTCACGACGATGGCGAACGTCCACATCCCGTTCGACACACATGTCCAGTTCAGGGAGGAGGACGCACAGGAGAGCGCCAAGGCGATAGTGCGCTTGGCCATCGAGGCATACAGGCACCGCGACCCCTCCAAGGTCGTCATCCCAGACGTCAGGTCGGAGGTGATTGCGGGCTTCAGCCTGGAGCAGATCGAGGAACTGCTCTCGAATATCTCTCATAACGAACCGTTCCACGTCCTCATCGATGCGATCAGGACGGGACAGCTCCGTGGCATCGCTCTGATGGCGGGCTGCAACAACCAGCGCGCCGAGCAGGACCTGAACCACGTCACGATAGCGGCGGAGCTTCTGAAGAACGACGTGCTGGTGCTAGCGACGGGATGCTCCGCAGGGGCGCTGGCGAAGAACGGCTTCCTTTCATCAGCAGCGACCGAGACTTTTGCAGGTCCGGGCCTAAAGAAGTTCATTCACGACCTGGAGAATGCGAACAAGGTCGCTCTTCCGCCGGTCTGGCATGTCGGCTCCTGCGTCGACAACACCCGCGCAATGAACCTCGCGACGGAAATCGCAAGGAGGCTGAAGGTCGACGTCGACTCCATACCGTTCGTCGCCTCAGCGCCGGAGGCGAACCACGAGAAGGCCGTCTCGATCGGCACCTGGCTCGTCGCATTTGGATTGACCGTCCACGTCGGCACGATCAACTACGTCGGCGGATCGCCTCTGGTCCTGGAGGTCCTGACCAACACGACAGGGGACGTATTCGGCGGCCGCTTCATCTTCGAGCCGAACCCGGTCGAGGCGAGCAAGAAGCTTGCCAACGAACTGGAGAGAAGGCGCTGGAAGCTCGGATGGTCGAACACCTACTTCGTGCCTGAATCACCGGCGATAGAGCAGAAGGAGCTGATTCAGATGGCGATCGACGGCGCGATCATCGCGACTGGCTACGCTGATCTGCTGCTTTCGGTGGCGATCGAACTACACGGATACGACGAGAGAATCGAGTTCCCTGAGACCGGATACTCGCTCCCGGCGATCTTCGCCTGGGAGGGCAAAGAGGTCCACTGCTTGGGCGACATGCCTGCCGTCCTGGGCGATGCTAGGTCGATCATCAGGCACGAACCGACCTACGAGAACGCTCTTGCGGCCGGGGAGGCGACAATGGTGGCGGCCGAGCTGATCGAGGCACTCAAGTACGATGGGGACGAGAACCCCTACAAGGGAACGCCCTATTGCGGTTTCATTCCAGACAAGGTCCTGCGGGAGCTCGGCATCGCGTTCGTCGATGACACTATCCCGGGCGCGGCGGTCCTGATCGGAACGGCCTCGGACCCGAAGAAGCTCGTCAAGATCGTACGCGACTGCCAATCGAAGGGCATGCTCATCATCGCCTCGTTCGACACGATCCGTCAGCTGAAGGATGAGGGGATCCGGATGGGCCTGGACGCGATGCTGTACCCCGTCGGCGAGTTCACGCAAGTGGTCCACGGGTTGAACTTCGCCATCCGTGCGGCCCTCACCTTCGGAAACGTCCAGAAAGGTGACAGGGAGCGCCTGCAGAACTACCTGAGGAAGAGGCCGAAGGTGTTCGTCCTGCAGCTCGGTCCGATAGACGCGATCAAAGCCGCGACGGAGTTCGCCGTGCTGCTGAACGGCTCTCCGACGATCACCGACCAGCAGATCGAGGCGATTCCCGAGAAGTACATCTCTCAGCCAAACTACGAGCACATGGTACAGACAGCGATCGAGCTCCGGGGCATCCAGGTCAAGCTCGCTCCGGTGAAGATTCCGGTCGCCTACGGTCCGGCGTTCGAAGGGGAGACGGTCAGGCGGCCGGAGACGTACATCGAGGCCGGAGGGGCGTCGAAGACGCCGGCGTTCGAACTGCTGCGCGTGCTGCCGGAGGACCAAGTCGAGGACGGAACGATCACGCTCATCGGAAAGGACGTTGACGAGATGCCCGAGGGAGGCAAGACCCCCCTGGCGATCCTCATTGACGTCTACGGCAAGAAGATGCAGGAGGAGTTCGAGCCGGTCCTCGAACGCCGCATCCACCAGTTCATCAACTTCGCGGAGGGCGCCTGGCACACCGGGCAAAGGAACACGATCTGGGTCAGGCTGAGCAAGAACTCGGTCAAGGCCGGGCTGCGATTCAGGCACTTCGGTGAAATCCTGATCACTAAGCTGAAGGCCGAGTTCGGCAACATCGTCTCGCGCGTGCAGGTGACGATCATCACCGACGGCGCGAAGATCGAGGAATTGATGCCCCTGGCCAAGGCGAAGTACGCCACGAGGGACGAGAGGCTCTTGGGGCTGACCGACGAGGCGGTGGACACGTTCATGTCGTGCTCTCTGTGCCAGTCCTTCGCGCCAGACCACATCTGCATAGTTACCCCTGAGCGCCTGGGACTATGCGGCGCGGTCAACTATCTCGATGCGAAGGCGGGCAAGGAGATAGCCCCGACCGGGCCCAACCAGCCGATCACGAAAGGAGATGCGATCGATGCGGTCAAAGGACAATGGCGGGGAGTGAACGAGTCGGTCTTTGAGCTCTCTCACCACAAGCTCGAGCGCTTCAACGCCTACACCATGATGGAGGACCCGATGACCAGCTGCGGCTGCTTCGAAGTAATCGTCGCGATGACGGCGGACGCCCAGGCGGTAGTGCTCGTCAACCGCGAGTTCCCAGGCATGACGCCGGTGGGGATGAAGTTCTCCACTCTGGCCGGCAGCATCGGCGGCGGGAAGCAGACGCCGGGCTTCATCGGCGTCGGCCGCAAATACATATTGAGCAAGAAGTTCATCCCAGCGGACGGTGGCTTCCTGCGCATCGCCTGGATGCCCAAGGAGCTGAAGGCGCAGATGATGGAATCGCTGAGGCGGAGGGCCGAAGAGCTGGGCGTGCCGGACTTCGTGGACAAGATTGCCGACGAGTCAGTGACCACGGAGGCCGACGGCCTGGTTGAATGGATGGCGAAGGTCAATCACCCGGCGCTCGCGATGCCACCGCTATTGCAGTGAGGTGCGAATCATGGTCGAGGTGCCAGTGCCAAAGGAGAGATGGAGCGGCAGGATTGGGACGGTCACGCTCGGGGCGACGCGGGAGCAGGGCGGCAGCCGATCTGAGGCCCTCGAGGTCGGCGGCGAGACCGGCATGCCGTTCCTTTCCTACGAAGGGGCGATGCTCAACCGCCCGCTCATCGCGGGAGAGGTAATCGACCGCTGGAACGACTTGCAGCCGCAGGTACTCGAGGAGTTCGGGAACGCCGCCAAGGACCCGGCCGCACTGGCCAGAAAGTGGGTCGACGAATGGGGGGCGGACCTTGTTTGCCTCAAGCTGCACTCGGCGAACCCGGAAGAAGAGAACCGCTCACCAGAGGAGGAGGCGGCGACCGTCAAAGCGGTCCTCGGTTCCGTCGGGGCCCCGCTCATCGTCTACGGTTGCGGCCTGGAGGAGAAGGACGCGAAGGTCATGGAGGCGGTGAGCAACATAGCGAGCAAGGAGAAGCTCCTGCTCTGCCACGCGGACGAGGCGGCGTACAAGTCAATCTCCGCCGCCGCGATGGCGAACGATCACGCGGTCCTCTCGTTCTCGAACCTCGACGTCAACCTGGCCAAGCAGATCAACATCCTTCTCACCGACTTCGGGGTGCGCAAGGAGCGCATTGTGACCGACCCGTTGATGGCCTCGCTCGGGATGGGACTCGAGTACACCTACTCGGTCATGGAGCGGATTAGAATCGCGGCGTTGATGGGCGACTCGATGCTCCAGGTACCGTTGCTCTGCGACACCTCGCCGGCGTGGAAGGCCAAGGAGACTGGCGAGGAAATCCCTGGACATGAGGGGCTCAAGGAGCGTGCGGTCTGGTGGGAAGCGACCACCGGCATCGCCGCTGTCATGGCCGGCGCTGACATCGTCGTCATGCGCAGCCCCTCCGCAGCCAGGATCGTGAGGAACGCAATAGACGAGTTCATGGGAGGGAGATGAGTGCCTACCGCGATCGAGGTCTTCAAGTTCCTACCGAAGAAGAACTGCGGCAAATGCAACTACCCTACATGCCTGGCCTTCGCGATGCAGATCGCCAACTCCAAGGCGAAGCTCGAGGACTGCCCCTTCATCTCCGAAGAGGCGAAGCGGCAGTTCGCCGCGAGTTCTGCGCCGCCGATTAGGCTGATCAAGTTCGGATCGGGGAAAGGGGTAGTGCAGATGGGCGACGAGACGGAGCTCTACCGACACGAGAAGAAGTTCTTCCATCCGACCGCGTACTCTCTCGCGATCTCCGATTCGCTCAACGAGAATGAGGTTGACGCGCGCATCGACAAGGCTTCGAGGATGACGGTGGAACGGGTAGGCCAGATCCTAAAGCTCGATTCGATCACGGTGAAGAATGACTCCTGTGATGCGGAGCGTTTCGCAAAGGCGGCCGAACGCGTCACCTCGAGACATGAAGGGGCGATTATGCTCATTTCGAAGGACGCAGACGCGATGAGAGCGGCGGCGGCCAAGATCGCATCGAGAGTACCCTTGCTTCACGCCGCCGACCAATCGAACTTCACCGCGATGGCGCAGGTTGCGAAGGAGTTCAATTGCCCATTGGTGGTCCGCGATGAACGAGGATTGAACGAGCTCGCTGATCTGGTCTCGAAGGTCAGGACGACTGGCGTTGAGGACATCGCTCTGGATTTCGGCGCTAGCGACGCGAAGACCCTGCTCGAGAGAGCATCGATCGTGCGCAAGGTCTCAGTCAAACGGCTATTCCGCGGCCTCGGCTATCCGATCGTCGTCATGGCGGGACGAGGGGAGCACGCGGTCCTCATGGGCATGACGGCGACGATGAAGTATGGGAGCCTCGTCGTGTTCGACGAGCTCGAAGACTTCCAGGCCATGCCGCTCTTCGTGCTACGGCAGAACATCTACACCGACCCTCAGGTCCCGATACAGGTAAAGCCTGGCATCTATCCGGTCAACAACCCTAGCGAGAAGGCACCGATACTTTTCACCACCAACTTCTCGCTGACCTACTTCACGGTCTTAGCGGACATCGAGAAGAGCAGGGTGCCTGCCTGGTTGCTCGTGGTCGACTCCGAAGGACTGAGCGTCATGACGGCGTTCGCGGCGGGCAAACTAACGCCTGAAGGAGTGGGGAAGGCGATAGAGACAAGCGGCGCGAAGCAGCGGTCCACTCGCGGCGAGTTGATCATCCCGGGAATGGTCACGAGGATGAGCGGGAAGTTGCAGGAGACGACGGGGCTGAAGGTGATCGTCGGTCCGAAGGAATCGAGCGGATTGCCGAAGTTCCTCAAGTCGCTTCCTTGATGGCCGGAACGATATCACGCCGACCGGTCATACGAAATGAATCAGCTGGTCGCTCATCGCTTTGACCGCCCTGAACACATGGTCGCTCTCCCCAAGCTCGAGGAGCGATCGTCCCTCGGCGTTGAGGTTTGCGAGATCGTCGCTAAACGGCACGGTGAACGCCTTGCACTGGATCATGCCTTCGGCCATCTGTTCGACAACCGGGATCTGTTGTCCCCTGACCCCGTTGACGACCAGTGCGAGGCACCCCACCTCGATCTTCATCTCCTTCGCCAGGGAGACCAAGCGCCCGACAGTCTCCATCCCGGTCTTCGTCGGGTCGGAGACCGCGACCAGGACGTCCATGCTCTTCGTCGTCCTCCTGGAGAGATGTTCCATTCCCGCTTCGTTATCGATTACGACGAAATCGTAGTCGTCCATCGCTTCGTCGAGGAATGTTCTCATAATGTTATTGATGTAGCAGTAGCACCCCGGCCCTTCGGGGCGGCCCATGGAGAGGAGATCGAAACCGTCGCCTTCGACCGTAGCCAGCCGCATCTGGTACTCGACGTACTCCTGCTTGCTCTGGCCCGCCGGGAGATCGTCGGCGCTCTTGAGCATCTTCTCCCGCAGATCACCTATCGTGCGTTCGGGCATCACCCCGAGCTTCTCTCCGAGGTTCGAGTTCGGGTCGGCGTCGACTGCCATGACGACCTTGCCTGTCCGCTCGTGAAGGGCCCTCACGAGAAGCGCCGAGATCGTAGTCTTGCCGACGCCTCCCTTGCCGACGACTGCGATCCTGAAGCTCATGGGGTCTCCAGGTCATTCCGGCGGCGGAACTCGTCAGAGAGCGAGACAAGCATGCGGACCGCGTCCTCGCTCGTCCCTTCATCCAATCCCTCTAGGCCGCACTGGGGCGTGACGAGCGACGACTCTACTATCTTCTTCCTCGGCACGCCCTTGGACACGAGCCTATCGATCGACCCGTTCAGACGTTCCAAAAGCGAGCCCAAGGTCTCCTGCCTGAGCGTCTCCTCACGGTTCGGGACAATGCCCCAGGCGATCGTCCCGCCCCGATCGAGGAACGACGTGACATCGCTCGGGTACAGTGAGATCGTATGACCGTATTCGTACGCGTCGAACGAGAGGATGTCGATCTCCGCGCTCAGGACCGTCGACCAGTCCGTGTTCCCGCAGCAGTGCAGCCCCGTTTGACCCTTCAACCCCTCGACAGATTCGTCGATCCAGGTCCTGACCTGCTCCGACGAGATCGCGGCGAACGGCGTCCCGACCAGAGAGAGCGAAGGCTCGTCCACGAACATGATCGTCCGACCGAACTTCTCCCTTAGCTTGGACTCTTGCCAGCGAAGGCAGAGGTTCACGTTTCGGCGCACAATCTCGCTGTACGCGTCGTCATATATGATCGATTTCCCGTTCTGGTCGAAGATCTGCAGGCCCAGGCTGACCGGCCCTGTCACCTGCCCCTTGATCGCGACTGACTCCCGGGGAAGGGTTCGGGAGAGGAGTTCGTACAATCCGTGGAACTGCTCTTTCGGATGCTCGAAGTATCCGACCTCGTCCGAGACGACCGCCTCGTAAAAACGCTCTGGCTCGAATGTGGTCAGGTCAACGGTTATTCTTCGGCCCTCCTCATCGACCACCGCGCCGGGGAGGCGGAAGGCGTACTGGGCATACATGTTCTCGCCGAACCCCATCGCCGGGAGCTGGGGCCAGAAAGGTGTGCGTCTGAGATGCCTAAGGATGAGGTCGACGGCCTTTGCTGGGTCCTTGTGGGGCAACGAACCTATGCATAGTGGGAGTCCTCCCCAAAGCATGTCCAGCAGATTCGGCTAGCCTCTGATAAACCTTTTCTGCCTCTTTCGACATAGAACGATGCTTGGCCAGGGCCTCGTTCATCCAGGTCGCAGGTCGTGGCGAGCCGCCATTAGCCAGATGCGGCGCATCGCCTCGTCGCCTAGCGTTCCTCGAGCATCCTCTCGACCGAGGGGAAGAGGTCGAGATCGGTGTGCGGTAGGAACGACGCCGAGGAGAACTCGTCAAAGAACGTGCTGGAGTTACTCAGCTCGATGTATGTCATGTCCTCGTGCACTCGCATCGCCTCCCTCCTCTTCTCTCCAGAGAGGAGTGTATGGACCGCACCGGAAAGGGCCCCGTTCCCGATGAACACGAAGCGGTCTCTCGGCAGGTCAGGAAGCAGTCCTATCGTGACAGCGTTCTCGACGTCGATGTAGTTGCCGAACCCGCCGGCGACGTACACTCTCTTGACCTGGTGGACGTCTCGCTCGAGCGTGCGGAGCAGGACGGCCCCTCCGGCGTAGAGCGCGGCCTTCGTCCTGATCAGGTTGGCTATGTCCTCCTCCCGGATGACAATCTCCCTTCTCGACCTGCCGGTCCCGGAGGAGGAGATGACGAACTGCTTCGATCCGTCGACGTCCCGGATGCCGGGGGTCTCATCAACGTTGAACCTTCCCGAGCGGTCGACGATGCCCCGAACGAACATCTGCGCCAGGAGGTCTATCAGGCCGGAGCCGCAGACCCCTGCGGCCTTCCCGTCGCCAATCACCGTCACCTCCGCGGCGAGATCCTCTCCAATCGCGACGCTCTCGATGGCGCCGGTCATCGCTCTCATGCCACAGGCTACCTCACCCCCCTCAAATGCCGGGCCGGCTGAGGTCGAACAGGAGACCAGGAACTCGCCGTCGCCGAGAACGACCTCTCCGTTCGTCCCGACGTCTATGAGCATTGCGAGCTCGCTATTCTCCCGCATGCCAGATGCGATCACGTCCGCGGTGATGTCGCCGCCCACGAACCCTGCTCTGCCCGGCAGACAGAAGACCGGCCCGTGCGGGTTCATCGGCAGGGCCGCCTCGCGCCCGGTCAGTATCGGAGGAACATTCGTCGCGGGAAGGTAAGGTTCGTACCTGATGTGCCGCGGATCGATCCCAAGGAAGAGGTGTATCATCGTGGTGTTGCCCGCCACCGACATGGCGTCTATCTCCTCAGACTTCACCCTCACCGGGGAGGCCGCGCAGGCCTTCTTCATCAACGACGCGATCGTCTTCAGGACCAAGGCCCTCAGCTCTTCGAGGCCCCCCTCCTCGGCGTAGGCTATTCGTGCTATCACATCGTCGCCGGCCTTGATCTGAAGGTTGTAGTCGGAAGTGGTCGCGAGCGTCTTGCCGCTCTTCAGGTCGAGGAGTGAGAGCACCACTGTGGTCGTGCCGATGTCGAGAGCGGCGCCGATCAAGGCTCTATCGGCGC
>JBEKAR010000004.1:0-24521 GCA_050015815.1 Methanomassiliicoccales archaeon | reverse complement strand
GGTCGGCCCGATCATGGCGAAGGCCTACCGGCAGGCGGTGGCGCTCAGCGTCAAGGCCGCGCTGCCGATGAAGGACAACATCAAGATCCTCTTGGCAAAGGCGGAGGCGAACATGCTCGCCCTCGCGTCCCGGGCCCCGGAGCTCGCGGACGAGCGTGTGAAACAGAGGCTGTCAGCAAAGCCCTCTCCCCAGGCTGCCGCCGCGCCGAACAAGCCGGCGGAGGCCAAGAAGGAAGAGAAGAAAGAGGAAAAGGTCAGCGAGGAGGATGCCGCAGCTGGCCTTGGTCAACTATTCGGATGAGACAAAGGAGGTAGAAAAATGGAATACGTATACAGCGCCCTGGTTCTCCACGCCGCTGGAAAGCAGATAAACGAGGAGTCGGTCGCCGCTGTCCTGCAGAGCGCCGGTGTTTCACCGGACGCCGCGAGGATCAAGGCCCTGACCGCTTCCCTCGAGGGAGTGAACATCGACGAGGCCATCGCAAGCGCCGCCGTGGTAGCTGCGCCGGCCGCCGCCGCACCCGCCGCTGCACCAACGGAGAAGAAAGAAGCGAAGAAGGAAGAGGAGAAGAAGGAACAGGTCAGCGAGGAAGAGGCTGCAGCCGGCCTCGGCGCCCTGTTCGGCTAGGCCGGACGAGGCACATCGCCCCGCCTTTCCGATCCCTGGTCCAACGGCCCGGCCGGCATCCTACGTGCCCGGGACCCGCGGACCTCCTCAAACCCCTTCGGGGCTTCGGCCCCGATACCAGAATTTTCTGCGAGTCATCTCCTGTACTGAATCATCGCAAAGCCTGGTGCTTCGGTTGGTTCCCGAATAACATCTTGTCGAAGACCTGGGTCATCTCTTTCTCGACGAGCGAGGCGAGGTCCTTGCCCAACTTCGCCTTCATGTCCGGAGGAACGGCCTGGATCCCGAGCTCCGCGGCGCACTTCCCCAACTTTATCACCGCGTAGGCCTCCCTCGCCTTCGCATCGATGAACATCGCGACGGCCTCCCTCATTTCGTTCTTGATGGCTGGGTTCTCGTCGATCTTCTGCCTTATGTATCTCTTGATCTCGTCCTTAACGAGGTCCCGCACCGCTTCTATGATGAGGTCCTCGGTGTTCGAGACGCCGATCGTGCTCTTGAGCATCGTGTCCATTACCATTCTTGCGCCCCCCGACTCGCTGGGAAAACCATGCGTTCGTGGATATAACTGTTTTCACAATAGGGAACGGACTACACCCTCCGATTGTTTGTGGAGATGGATTGATATAGCACCCCCAGGGTCGGTGAAACGGGGCAGAAATGCGCGAGAGAATTGACCCCTCCTGAACCAAGTGGAAATCCTTTTCGCATTCACCCCACTTCTTCTCTCTTCCCGATGCCAGCGCACCTTCGCTATGGTTAATACGGTCAATCGCCCTCTGTGCGACGGGTTAGAATGAAGCTCATCGAGGTTTACCGGACGGCGATCGAGGCCGGGAGGGGAGCGGACCTACGCACCGCCAAGCAAATCGACGCTCTGCTCGAGGACGAGAAGGAGAGGTTCGAGAAGCTGGGCGCGAAGGCGAAGGCCCATTTCGATAAGGATCGCCTCTGGAACCCCTACACCGATTCGAGGCTGCTCTTCGGCGCCGAGGACATGGAAGTGAAGGAGATGCTCTGGGGCATCGACGTCGAGCCGGCGGAGGTGCTGCTCGCGGACCGCTTGAAGGAGAAGGGGCGGAAGATCGATGCGCTCATGGCCCATCACCCGGAGGGGGCGGCGACGCCGGCCTTCCATGAGGTGATGCACATGATGGAGCCGTTGATGGAGGAGTTCAACGTGCCGGCGAACGTCGCCGAGGATGTCATCGCACCGCGCATCAAGGAGGTGCAACGGGCCTCCCATCCGGCCAACTTCAATCGGACGGTCGACGCGTGCCGCATGCTCGACGTGCCGATGATTTGCCTTCACTCGCCGTGCGACCTCCTCGGCCAGCGGTTCGCGCAAAGGATGCTGGATAAGGCCAAACCTGAGAAGGTCGGGGACGTCGTCGACGCTCTGATGGAGCTGCCGGAGTATGAGGCGGCAGCCCACTTCAACAGCCTCCCCGAGGTCAACGTGGGCGAAAGGGGAAGGAAGGCCGGAAGGGTCATGGTGAAGTTCGCCGGAGGCACGTCGGGGCCGAAGGAGATGTACGAATCGCTCTCCAGGGCCGGCGTCGGCACCTTCGTCTGCATGCACATCCCCGAGGCACATCTGGAAGAGGCGAAGAAGGCGCACATCAACGTCATCGTCGCCGGTCACATGGCCTCCGACTCGCTCGGGGTGAACCTGATGGCCGACATCATCGAGGGCGAGGGAGTGAAGATCGCTCCGTTCTCAGGATTGCTGAGGGTCAAGAGGAAATGAGCACGGGATACCAGGAACGGGGGGCGCGGGTCCTCAAGGACCTGTCGAAGCTGTCGTTCGACTACGTACCCGACCGCCTGATCCACCGCGAGGCACAGCTGAGCAAGCTCTGGATGCTGTTCAGGCCTGTTCTGGAACAGGGCGTCTCGCATACGGCGTTCCTCATCGGTCCGGTCGGCACGGGGAAGACCGCCACCTCGAAGCGCTTCTGCCTGGACTTCGTCAAGGAGGGCCAGGAGAAGGAGAGGGCGATCGACTTCGTCATCGTCAACTGCCGGCAGAGGAACTCGGAGAGCAGCGTCCTGCTGAGGCTTGTGACGCACTTCGACGAGCACTTCCCCGACCGAGGCTTCTCCTCGGCGGAGATGCTCCGCTCGCTGAGGAAGCACATCGACAAGCGCAAGGTGCACTTGGTCGTCGTACTGGACGAGGCGGACGTCCTCCTGAGGAAGGGAGCGAGCGACCTGATCTACGATTTGTCGCGCTTCGACGAGGAGCGCGTCGGCGGCAGGGCGTCGCTCTCGCTGATCCTCGTCTCGCAGAAGTACGTTCTTGACATGCTGGACGCCGCTTCATCTTCGACCTTCAAACGCGCCAACGCGATCCTTTTCGAGCGGTACAACGCGAAGGAGCTGACGGATATCGTCGCCGACCGCGCAAGCCTAGCCCTGTTCCCGAACGCGATCGCGGGGGAATCGCTCGAGCTTATCGGAGACATCGCCTCGGAGTTCGGGGACGCGAGGTTCGCGATCGAGCTGCTGGAGAAGGCGGCAATGCTGGCGGAGGAGGAGAGAGCGAGCGAGGTGACGGCAGAGCACGTGCGTGCGGCGAAGGCGCTGACCTACTCTGTCGTCACGGAGAGCAAGATCGAGGAGCTCGACAAGCAGCGCAGGATCGTCCTGCTGTCGATCGCCCGCGCCATCAAGGACCAAGCGTACGTCACGACCGGCGAGGCGGAGAAGGTCTACCGCGTCGCGGCGGAGGAGGCGGGGGAGAAGCCTCGGGCGCACACACAATTCTGGGCCTACATCCAGGATCTGGCTAACGAGGGGCTGATCTCCTCGCGCGTCGTAGCCGATACGACCGGCGGAGGAAGGACGACGTACATCTCGCTGCCGGACATCCCGGCGAAGGTGCTGAAGGAACGCCTGGAGCAGCTGCTCGGCTCCTGACCTCTTCGAGTCGCGCCGCTCCCAAAGCCTTTAAGCGCGTCCAGTAATCATCTGGGTGGTCGAGATCATGAACGAGACACCGCTCCACGCGGAGCACGTCAAGCTCGGGGCCCGGATGATCGGCTTCGCGGGCTGGGACATGCCGGTGCAGTACACCTCAATCATCGACGAGCATATGGCGGTGCGCCGGGCCGCGGGAATGTTCGATGTGTCGCACATGGGCGACATCATCATCAGGGGGGCGGGGGCGAAGGACCTCATCCGGCGCCTGATGACGAACGACATCGACGACGCTCCGGTCGGCAGGGCGGTCTATGGCCACCTGCTTCGGGACAACGGCACGATTATCGACGATGTCATCGTCTACCACTGGATCCAGGACGAGTACCTGATGGTGCCGAACGCGGCGACGACGGAGGCGGTCCTGGCCTGGGTGAAGGCGCACTCGAGCGGACAGGATATCGTCGACGTCTCGCGTCGGCTCGCCTGCATCGCTCTGCAGGGACCTAAGGCTCTGGAGATCCTAGAGAACCTTACCTTCGAGGACATAGGCGCGATGAAGCACTTCACCGGCGCCTTCGTCGAGCTATTCGCCGAGGGAGCGCTGGCGAAGGGGCTCGTCGACGGCTTCCAGCAGTCGGGCATCCTCTGCGACACGATCACGAGGCAATGCCGCCCGGGGACGAAGGGCTCGGTGGGCGATTTCAGCGAGCTGTGCTACGTCTCCAGGACCGGATACACTGGCGAGGATGGCTTCGAGATACTGGTCGAGAACGCGTCGGTCGTCCCGCTCTGGAACATACTCCTCCGGGCGGGAAAGGAGCTTGGCATCAAGCCGGCGGGGCTGGGGGCGAGGGACACGCTCCGTCTCGAGATGGGCTACCTGCTCTCGGGCACCGACTTCGATGGGACCCAGACCTCCGTCCAGACCGGCCCGCATTGGGTCGTCAAACTTGCTCACGATTTCATAGGAAGGGACGTCCTCGTGAAACAAGAGGAAACCGGGGACTACCCGAGGCTCATCTGCCTGGAGATGGTCGACAAGGGGATCCCGAGGCATGGCTACGAGTTGCTCTCAGACGGAAGACAGATCGGGAAGATCACGAGCGGCACGATGTCGCCCTGCCTCAAGAAAGGCATCGCCATGGGCTACGTCCATCCGCCCTTCGACGAGCTAGGACGGACGACCGACATCAAGATCAGAGACGGGGTCTTCCCGGCGAAGGTCGTGGAGCCGCCGTTCATCAAGAAATGACGGGGAGGGAAAATGGGAAGAAGGACCAACGCCTCGGTCGTCAACACCTTGAAGGAGCTGCTCGCAAGGCCGAGCGACAGCCATGACGACAAAAGAAGGGTGGTCAACTTCACCAAGGGTTGGCTCGAGGACATCGGCATGGACGTCTCGGTCCATGGCGAGAAATCGATGCCGGCGATCTGCGCCACGAACGGTGAGGGCGGCCTGATCCTCTCCGGACACCTCGATACTGTCCCGGTCGGCGACATGTGGACCAGGAAGCAGGGCGAGGTTGAGGGGGGCAAGATCTTCGGCCGCGGCTCGTCGGACATGAAGGGCGCGGTCGCCTCGATGCTCCATGCATCGGCCGCGCTGATGAAGCAGGACGTGGTCTTCAGCGTCTTCCTCACGACGGACGAGGAGGAGAAGATGACCGGGGCCTTCGCGCTGTCCAAGCTCGACCTTCTCTGGAAGGCGAAGGGCGTGGTGATCGGCGAACCGACCGACCTGCTGCCGGCCTACAAGGAGAAGGGCATCTCGCGTTTCCAATTGACGACCCACGGCACCGCCGCCCATGCGAGCCAGCCTTGGCTGGGAGATAACGCGATCTCGAGGATGGGCCGGCTGCTCGACAAGCTAGCCAGGCTTCCCACTGTCCCGGAGATTCAGTCCGAGGATCTCACCGTCTGCGTCTCGATGATCAAGGGCGGCACGAAGGGCAACGTGGTGCCGGACCACTGTCAGGTAGAGATCGACGCGAGGTTCCCGACGCCTCTCACCTACCGCAAGGTCAGGACCATCATCATGGACCAGCTGATGGGAGAGGATTACGATATCCAGATGCTGTATGAGCTGGAGGCCTACGAGGCGGACCAGAACAACGAACTCTCGCGCATGATGAGGGAACTGACCGGCGCCGACCTGATAGTGGTGCCGTATGCGACCGAGGCCCCGGTCTATGCGGCACAGAATCCGAACGTGATCGTCTGCGGCCCAGGCGGCCTGAACATGGCCCACGTGGACGACGAGTACGTGGAGCGCTTCAAGCTGGAACGCGCGACAGAGGTCTACGCCGAGGCCGCCAGGCGGTTCGCTCAGGGATAGGCCCGGGCGACCGTCCGCGGGAACGGCACCGCGTCACGGATATGCTCGAGCTTGCAGACCCAGCGCACGATCCTCTCGATGCCCAACCCGAAGCCAGAGTGAGGCACGGAGCCGTACCTCCTCAGGTCCAGGTACCATTCGTAGGCACTCAGCGGCACACACTGCGCCTCGAGCCTCTCGATCAGCTTGGCAAGGTCGGTCTCGCGCTCGCTTCCTCCGATGACCTCGCCGTATCCTTCGGGCGCAAGGAGATCGGCGCACTTGTACGTCCTCGGGTCGTCCGGGTCCTCCTTCATGTAGAACGCCTTGCACTCCTTCGGGAAGTTCGTTACGAAGACGGGGACCTTCTCTTCCGACGTCACGGCCCTTTCCTCGACCGCACCTAGATCGCAGCCGAACGAGATGTCGAACTGCTTCGCCCGTAGCGACTCGATGACGTCCGCGTACTTCACCCGCTTGAATGGAGGTACAACTTCCTTGAGCGTCTCCGGATCGCGACCGAGCAGGACCAGCTCGTTGCGCCGCTCCTTGACCGCCTTCTGCACCATCGCCGAGACGAGGCTTTCCTGGATCTCCATGTTGCCCGCGTTGTCCGTCCAGGCCTCCTCTAGCTCTAGATGCCAGTACTCCGTGAGGTGCCGCGTCGTCCTTGACTTCTCGGCGCGGAAGGAAGGGGTAAGCGAGTAGACCCGCTCCAGTGAGAAAATCAGAGCCTCGAGGTACATTTGGGCGCTCTGGCTCAGGTATGCCTCGCCGTCGAAGTACTTCAGCTTGAACAGGGTGACGCCTCCCTCGCAGGCGTTCTGCGTGAAGATCGGGGGAGTGACCTCTGTGAAGCGGTTCTCCTTGAGCCACTCCCTCGCCCCCTCCATGATCGAGGCCTTGACCTTCATCACCGCGTTCTGCTCGCGAGACCTAATCCACAGGTGACGATTGTCGAGAAGCAGCTCCTCGCTCTGGTATTCGGTGATCGGGAAAGGCTGGGCGGTGCCGACGACCTTGAACGACGAGGCTCTAACCTCCATCCCGCCGGGCGCTCTCTTGTCCTCCGCGACCTTTCCCACTACCGCGACGGACGATTCGATCAGCGCCGATTTCGCCGCTTCGAGGTCATTGTCTGGCAGGTTGCCCTTCTTCGCTGTGACCTGGATAATGCCGGTCGAATCGCGGAGCACCGCGAAGACGATCGCCCCGGAGCTCCTGGTGCGGTAAATCCAGCCTCTGACGGTCACCTCGTCCCCGGGCTTCGACGACGAGAGCACTCGGCCGATGCAGGTCGCCTCGCTCATCAACTGGGCCAAACCGCCTCCCCGGTATCTTTTGCTTTCGGTCGGAGGCCGCTATTGGTCGTTCTGGATTCTATTTGCGATGGGCTTTTGTGGGGAAAGACGTTCGTGGTTCGTGCACTTCCGCGGGGGCGGCATCGACGACATGAGGCAGCTCATGAGGATCGAGCGCATCTGCTTCGGCGCCAAGGGTTTCAGCCGCCAGCTGGTGGAGAGCCTGCTGCTCGAGGAGACCGTCACGACCTACGTGGCGCAGGAGAGCAACGAGGTCGTCGGTTACGGCATGCTGCTCGAGGAGGAGGTCGGCTGGTCCGCCAGGATCATCTCCCTCGCCGTCCTGCCGGAGCACCGCCTGCGGGGCGTCGCCAGAGAGCTGATGAAGATGATGGAGGAGAAAGCGAGGAGCAACGGTTCGAAGAAACTGGCCCTCGAGGTCGGTGTGGCGAACGTCCCGGCCCTGAACCTCTACTTGCACAGCGGCTTCAAGATTGAGGGGACCGTGCCGGACTATTATGGCAAGGGCCTAGACGCGTTCTATCTTGAGAAGCACCTCACCTAGTTCCCCCTAAATACCGGAATCGGCCCTCCCGCCGTTCCATTTTCTAACGTCTGGCTAGGGTTCGTGGGACTCGCTTCCTCCTGACGAATCATTATATACCGAACTGTGCATTCGCCGGTTGTTCACAGCCTTAGCTAGGGATTGGCCTGAGGTGAAAGTAAATGGAAGAGACCCTTTGCAACGTCGAATTCCTGAAGAATAACAATACGTACATCGCCCGGGTGCAGAGCGATCTGGGCGGACTCAGAGAATACCGAAGCTCGAGCTTCGAGGAAGTCCTTGAGCAAGTCATCATCGACCTGCAAGAGGAGTTCGAGACCGCCGTGTAATCCGCCTCGGCCAAGCCTGGTTGTGAACGCTGGACCGGACCATCTACACGCATTTCGAATGAAGAAGGAAGAGGTGTCGCCATGGAGGAAGAGGAAAGAACGGAGCTGGAAGAGGTCATCTCCACCTACTACGGTGAGGACCAGGTCACCGCCCTCGTCCACCTGAAGGTCGACACGAAGGAAGCGGAGCGCGTTGCCGAGAAGGTATCCGGGTTCCTGGTGGTCGAGGACGTCTTCCTCGTCACCGGCGACACGGACATAGTGGCGAAGGTCAAGGTGCAGAACTATTCTCAGCTCAAGAGGTTCCTCGTCGACGACCTGTCGAGCATCCCAGGCCTCAAGGACAGCAGGACCCTGATGGTCGTCTCCACGTTCAAGGAGAGGGGCGACCTGAAGTTCGAGCCGGAGGAAGCAAAGCAGGAGTGACGGTCGCAAGGACCGGAGAGGTGAGAGAATGGACAATGAAGCGAAACTCAAACAGATCGTCGATGTGCTCGACCAGCTCTCCGAGGACACGTCGGTGCCGCGGAACATCCGAAGGGGTGCGACCTCGGCAAAGGAGAGGCTTTTGCAGACCAAGGAGGCGCTGGACGTCAGGGCGGCCAGCGCGATCTTTATCCTTGACGAGCTGGCGAACGACCCGAACATACCGCTCCACGGCAGGACCCTTATCTGGAACATAATCAGCCAGTTGGAGACGATTAAGTAGCTCCGCCGGCTCGTTCGAATACGCCAGCAAGAAAGTTTTATCAGGGCGCTCCTGATTAGCTCAGGCGCTCAAGCGGCTGTGGTCTAGTGGTTATGACTGGAGCTTCCCAAGCTCCAAACTCGGGTTCGAATCCCGGCAGCCGCACCCCCATGTCCATCCAGACAACTATATTCTCGTTTCAATTAAAAATGGAATTCGACGCTTCCACCCAAACACTTTCCATACTTTCTTTTGCGTTTCAATATCGCAGGAGCGGTGTAACGGGACAAGCCATAAGTCGTATCCTCCTCCGTGCACCATTTCTCCATCCAGATTCTCGACGAAATCGCTCATTGGGGGTGAAAGGATCGGAGTTGTAGCGATTCTCACATACCACACAAGATACAATATAGGGAAACTGTTAGGTCATTCAGGCAACAGCTTAACGTATTACTTGAGCAACGTGGATGCATTGAATACGTGCGAAAAGAGTTAGTGTTTCGATCTAGTCATGAGTTAAGCATTAACATCCGAGCCTGCGGGCCTACTGTATCCAATAGTTTTAATGCTTAGCAGAAGTATTGAGTAACTATGTCTTCCATAGAACTCGAACTCTCCATTCGTCTCAAATCGGAAGCGAACTCGGAGAACCTCGCTCGAATCACCAAAATACTCAGCGAACTGCTGAACTCAAACGCGCACTTGGAGGCAGACCTGTCGACAATGAAGGCTGCGGATATGTCGACAAGCGTCCCCGCCATGGGCGGGATGACTGCCTCCTCTGATAGGGTAGCCAGGGCAGGGACTCTCTCATCCATTACGGCATCCGATCAGATACAGTCTCAGGTGAAGTTGAGCAGAGAGGAATTGCCCGATCTGATCGTGCCTCCACCTCAAGGATCAGAAGTCCGCTTCGTGGATTCGGACCTACCGGCTCCCGACGCGAGAGGGCGATTGGTTGGTAGTTGGGGACAGTTCAACTCATTCTTCCCAATACTTGCAGCAGTCAGGATCGCATCCAACCTCGAGCTGATGGGGCGGAAAGATCTGCTGGTTCTGGATCAGTTTGTACGAACCAGTATCGATCAATTCAAGGCAAGAAGGCTCTCAAAGGCCAGAGGATTCCCAAGCAGCGAGAAGCCGACGGCTGGTGGCCGGTACGTGTGGCATTTCCTTATTACCGCTCATGAGATGGGGTTGATCCGGCTGCAGAATCACAGCGAAACTCACGTGCTTCCCTGGTCGCTTACGGATTGGGACCTCTACACCGTAGATGCAACGAGGTATGGCTACAAGCTCGCTACTCTACCAAGCAGATTCCTGGATCAACATGATAAGGATCAACTACTAGATCCATTGGCGCGTGATTGGATCACTTCCTATCTGCGGAAGATCGACTCGCAGGGTTATGCCGAATCTTCGCTGCTCCGAGATATCGTATCCTATCTCAAACATGGACATGACGGCAAAGCTGATCTCAGAGCATGGCTGCAAACCGACGAACGATTCAGGAAGTACGTCGCATCGTGGAGTCGCAAAGCAGGATCGGCGAACGATAAGGAAATAGCAGACCAACTCTCGAACCTTGCGGCGACGTTCGCAGGTAGCAAGATCGCTCTCCTTCGTGAGCTCGGCGTGGTTGATCCGAGGAGGAACAACTACGACGTGGTTGGTATCCTAGACAATGCGGAGGGAGCGCCTTGACTAACGACGCCAAGTCTAGGCTGCTTGAAATCTGCCATGAGTATGAGGAAGAGAAATACAGCAGCCTAGGTCTCAATCCGTTGATGGCCTACACCGTCAGCCTGCTCGCAGAGAACGGCCTGCCGACGAGCTTCGAGTACGTTGTCGTCGCGGCCTACCGTATGTTTCCAATGAAGTTCGGCCTGACTGGGTTCACAGAAATGCCAGATGCTGCCAGAATCAACCGCGCTCTCCTGCATCTCACTCCTAAATACCAGAACTGGCTCTCAGGCAACGGATCCAAGGGGTACGTCCTCAATGAAATGGGGAAGGATGCTGCGGTCAAGGCGAGCGAGCGACTTTCGAGCGGCTCCGATATCATGAAGACAACGATGAGCCAGCCCAAATCCCAGTATGACCGAGAGAGAAGACGTATCCTCAGCTCGCCCGCGTTCCAGAGGTACAAGGGTGAGAAGGAAGGTCCGATCCAGAAATGGGAAGTGTACGACGTACTGGGGGCTTTCTCATACACCTCCACATCGCAGCTCAGAAAGAGGATTGCTAATCTGATCACCCTGGCAAATGACGCCGAAGACCGCGAGGTTGTGGTCTTCCTTAAGAGAATAATGCAGGATTTTCCACAGGTTTTTGAAACGAAATATGGGGAAGGAAGGTGACTCGATGAAGACAATTCCGATCAGGGCAACTGGCAGGTTCATGAAGCGGAGAATCAACGAAGCGATCGGCCACAGCTATGCCAAGGCCGTATCTGAGCCGCTGACAAACAGCGACGAGAGCTACAAGCATTTGGACAAGAGTATCCAGAACACGGGTGGAGAGCCACCGAAGCGTGAGACCGATGTGTACGTAAACAGGTCAAGGGAGACCTTCGAAATAGTCGACATGGCAGAGGGGATGTCGGCTGCCAAGATGGAGGAACTCTTCGAAGGGTACGGTGCTGAGAAGGCAACGCACACCGACGAAGGAAGAGGGTTGTTTGGAAAGGGGCTCGCGGACGTGCTGCTCAGCCAGAACCGAGGAGGGTTCGTCTCCTCGATCAAGGACGACAAGCTGACTGTTGCCGAGTTCAGGTGGCAGAGAAAGACCGATCCCAGTGGCAAGAACGATGATGAGATGGTTGTCAAACTTGGAGACCCTTCAAACGCTACCAAGGAGGATCGTGAGAGGCTGCACATCCACCAGGGCAACGGCACGCACGTGTCCTTCAAGTTCAAGTTCGAAGGTAGCCATTTCCCGCAGAGAGACAAAATGATCGCTCGCCTCTCGAACTACTATATCTTGAGGCTCATCAACTCGAGTCCTAATAGGATCGTCAAGGTCATCTTCCTCGACAAAAAGGGGAGAGAGGAGAAGGAGGACGTCTTGACGTTCTCCTGGCCCAAGGGAGAGGTCCTCGGAGTCCTCGACACCGAGATGAACTTCGAAGGCTACAAGATTGGCGTTCACGGCGAACTTAGTCGAGCCGACGAGCCGCTGCCTCAGAAGGATAAGGGAGAGGATCGTGTAGGTGGGCTGCTGGTTTACGATACGAACGGCAGTGTCCTCGACCTAACGCTCTTTGATTTCGATGGCGTCCAGTATGCCGATCACTTCTTCGGCAAACTGGAATTGAACGGGGCGTATAAGCTCATACGCGATCGGATGAATCAGGCCGAGCCAGAGGAGATACTTACCGACAGCAGAGACGGATTCAAGCAGGGGCACGAGTTCACCATCCAACTTGCGAAGATTGTGAATGCGTGGCTTCAGCCCTTTGTCGAAGACGAGAAGAAGAAGCGGGCGCGTGGTGGGGCAATAGACGAAGAGACCACAGCACGAACTCACAAGGCTTTCGAGATACTGAACAAGATATACGCCGACATAAACAAGGAGGTGAGGGGCATCGCTCCCGGGCGGCAGGGAGGGGAGCTGCCCGAGAATGGGCTCGAGTTTGACAGGAGGACAGTAGAGATAGCAGTCAACGAAAGGTACCGGATCGGTCTGCGAGTAGACGCCAATGTGTTTAGACCCGGGACGACGATTAGTATCACAGCCATCGATCCGCTCGTTGAGGCAGCGCCTGGTAGTCTCACGGTTGACGTGCCAAAGGAAGGCAAGGCCGTTGTGTCAATGGGCGTGTTTCTCATTGGCAGGACCGTTGGGGCGAAGGCCAATGTGACCGCCGCATGCGGCACCGTCACATCCGTGCTGGAAGTCAGCGTGGTCGAAGAAGACAGATTCTACCCGGCAAATGGGATGGAGTTCAACCCGAAGACCGGTAAGGCGAAGCCCAACAACTGGGGAGGTCTCGACCTATACGTCGACACCGCCCCGATCACTCTAGGCAGCAGCGTACAACTTTCCGTATCAGGCGATGTTGTGCTGGTCAAGGATCAGACAATCTCGGTTCTTGAGACGAATCGGGTATATGACAATGTCGCGAAGCTGAGGGTGGAGTACAGGGGCACAGGTGAAGGCCAGAAGGCAACAGTCACTGCATCGTTTGGGTCGTACACTGCTCAAGCCTTCATTACCATCCGAACCTCAAGCCCACAGGGTGCCGGATTATTCAAGGGATGGGAGTTCGAAGAGCGAGAAGGTGATGTATCGCTGGCCTTCTTCGATCTGTCTGATGGCATCATCAGGCTCAATCTGGCTCACCCAATCCTGTTGGCCTTCTTCGGAAGGAACATGGACGAGGCGAAGAAGAGGTACAAGGAGCAGCTCCACTGCCAGGTCGTCGTTGCCGACATAGTGCTCGAGGAATTCCTCTACTTCACGATGTCCAAGGCTTACGGTGAGAACAAACTTGACCGAGTGTTCGCAGAGGAACCCTGGTCAGACGTGAAGAGATACACCGTCCAGAAGAAGAGCGAGTTCGGAAAAGCGTTCTTTGAGGCTTTCGTCGACAAGAAGCTCCTGGCCGAGGCCATAGGCAACGCCCAGGAGGGCATCGTGGCAGAGGAGAAGCGTTCGACTGTTTAAGGTACGTGCGGCGCTTGCACCGTCGACCTTCTACTCGACGACGGAACCATCAATGCGCGTCAATATGCGGTCCTAGCCGATGGAGACGGGACCGTCAATCCTCTTCTGATCGCTCGGTTGGTCGTTGGTGTGGTCGTCGTCGACAAGGATCACCTTGACGGGAACAGCCGGGAAGTGTCGCTTGAGCCGCTCGATGTCGTAGATGAGTTGCTCCCCATAGGAGACCCCGGTAGACATTTCCGAGTGAAGGTCGTGGCATGGTACGATTTCGACCCCGACGTCGGCTTTTTTCTCGTTGAAGAAGTACTGGAACTTGGCCATATCGTAGAACATGAAGGCGTACTTGCCGAACTGTACTTCAACCAGTACCATATCCTTCGTGAAGTCTATCTGCTTGTAGGCGCCGGAGACCACCTTCGAATAGCCCGGGATCGTGATGTCGTAGGTGTCACGAAGCTCCTTGTACCCTCGGGGACGAAGTGCCCGTCTGAATTGCCGGTTCATGTCTGTTGGATCAAACAATGCCTTCCCTCTCATCGTCTTCTCTTCGCTTATCTTGGACCGAACTGGCTTCACTTCAGAGATCGCCTCGTAGATGTCCTTCTCTATGGCAGGATACCTGACCTTCAGTATTTCGGATCCGCCAAGGTGCGAGTACTCGTAGACGATTCTCACGTCCGTCGCTCCTCCTCGTCGAAACCAGCAAGGGTCGGCTGTTCCGAACCCGTGCCCAGTTTCACGATCTTGGGTGGTATATTCTTGGCAGGTTGTTCGGGATCATAGACTGATCGATCCATTGGTCTTACGCGGAGCTCTCCCCTTTCTGCCTGGTTGATCCGATCCAGTGCGATGTCGACGTAGTCCTTCATGATCTCGGCACCAGCGACCTTCCTGTTGTGCATCAAAGCAGCGATTGCAGTGGATCCGACTCCCATGAAGGGGTCGAAGACCCAGTCGCCTTCGTTGGTCATTGATAGCACAAGTCTCTCCACGAGCTCGATAGGAAACTGGCAAGGATGCTTGGTCTTTTCGACATGGTTGGCCTTGACATTCGGAATATCCCATACATCAGAGGGGTTCTTGCCGAGGGGGTTGCACGACAGCTGCCCCTTCTTCGGTCCTTTGAAGTGCTTCTTCCCTGGGTACTTCGATGGAACTCGGATCGCGTCGAGGTTGAAAACGTAGTCGTCGGTCTTCGTGAACCACATTATGGTCTCGTACCGCCCAGAAAACCTGCGGGATGCGTGTAACCCATGACCGAACTGCCAAATTACTCTGTTCCGCAGATGCAATCCGAGATCCGCGAACATAGGATACATCAATATGTCAAGGGGCTTGATCTCACCGTTCTCAACGAAGTTGCCGACTTCCCAGCAGATGCTTCCACGATCATCCAACACCCTGCAGCATTCCTTGATGACCTTTCTTTGAGCGGCGAGATACATGTTGAGATCGTGCTTGCTCTCATATTCCTTTCCGAGGTTGTATGGCGGAGAGGTGACTACTAGTCTTACGAAACTGTCAGGCATCGTTTTCAGGAGCTCAAGGCAATCCCCTGCGTAGAGCACGACGTCGGCATTCCCATCGAAGGATGATGCGATCCTTAGCTTGCCCAACAGCACCGCCTCAAATTACCGTCTACCTTAGATCGACCCTTGATTCGCTCTACTGCTCTTATGCTTATGGTGGGGGGTGCCGAGTATCTACGCGCGTGGTTCCACGACGAATATCACAGACTCAATCCGTCAAACTGGGACGGGACAACAGTCACTGAACGAGCTCGGTCGAGCGGGTTCCGTATCAATCTAACGATCAGTCATGCAGGAAGAGCTTTGAGGTTCCAGCCGATCACGATTCAAATCTCTTTCAATGGATTCAATCTCATCGACTTCTTCGTCGATGTCTTTCATCATGACACCTCCGCACCGAGGGCACTTTCTCTCTTTTATGTTGAATATCTCAGACTTGCAGCTAGCCTTCAGAGATAAGCCGCATCTGTTGCAAACCATCTTCGGCATCCGAATCCAGATTGTGATGGAGTCGGGGCTAATAAGACTTGCATGTGCACGCTGTGCATTATGTACATGTTACCGATGACCTACTGAATTGGCTGTACATAATGTACATTTTAATCGGATTGAAGCATGTGCAACATGTACATGCGGAGTTCAACTTTTATCTGCTCCAAAGGCGCGACCCAGACCTCAATGGCCACATCACATCCAATGATTTGGTGAAATTGGGATAGCATTTTCCCAGAAACCCACCTGAACATGTACGAAACGGTCATCGACGCTCTGGAGGAGGAAACGGTCGACATGTGAGACCCATACCGCTGGATTGGCGGCTGCTCAAGATCATGGTCAAGCCGACCTCGAGCGGCTGTTACTCAATTATTAAATAATGGTGGCGGCATATCACCGCCTAGGTGCCGCACTTGCCGAAACTGAGATTCAGGGTGATTAGCGAAACAATCTGGATGAACGACCCTCCGACGACTGATGATGGCGAGCTCGATGAGGACGCGATAATGGATAACGAGGAATTCGAGATCCTCACTCCTGTATGCATCGAGGAGTTCCTTGAGGGTAAGATGGCGTTTTTGTTTCTACCTCCAGGTGGCGCCCTCCGCTTGAACAATGGAGTCATGGTCGAGAACAACATCAGTCCGACTACGTTCGCAATTTGCCCGAGATGCAAGAACTGGTGGAACAGGAGAGGACCTTCACGCCCGCAGAGGTGCCCGATATGCAACGAGAGGTTGAACAAGTATCCTCTCGAGCAGATTGAGCTTACCAAGTTCATGAGCCAAGGCAAGATGGGCTTCACGAGGTCTGGAGGAAGCTTGTTTCCGGACCATGACCCGAAAGGCACTGGTGACACGGAATGACAAAGGACAAGAGGCGAGAAGAAGACTTAATGATCGGAGGAAGGCGCGCGGCTAGTTACCCGCTCTCCGCGCGCCTAGATACCACCCCTGTCAGAGGTCGCATCCATGATCCATAACAATTCAACCACAGATAAGGTCTGCGACGGCGGCCACCATGATGGCGAAATGGTTCGCATTGGACTCATGGGCCGAACGGCTCAGGGGAACGCTGCGAGGTGCGGGGAAGCATCGCGCTATGACTGCGTGAACCGCACGCGCCTTCCCGGATCGAAGAGATATGCCCAAATCAGGGGACTTGCAGGCACAACGCGTCCAATGAACCCAAGCGAGTCCCCGGGAGGCAGAGTGTGACGTTCGGGACTTGGCGGTTTGGGCGAATGAGCAATATCGAGAGGCTGGGGCTTGGTCCGGCCATCGAACGCCTTCACGAACTGGGGCACAGCGAGCGTGAGATTGCTTCGCTGTTGTCGTTACATCCCTCTTCGGTCCATAGACATCTGGCTAGATATGCTGCCAGGATTCAAAGTGTACCAAACCGACCATTTCGGAGCTTAAGTGAAGCAAAAGAGAACGACCAGACAGAGCGACCCAACGCCTCTGAATGACGGCCGCTGAGATCGGAGGACGCTCCTGACCAAGAGCTGGAACATGGACTCATTCGATTCCGGTGATGCAGATAATAGATCCATCCCAAATGGGAGAGGAGGTCCATGTTCAAATTGCGGTATTTGTACTTCGCCAACGGCAGCCCGAACTTCTTCCGTGCGTAGGTATCGCAAGGTCGCAAGCCTCGGTCTGAAGGTGGTCAAGCTCCTTGCCATGGGCGTGCCGTCGCCGGTGGTCTGCAAGCGCTTGGGCATATCGCGCAGTCTGGAACAATACCATAGGCACAAGGCAATGGAACGAGGGATAATCAAGAAGGTTGGAAAGGGAAGGCCCTTCATCTACGAAAAGGGACCGAACCACAGCCTTCTTTCCAGTCGAGGACAAAGGGGGAGGCGGTGCGGGACTTTTGTACAACACTACTGCCGCCTTCATGCCGCAAACGGAGGAACTTTTCGTTTTGACGTCCACAAGGTGGGAGACGTCGAAATTATCAAAGTCGACGGGGTCTTAACACCCCTCTTCCCCAAGGACCCCATCCACCAAGGAAGAGAGGACCGATACGTTGCAGCCATCGACCTACCCTTCGACCTAGTCGGGTATCACAATTCGAAGGCCACTCTAGACTTCCGGCACTCACGCGAGCGGAGCATTCTGTTGGTATCTCCACCGGAGATGCACCTCGGGCTCGTTGACCTTCAGACTACACCTTTCTTGCCATTTCACGGCGTCGTCGACTATGTTGAACGCCTTCTCTGTCGGTATGCCGGATGGCGTCTTGGTCAGCCAGAGTGGGATGGGAGGGTCCATTACGCCTTCTTGCTGGATGCTGTAGATCACGTTGACCCCGACCTTCAGGTTGGCCTGCCGCTTCTCCAGCGGGGCACAGAGGAGGAGAGGCTGGTCCTCTACTGCGACAACAGCCATGGACATCCCGAAATCGAGACAACAGATCGAAGAATCGCTGTCGACATAATGGCCATCTTGGAAGCGCGGCTCCGTGGGAGGGCCTAATTTGTCCCCCTCATTAAGTACGGCCCACGCTCATTCGCATCTCGAGGGCTACGATGCCACGCACAGCGTCGGCAAGAAGCTCTCGGTGGAAAACAGACGGGCAGGCAGACCTAGGGGGCAGAGGTCGATGGGACGATACCCCTTCTTGACCTGCGCAAAGGAATATCTGGAGAGGGTTGGCCCTACTCTCTCCAATGAAACAGCACGTGAGCGCGAAAGGAGATACCGTAGGATGGCCAAGGACTTCGAGGAACTGCACAAGGCGGGGAAGGTCAGCAGTCACAATCCAGAGAAGCTGACCGACATGGACGTTATCGCTTTTGTCGGCCTCTTGAAGACCAGAGGGATGAGCGGGTCGGGAATACTACACGAGATTTCAGCCCTAAAGAAGCTCCTCGAGTTCGTCGGAAACGGAGCTGCTCAGACGGCGAAGGTGAGGATGCCGACTTCATTCCCCAAGCAAAGCAGGCAGAGGTTGCCTCCGATGACAGAGCGGGAGAGGAATCAAATCCTCGAGGCAGCGGAGCGGGTTCCCAAGGAGGACTGGAGAAGGCTTCAGGCATTCGCAATGACCGTGATGGCAATCTCCACAGGCCTAAGGTCCAAGGAACTCAGACTTTGCAATCGAGAGGACCTTGACGTCGCATCATGGACGATCCACGCAGAGGAAGTGAAGGGCAAAGGCACGTACGGAGAGCCAAGAGACGTGCCAATCGACCCTGATGGGCACGGAATCATCCTGCGCTACCTTGAGGCACGGGACGCGATGGTCGCTACAACTCGCCCAGAATTGAGGGCATTATTCCCAGCCATCGGAGACGCGAAGGGTGACGGATACTTCACAACGAACAGTCTGTCGAAACTGAGGGCCATTGTGAAGGACGAGACTGGCGTGGAATACGACGGAAGGAAATGCCGTAGGACGTTCGGGCAGAAATGCATCGACGACGGAATGCCGCTCGAGGATGTGTCCTTATTCCTTGGGCACAACACCACGAGAACCACCGAGGGCTCATATTGCCGCAAGAGACCAACAGTAGCGATGGAAGAGGCTCGTCGCATCTGGCATAACAGGGTTAAAGCCGCGGACATCGACCCTGTTTCAGAGCTTCGGCCTCAACCGACGAGGGTCAATTCCCCTATGATTGAAAAGAGAAGATGGGAAGCTGGCTACGCATGAGGGTGAGGCCCGGCAGCCGCACTTCAGGCCCTTCAGGCGGTCGATTCAACCGTCTCAAGGACGGCGGAGGCCTTTACGCACTCCTTCCGCGCCAGCTCTTTCACTTTGGCGATCGCTTTCGTCAGCTCGCGCAGGTTGCTCGCCCTCTCTTCATGCCTGAGGTTGAGTTGGTAGGCGAAGTCCTTGGCCTTTTCCATGTACTTCTCCTTCTCGCCGGTTCCCGTATCGATGTATAGGCTGCGCTTGTAGCCCTCGAAGAGCATCTTGAGGAAGTAGATCGGCTCGTAGCCCTCCGCTCTCATAACGTCCAGGTGGAGCTCCTTCACAGCACCGTCGAAGCCCAGCTCGGCCCATCCGGGGGAGGAGAACCACGTACCGGTGCAGACGCGCTTCTCGCGCTCGTACTCCTCCGGCGTAATCAAGACGCCGATGCAATCGTCGGAATCGAGCATCACCGTCGGCACTGAGAGCTGCTTCGTCACCCCCTTCAATGATTGGCATACCGCGTAGCCTAGGAGGACCGCGTCCACCTTTCCCTTGAGCGAGTTGACCTTCTCCGTCACCTTCTCCTTGAGGACCGCCGAGTCGATGTGCAGCGCGAACTCGAGGTACTCCCGATGGACGAAGTCCGGATCGTCCTTCGTCAGCATCTCGATCTCGCGCTTCAGTATCTCGCATGCGATGATGCCGATGCGGGGCCTGACGTCCGTTGCGAGCGCCATTTCGAGCCACAAATGCGATGGCCCCGCTTAATTATGACGATTGCGGCGCCAATCCTTCGGAATCAGTAGGGCTTCTTGCCCTTGCCGTTCCCGTTGCCGTTCGTCGGCTTGACCCTGCGACTGAGAAGACCGACCTTTGGCTTCTTGACGGGCATGTCGCCCCTCGCCTTCGCGGGGGGAGGCGATTGGAACTCCCAGACGCTCCTCGCCGCCGACTCCCCAGTGAGGGGCACCGGGGAGCGGAAGCGCCTGGAGTACGACTTCGCGAGCGCGAGCATCGCTATGAGGTAACCTAGCAGCACGGCTGCGCTGAACCACCAGAGGTAGGTGAAGACGAAGGCCACCAGTAGAATGGCGAGGAGGCTACCGAAAATGAAGAGGGCGATGAAGCGTGCGATCTGCGTCCCGTCTCGGCTGAAGACGCCGAGGTTCTCGTAGTTGACGATGCGGGTGATCGGCCGCAGCTCGCGGTTGATGACACGGAATATCCAAACACAGATTGCGGTTGCGGCGATGGCGAACGCGATGTGGTAGATTCCGTCGGTCGCTACGATGGCGATCAGCAAGCAGAAAAAGGTGACCAGGCCGATTTCGATCCTCCGGCCGCGCTTGAAGAGCCTGAGCGACGTCGGCAGGACGATCTTCCCCAGCGTCCTGGAGATGACCGCCCCCGAGTGCTTCATGTAGCTCGGCTGAAGCTTGGACAGGCCGCGGTAGATCTTGTCGCTGAATTTCATCATCACCGGGGTGATGACGGACATGATGAAGCAGAAGAGGCCGGCGAACGGGTACAGCTCCGACCCCTTCGTCGCGTTCACCGCGTTCGATCCGACGCTCGCGTACATCACCGATTCGGCACCGCGGCCGCACATCGAGGCGCCCATCGACGTCGCCGCCCTACCTGAGAAGCCGAGCAAGTATGCCAGCGCGCCGGTGACGAGCAGATCGCTGATGATGACAAGCGGCACAGCTGCCACGACAATCAAGATAATCGATGGGAACATGGCGGGATCGATCAGCATCCCGAATAGGACGAAGAATATCGCGACGAAGGCGTCGCGGAACGAGGATAGCTTCAGCTCGAGGCGGTCGGCGAACTTCGTCTCGGCGAACACCATGCCAAGGAAGAAGGCCCCGATGATCGCCGGAACGCCAGACACCTGCGCCGTGGCCGCGGCGAGGAACACTAGGCCGAGGGCGAAGAGCACGAACAGCTCGTCGCTGCGTATCTTCTGCAGATGCTTCGCGGAGCGGGGGATGATCCATATTGCGAGGAAGATGAAGAATCCGTAGAATGCGCCTATTCCGATCAGCATCCCTATGAAGTCCGACGCCCCCAGACCGACGTTGCCGGTCTTGACGACAAGCCCACCGGCTATCGTCAAAAGGATCATCGAAAGGAAGTCCTCGACAACGACCATGCCGAGCAGGAACTCCGTCTCTGGGTTGCTGAACTTCTGCAGCTCCATCAAGGATTTGCCGGTTACCGCGGCCGAGCCCATCGCGACCACGCCGGCTAGGAACACGGTGTCGACGAGCGGCCAGCCCAGCGCCATGCCCAGCAGGATGCCGACGAACATGTCGAGGCCGGTGTTGACCACCGCGAGCAATATCGCCGGCCCTTTCGTCTTCTTCAGCTTGGAGATAGAGAACTCCAGGCCGACGAAGAACATCAGCAGGACCAGACCGATCTGCGACATGAAGTCGATGAATGTGAGGTCGTGGAACAGGCCGTTGTAATGGTAGCCCAATAGGGTCAGCTGCATGTTCGGCCCGATGAGGATACCTGCGATGATGTAGCCAATGATCACGCTCTGCTTGGCTCTGGTCGCCAAGGCGGCGCCGATGAACGCGACGAGCATGATTATGCCGAATTCTAGCATGACCTGCTGTGTGTCGATCATCCTGCCCGCTCCGTTGCCGAGGTTGTGCGCGAACGCCGCGCCTGCCTCAGTCGGAAACGACGGTGCCCGAGCTTACCGAGCGAGCGCTGGGCGCGTCTGGACAACGTCCCCTCGTCCCACACTTCGCTCTCGCCTCAGTATTGCCGGCACCGGCTCCGTGCGTGGAGCAGGCTTGTGCATCCCGAGGCCGGATAGGTCTGTCTTCCATACTAAATACTTTGCAGCCAGCGGATGAAGAGTGAGCGGCGGTCGTGAGTGCCCGCCCCATCATTGATGCTCCAAGCCGCGAATGCCGAAGCAAGATGATCGAGATAGACGGATCGGAAGGAGAGGGCGGTGGTCAGATGCTCAGGTCGGCGCTGGGGCTATCCACCCTCACCGGCGAAGCCTTCGCTATCACGAACATCAGGGCGAAGCGCGAAAAGCCGGGCCTCGCGGCGCAGCATCTGAAGGCGGTGCAAGGCGTACAGACCCTCTCCGAATCGAAGGTCGTCGGAGCGAGCATCGGAAGCAGGGAGCTGACCTTTCATCCCGGGAAGGTCATCGGCGGCCGCCACAGGCTCGACATCGGCACCGCCGGCAGCATCACGCTCGTGCTCCAGGCCTGCCTCCTCTCGCTCGCCAGAAGCGAGGAGCGCATAGAGCTACAGGTCATAGGCGGCACGAACGTTAGATGGTCGCCTGGCGTCGACTATTACCAGAGGGTGCTGTTCCCGCTGATGAGACGACTCGGGGCGAGGGTCGAGATGCGAGTGGCGAGGCGCGGTTTCTATCCGGAGGGAGGAGGAGAGGCCTCTCTCGTGATCGAACCTTGGGAAGCTCATCGTCCCCTCGTGGCGGAAGAGCAGGGCGTCCTGCGGGGCATCGGAGGTGTCTGCTTCAGTCAGAACCTGCCGCCCCATGTATGCCAAAGGATGAAAGATGCGGTCCGCAAGAGGTTCCTGGATACGATTCCGAAGATCGATACGGACGAGGGGGAGGGGCCTTCGACCGGCGCCGGAATCCAGCTTTGGGCGAGCTACGACAACACCCTGCTCGGGGCCGATTCCCTCGGAGAGCGTGGCGTCCCCGCGGACAAGGTCGGAGAGGCGGCCTCGGTGGCGCTGCGTCAGGAGATCGAATCTCAGTCGACGCTCGACATCCACGCCGCGGACCAGCTCCTCCCATATCTGGCATTGTCAAAGGAGCCTTCGCATTTCTACGTCAGGGAGGTGAGCGGACACCTCACAACCCAAGCGGACCTGGTGAAACGATTCCTCGGCGCCGAGGTGATCATCCTTCCGGGCCGGGGCAAGACTCAGGTCAAGGTATTGCCTAGCTGTACATGACCGAGGATCTCTTCTTCGCAGCTTCCTCCTCGGTCGTCGCCTTCTTGTGGATCTCCTTGAGCGTCTCCTCAATGACCCCCGCCTCCTCGAGCAATGGCTTCAGATCGAGCTCCACGTGCAGCAGCATCTTGTCGATGATCGTCATGATCGCGGCGGCCGCCCTCGCGTCCGGGTATTCCGCATGCGCCTCTGCCAGAAGCGTCATCGCCGGGAAGTCCCTGGCCACCCCCTCGTTCAGTAGCACGCCCGCGAGACCAGCAATCATCCCGCTCTCGAACGGCTTGACCCCGATATCCTTGAGAGCGGCCCTCACCTCGGGCGTCGAGCCAACGCCGAAGACGGTCGCCTCGAGCGATTCCGTCGACGGGGTATCGGCGACGTTCAACTCGAGCTCCTCGATGGCCTCATGGCCGGCGGCGGCCGCCTTCGCCATGCGCTGCAATCGTTCCGACTCCTCCTTCGATAGGAGCCCCTCGGGCGAGATTATCAGCTTGCAGCGGCGGTCGACCGCCCAGTCGGTGATCGTGATGGCGAGCGACTTGAGGATCTCCGGAGCCGGCTGGAACTCCGAAACGAATACGACGATCTTCTCCTCGCCGTGCTTGCCGAGCTGTCCGGCGTACACCCTTGCGGGCGAGAGGGGCGTTCCGTCTCGAATCATGGAGATGGAGGGGAAGTAGACCGAGTCGATGATTGCGATCTGCTCGAGATTGAGGAAGCTGACAAGGTAGTTCGCCACGATGGAACCGACGAGCCCGATCGAGGGGAAGCCGTCGATCACGTAGGCCCCTTTCACGTTCTTCTCTTTGATGTCTATGATTTCTATGCCGTTCATCGCGGCCATATCCCCCTCCCACTTAAATATGGATTCTCCGGCGGTTGGGAAGGTTTATCAGCGGGGCGGGCCCTCGATGAACGGAATGCCCCATGTCATCGTGAACTGCGCCATGACCGCGGACGGAAAGATCGCTGGGAGAGAGAGAAGGCAGATCAGGATCTCCTCACCAGAGGACGTGGAGAGGGTCGGGGCGCTGCGCCGGGAGGTCGACGCCGTGCTGGTCGGGGTGGGCACGGTCCTTGCCGACGACCCGCATCTGACCGTCAAGGGCGCTTCGTTCGAGAGCAATCCAATCAGGATAATCCTCGATTCCTCTGGCAGGACGCCGGAGGGCGCCCGGGTCCTCGACGGCACGGCAAGGACGATCATCGCCACATCGAGCCGATGCGGCAAGAGGTGGGCGAACGCTGAGACGGTGAGGCTCGGAGAGGGCAGGGTGGACCTTAGGCTCCTCATGGATGAGCTCGATTCGAAGGGCATCAGGAGGCTCCTGGTGGAAGGGGGCGGGGAGGTCATCTACTCCTTCTTCGCAGACGACCTGGTGGACGAATACCGCGTGTTCGTCGGAAGCATGGTCGTAGGCGGAAGGGAGGCGCCCACCCCGGCCGACGGTGAGGGTTTCGA
>JBEKAR010000003.1:0-24757 GCA_050015815.1 Methanomassiliicoccales archaeon | reverse complement strand
CTGCAGCTCAAGCAGGACTACGGGGACGAGAGGAAGATCGAGATCGTGCGCGACGCGGTGGACCTCGACACGGAGGACCTGATTCCGATCGAGGATATGGTCATCATGGTCACCCAGGACGGCTACATCAAGCGCCTTCCGCTCGACACGTACAAGCAGCAGCGTCGCGGCGGAATGGGCCTGATAGGCATGGAGACGAAGGAGGAGGACCACGTCACCGACCTCTTCGTCTCGAGCACGCACGACAACATCATGTTCTTCACCAACATGGGCAAGATGTTCCTCCTCAAGACCTGGAGGATCCCGGTCGGGGGAAGGCATTCGAAGGGCAAGCCCGTCATCAACCTCCTGCCCCGCATGGAGGAGAGCGAGAAGGTCATCGACAAGCTGCCGATCAAGGAGTTCGATTCCTCGCACTACCTGGTCTTCGCGACGAAGAAGGGCAGGATCAAGAAGACCGCCCTGGACGCGTACAAGAACGTGCGCATCAACGGCATCATCGCGCTCGGCATGAACGAGGGCGACGAGCTGATCGAAACGAAGATCACCGACGGCACGAAGGAGATCATCCTCGTGACGAGGAACGGCCGGGCGATACGCTTTGACGAGACCGATGTCCGATCGATGGGCCGGCCGGCGCGGGGCGTCATCGGGACTAGGCTCTACGAGGGCGACGAGGTCGTGAGCATGGCCGTCGTGACCAAGGACTCGAAGCTGCTCGTCGTCACGGAGCGCGGCTATGGCAAGGTCTCGATCGTCGGCAAGTGGGAGGCGCCCGCGGAGGGCGAGATCGCCGACGACAACGGCGAGGCGGAGCCGGAGGGCGTCGAGCCAGAAGAAGAGGAGAGGGACGAGTACAGGAAGACGAGGCGCGGGGGTCGCGGCATCAAGGCGATGCGCATCACCGAGAAGACCGGGCGCGTCGTCACCGTGCTAGAGGTCTCCGACGAGGACGAGATCCTCATCGCCTCCGACTCCGGGAACGTCGTGAGAACCTCGGTCGTCGAGTTCAGGGTCACGGGACGCGTCACTCAGGGCGTCAGGGCGAAGCGCCTGGAGGAGGGCGAGACGGTGATTGCGGTCGAGCGCCTGGTAGGGGAGCACGAGAGGCAGGCGATCGAAGAGGTGGAGTCGCGCACCGACGACGAGGACATGCCCTCGGAGAAGGATGAGAACGGCGAGGACGCGGACAGGGGCGAGGAATAGGCGTCATTCGTGCGCCGCGGGTCTGACCGATGCCCCAAGGCGGTCCGGCTGAAGGACGACGGCTGCGAGCCACGGCAGAAAGTATTACTATCGAGGTCATATTCTACTGGCGAGGAGCGATTGCAGCATGTTCAAGGACTCGATACCAGGCCTGGACAAGGTCTTCCGCACGGACATCGAGGCGCCCAAGGTGGTTCTCGTCACCGGGCCGCCCGGCTCGATGAAGACGAGCTTCTGCTATTCGCTCATGTCGACTTACCTTGAGAAGTCGAAGCAGTTCGGTCTGTACGTTACTCTGGAAGAGAGCGGCGAATCCCACTTGCGGAACATGGGTTCGCTCGGGCTCAAGGTGACCCCAAACCTCGAGATCTCCGACATCACCGACCTGAGGGAGCTGGACGAGGTCGTCGAGGTGGACAACCCGACCGACTACGTGCAGTTCATCGAGCAGATGCTCACCTACTACCGAAAGAAGCACGGGGAGCGCTTCACAGTCTTCACCCTCGATTCGCTCGGCGCGCTGTACTCTCTTATGGAGGACTCGGCCGGGATGAGGAAGCGGATGTTCTACTTCTTCAAGAACCTCCGGGATCTCGGGCTCATGTCGTTCATCGTAATGGAGCGCGCGCCCGGAATGCCCTCGGACCTGCTAGGCAACGAGGGCTTCCTCGTCGACGGGATCATCGAGCTAGGCCTGGACAGGAGCCGGGGGAAGCTCGCGCGCTACCTCAGGGTCGAAAAGATGAGGGCGTGCGACCACTCGATGGAACGGCACACCTTCGACGTCGGCCCGGGCGGGATGACCGTGCTCGGTCCTTCGCTCGCCTGAAGTTCCAGTTCTGACCAGCGGCTGAAAAAGATTAAAGTGTACCGTGTGGATTACTGCGCGAGCCGCTCAGGGGAAACCTGGAGGGGAAGCGTTTGGCAGGAGACAACGTCGCTATCTGGCAGGTTATCGAGGAGTTCAAGGACAAGATCAAGGCGCAGGAGGCCGACCTCAAGAAGCGCCACGATGAGCTGGACGCCCTGGAGGCACAGCTGAAGCAGCGCACCGAATTCCTCGACCATCGGGATGAGAAGCTCGCCGCCAAGCAGGACGAGCTCGATGGAAGGGAGAAGGAGCTCGTCCCTCGCGAGGCGGGCGTCGCCAAGAAGACGAAGGAGCTCACAACGCTGGAGCAGGAGCTGAGGCAGCTCGAGACGATGCTGAACACGGGAAGGGTGCAGCTGGAGAAGAGGGACCGGGAGCTCGGGGCAAAGGAGACCGAGCTGCTGAGCCTGCACGAGCGCTCCACCGAATACGAGACAGCGATCAGTGAGGCGACACAGCGCTACGCCGCGATCGAGGAGAAGGTCCTCATCGAGGAGAAGGCGCTGAAGCAGGCCCTGGAGGAGCAGGCGGCTAGGCGCGAGGAGCTCCTCGCCAAGGTCAAGGTCATTTCGGACCAAGAGATGCTGCTGGGAGAGAGCAAGCGCCTGGTCATGGACGAGCAGAAACGCTTCGTCGAGTGGGAGAGGTCATTGACAGACCGCGAGGGCGCCCTCGGTGAGCGGGAGAGATCGTTTCGCGGCGAGGGAGTGACCCTGGAAGCCGAGACTCCGGTCATCGAGAGAAGGCGAGAGCCGATGCCGCAGCCCCCGGCGCCGAAGCCGGAACCGATCGTCGAGGCGAGGCGGGAGGTCGTGGAAGCGCCACCGATGCCAGAGCCGGTGAGCGCGCCTGACCCGACACCGGTTGTGACGGAGGAGGCGAACTTCGCGGAGACGTTCTGCCCGGAGTGCCGGACCATCGTCAGCGCTAACGCGGACACGTGCTACGCCTGCGGAGCGGACCTGAAGAACCCGACGCCTAAGGCGGCGGCTCCGAAGGAGGAGCCCACGCGCCCCGAGCCGAAGAAGGCGGAGGCTCCCAAGGAAGAGACCAAGCCCGAAGAGAAGAAGGAAGAGGTCAAGCGCTCCGTTTCGATCCGGAAGATCATCAAGCGCAAGTAGCCGTTTCGAGGCTCCGCCGGAGCCCCGCGGACACCCCGTCTTTGGGGTAGCCAGGACGCTACCGAAAATGCCAATTTAAGCCATACCTATTTATAACCAGATTGGCTTCTTTGCGCAGTGGGAACCCGGAGGGTTTAGGTGGGCTTATGGATAGTCGTACCCTTAAGAGCAAACTAACGAGTCTAGGGATTGTCTGGTGCCTAGTGTTTTCACTGTTCGCCGGACTGGTCATTGTTGGCGTACCTTCTGTCGGGAGGGCGGCCCTGCCGTCCTATCTTCCGAACGGGGACGTCGTCATCGGGAGCGGTTATGACACCTCGTCGTGGACGATCGACGGGTCCGTCCATTACATGGACGGGAACCTGACGATCCGCGCCGGCGGAGTGGTGCACGTCATCGACGGCGGCATCGCGTTCACGCAGGATTGCGGTATGTCCAACGACCCGACTAGCGACACGAACCACGAATACACCTTGACCATCGAGGACGGAGGTCAGCTCATCCTCGAGAACTCGTCCCTTACTAGTTATCTCGATCAGATATACAACTTCCCGAGCCTGGGCGTGCTAGTTCAGAACGGCGGGCGCCTCGAGGCGAACAACGGCTCCGTCCTCGAATTCCCTGGTCACCTCGTTGTGGACAACTCCACCTTTGTCCTCTCCGATTCAGTTGTCCAGGGTCATAGTTATGCCAATATCTCAGACTACTGTGACCAGAACTACTTCCCTGCGGCCTACTTCGATAGCTCACCCGTTCTCTTCTTCTCTTCGAGCAACGTCCTCATAGAGAACTCAAGCATAGACGGCGTGTTCACCAGCAACGGGAGCGCACCCTCGTTGATGTTCAATCACGATTACTCGTTCGCCTCCGATACGGCGGCGAGGCAGGATGTCCTCTACACGCTCGAAAGAATGCCGAGCGAGTTCGGCAGCGGCAACACGGCTACCGGAGCCGCTATCGGCGACATCAGGATGAGCGACCAGAGGTACATCGACCTGGCGCCAGGCCATCTTCTCCAGACGGACTTGAACGACTTGTACGGGCTCGTGTTCGACCATGCGAACGTCAGGTTGCACGTGGAGTATCACACCGACGCTGGATATGCCGCCGGTAACACGGTATTCTACTCGTTCCAGAACGCCGGGCTCGACAACACCGGCCTGATGATCCACGACACGGCGCAAGGTTACAACACGTCGATCAATGGCGACGTCCAGGCGAGCGTCGCGCTTCCGATGATGTCGGCCGAGGACCTGACCCACCTCACCATACAACTGGCCAACACAGATCCGACGGCGACGATCCACATCAACCGCATCTGGTTCACGATCGACCTGTCCTTCCCGGCGTATCGCAGCATCACCGTTGCTGAAGGAACGACGTTGACGGCAATCGACTCCTATCTCGACGTGGACTTTTCCAACGATTCTCTGATACATGATACCCTTCAGGTCTACGACACATCCCAATGCTACCTCTACGGCACAAGCTTCAACATGGAAAAGAATCCGGACCCCCTAGCTAGCAGAGAGCCCGCGGTGTACACGAATGACGTGTCATCAACGTTCACACCACTCAGAAAGGGGTCAGCGGATAACACAAACCAACTAATCAGAAACATAACAGTCTACGGAGACTTGCGCTACGCTGTAGTTGGTGGGGGGGACGTCTTCGCACTTGACGAATTCAATACAAGTAGCTTGGCTGGCGACATCTCCTCTGCGACCATATATGTAGCCTATATTGCACCTGGTGCCACACGGCCGACTAATTACTTCCAGTGGGGGTTGGAGGGTCAACCACTCCGCAACACGTCCATCCAACCGCAGTTGACGGTTAGTCTCAGGACCGGTTCGTTCGATTTGTATGCGGCCGGAGTAAGGTCTGTCAATCAGCTGAGTGATTTGAATCTCCGGTTCGCTTCTGTCGCAGGACAATCAGATGTCTGGATAGACAAGATTTGGATTAACGTTACCCTGAAACCGACGGTCTACATCTACAGATGGGCGAACGTCAACATAAGCGACGAACAAGGGCTGCCAGTTGCTGGAGCAACCGTCGACGCTCACATGATGCTCGGCGGCGCGCAGGCACAGTACTACTCTCCGAGTGGAGTCAGCACCGTTCCGCCCGCTGAGGTCCTGAGTTACCTGGGCAGATCTGCGGGCAACTATACAGCCACAGGTCCCGATGGCACGGTCAGGATCCCGCTCCTTTCCGAATACATCAATTCGTCGAGCATGCCGAATTCGCAGGTCGTCGGTGACTATCTATTGAACATCTCATATCAGAACGCTTCAGGCATCTGGTACTATGCAGAGGCGGGCGTCTCGTTCTACCCCTACCCGGAGATGGGCATTCAATCGCAGGAGGTCGATGTCACGATCAGCGGCCTCTTCCTCGACCTGCCCGACCTGGCAGTCATGAGCCTCTCGACCAATCCGTCGACCGTCTACATCAACGACACGGTGACCATCAATGCGGCGATCCGGAACCTAGGGCTCACCGGCGCGAGGAACGTCTTCGTCGAGTTCTACGATGGTTCCAACGCGATCGGAAACCGTACCATCGCTTCGATCGGTGCCGGCGAGACGGTCATTCTCTCGCTCCAGTGGTTCGCGACTCCGCCAGGCGCGCACACCATCACGGTGAAGATCGACCCCTACAACAAGATCGTCGAGTTGCACAAGGGCAACAACATCATGTCGATTCAGGTCCAAGTGCTTCCGGACGAGCCGGACCTGGCAATCACATCGAGCTCGATCTCGATCAACCCGCAACCGGCATGGACCGATGTGCCTGCGACGATTAGCGTCACGGTCTCGAACACGCTCGGACGCGCCGACGCGAGGAACGTCGTGGTCGCTTACTATAGCGGTGACCCGGCGACCGTCGGGAATCTCCTCGGCACCTCGATCATCAACGTGTCGGCGCTCGGAACGAACGTGACGACCTTCACTTGGATCCCGAGCCAGATCGGCACCTATCAGATCTTCGTGGTGGTGAACCCGGCGCACAACCCGGCCGAATACCGCTACGACAACAACGTGGCCTCGACCACAATAAATGTGAACCTGACGATAACGCCGTACGACCTTGTCGTCTCAGGAAACCAGGTCATGACCTTCGCCAACGCGACGTTCTATCATCGCGGCAAGGTCGTGGTGGAGGATCAGGGCACGCTGATAATCAGCAACGCCACCTTCAACATCCTGCAGAACCACGCGGACGAGTTCAGGATATACGTCATGGACCATGGAACGATCATCCTGAATAACGCGACGCTCGATTCGAACTACGTCATCGACGTCTATCTGATGAACGACTCGGTCATGAGCCTTGCAGCGAGCTCTCTCGGCGGCAACGTCATCCTAAACCTCGACGGACAGAGCCACTTCACCGCTGACGACAGCCAGATCGGTTCGAGGATAATCGCTCCGACCACATCGTTCGCCACGATCGGCATCGAGGATTCGAGTCTCGCCCAGCCAATGAATGAACTCGGCGGTCATGCGTTCGCGACGCTGACATCCGTCGTCGTTCCTTCGGTCCAGCCGAGCGAGTCCGCCTTGGTCTATCACTACAGAATGATTACCGTGACGGCGGTCGACGGCAACAAGATGCCGATCGCTGGAGCGTTCGTGGAGCTGAGGTTCTACAGCAACGACTCGCTCTACGCTTCCGGCCTGACCGATGAGGCGGGCGTGATCGAGTTCCAGGCGATATGCGACATCATCACGGCCACGAGCAACAACTTCGTTGGGAACTATGTCGCGAACGCCAGCTTTGATGGCCTTGGTTCCCCGGCTCTGCCGATAGCACTGCATCCGTACACCGAACCGTTGACGGTGCAGGACGTCTCGGTCCAGCTCGTCATCGCCAGTGCGATGCCAGAGCTCTCCATCACCGCGACGGACATCAATGTCTGGCCTTCGGCGCCGCTGACCGGTGACATCGTCTACGTGAACGCGACGGTCCATAACAACGGGCCGGTGGCTGCGATTGGCGTCTCGGTCGAGCTTTGGGCAGGCGGCTTCCGGGTTAGCATCGCGGTCATCGACGTGCCCTCCGAGGGCATGAACGTGGCGAACCTGACTTGGGTTCCGACCCTGCCAGGGACGTTCAACCTGACGGTGCTCGTCAATCCGGACCGCACCATACCCGAGTCCAGCTACGCGAACAACGCGGCCTCTGTGAGCATCACGGTTGACGTGCAGACCGGTCCCGCGGACCTCGTGGTCCAGGGCACGAGCACGGTCGTGCTCAACGGAACGACGTTCTCCTATGCCAAGGTCGTCGTTAGGGACAGCGGAACGCTGTACATCACGAACGGAATGCTCAATATCAATCAGCTGGTCACCGGCGCGGCCTGCATCTTCGTGCAGGACAACGGCAAGCTGGTCATCGGCTCCGCAGGGATCACTTCGACCATGCAGATCTGGATGTTTGTGATTGGCAACGGTCAGGTGGTCATGCAGACGGGACAGCTCTATAACAACGTCGGCCTCAGGCTCGAGGGCAACGCGCACGTCACTATGAATGGGTGCGACATCGGATCGGACATCGTCGCTCCGGTCGGCTCGAACGCGGTCCTTGACGCCAGCAATACCACATTCCACACGGTCTGGAGCCACTTCGGAGGGAATGCGGTGGCGAGGCTCACCGCGTGCGCGATCCCGGCGGTCGCCCTGACGGACAACGCCTTGGGGGTGCTCTACCAGTGGATCGACGTCACCGTCCTAGACGGAATGGCGGCCCCTCTGCCGAACGCGACAGTTCAGCTAAGGTGGAACGTCAACGACACGCTGTACGCCGTCGAGATGACCAACCAGCAAGGAGTGGCGCTCTTCAGGGCGTTGAGCGACGTGATCTACCCGTCGAGCGCCCCGGAATTCTACGGCAACTACCTCGCAAATGCGACCTTCCGGTTCAACCACATGAGGTTCGACTCGGCGGTGATGGCGGTTTCTCTGCTGCCTTACGTCCAGCCCCTGCTCAGAACCGACAAGCTGGCTCAGATCCAGATACCGGGCGCACTGCCGGACCTCGATCCGCCGATGCACGTCTCGAACGCCAACCCCTACCGCTCGGACAACGTGACCATCACGGTCAACGTGACGAACAACGGGGTCGTCCCGGCGAACAACGTGCTAGTGAGGTTCAAGGACGGCTCGACGCTCATCGTTGACGACATCATCGGCAACATCGTGCCAGGGCAGACAGTCACCCTGACGGTGATCTGGATTGCGGTCATGCCTCTCGGAATCCACAACATATCGGTCGCAGTCGACCCCGAGGGGGCGATCAAGGAGATGACCGACCACAGCATGTCGAACTGGACGTTCGTCAACGTACACGGCATCGCCGAGCTCTCGATCTCCGCCACGGACGTCACAGTGATCCCGAACAGCCCGACCACGAACACCAGCGTCTCGATCAGCATCGTGGTCCATAACACCGGGGACATCGACGCGCTCAACGTGATGGTGAACTTCACCGACATCACTCCGACCGGAGCAAGGGTGCGCTTCAACACCACGATCCTGTCGAACGTGCCAGCGAGCGGCACCGCCGGAACGATCGTCCTCTGGACCCCGAGCTGGCCCGGTTCGCACTCGGTCCTGATCGAGGTGAATTCGAACCGCGCGGTTCCGGAGCACATCACATCGAACGACAATGTGACCGTGCCCGTGCTGGTCCTCAACTACGCGGACTTCCAAGCACAGAACATAATCTTCACGCCGACCCAGGTCGCAGTCGGAGCGCAGCTATCGATGCAGGCCTCCGTGATGAACACCGGACAGTCCGACGCGAAGAACGTCAGAGTGTACTTCTGGCTCGGGCAGGCCGGGACCGGGATCCTAATCAGCGACGTCACGATACTCGATATCGGACCGTCGGTGACCGAGACCGCGACCGGCTCCTGGACCGCGATACCGAACACGATGGGCAAGGAGCAGTTCCGCAACATCACGGTTCAGGTCGACCCCTTCAACGAGATACCGAAGATCGGCCACGCGAACCCGATCTACACGGCCCAGGTGAAGGTCGTCGACATGAGGCCTGACCTGGAATTCATCGGCGGCATCAACGTGACGAACGCGGGCGGCCATGCCGTCAGCAGCGCGGTCTACGGAGAGGCGGTGAATGTGAGGGTGGTCATCAAGAACGACGGCTACTCGACGGCGCAGAACGCGCTCATCGAACTGTCCGCGCTCGACTCGCTCAACTTCCCGACGATGATCGCGAACACTACGCGGACCTTCCTGGCCAATGAGACGAAGGTCATCGATTTCAACTGGACCGTGACGCTGGCATACCCATACAACTACACCCTGAAGGTCCAGATCGACCGGCCGAACTCGATTCCGGAGATATCGAAGCTCAACAACATAATCACCACTAGCTTCCGCGTCAACACGCCGAACCCCGATATCCGCATCGGTCAGCCCATTTCGGGCACGGAGTACAGTCTGGATAGCCAGGTGTTGGTGAACGGCTACATCTACAACACGATCACGCAACGGCCGCTCTCGAATATCACAATCGTGACGAAGATTGTCGATCCGACATCCCACCAGCAGGTCGGCCTCAACATAACCACAATTACGACCTCATCGGGCTGGTTCCAGACGGTGCTGCACGTTCCTGCCGACATTCCGAGCGGCCAGCTATACAACATCATGGTCGAGGTCAGGCTCGCCAACCAGACGACGCAGTCGAGCACCTCGATCAACGTCCAGGCCCAGGGATCCGAGACCTCGATGCCTATCTGGGTCTGGATACTGATCGTACTGGTGGTCCTGGCAGGCGTCGTCGCTGTCTCGGTCTACATGTACCGCACCGGGCTCGGCCGGATGGTCGAGTGCGGGGAGTGCGGAGCGCTGATACCGGAGAGCGCGAAGAAGTGCCCGAAGTGCGGCACGGTCTTCGAGACCGGCACGGCGAAGTGCAGCCAGTGCGGAGCCTGGATACCGGCGGCGGCGACGGAGTGCCCAGAATGTGGCGCGAAGTTCGTCACCGAGCCGATGGCCGAGGAGGAGGACGAGTACATCAAGGGGATGCGCCGCCACTACGACGCCTACGTCGACAACTTCAGGGAGCAGGGCAAGGCGGCCCTCGGGAAGAAATACAACGAGACGAGGTTCCTGGAGTGGTACAAGAAGCAGCCCTCATACATCAGCTTCGAGAGGTGGCTCTCGCAGGAAGAGGAGAAGCGCAAGACCGCTACCGCCTTCGCCTGCCCGGTCTGCGGGACCCTGAACCCGAGAGGCTCGACGATCTGCAACAAGTGCGGCACGGTCTTCGGCGGACAGGCCGGAGCGGCCGAGCCGGCCGAGGCCGCGGCGGTGGAGCAGAAGCCAATCAGGCGCATCGTGAGACGCCCGGCGGAGAAGAAGGTGGTGCAGAAGAAGCCTGAGGAGCAGGTACCGCCGGAGCAGAAGCCCCCAGAGGAAGCGTCCGGGCCGATCGTCGATGAGCCGAAGCCGGAAGAGCCGAAGAACCCCTGATCTGTCTCCAAACCCTTTCCCGATTCTTCATTTTTTGATGGGGAGCGATAGCTCCATTACTCACGCCGGCCAAACATCGAGCGCGCGCCGGTGCGCTCTGAACGTGCGGAGCGCCAGCGGGTTCGGTGTGCCCGACGCGAGACCGAGCTCCGAAAGGACCATGGCGCATGCCATCTCGTCGTCAAGGTCCGGCTCTGAGTCCAAGACATTCATCACCGCCTCGTGGAACCTGATGATCGCCCTTCCCCCATCGGCGAGGTGCGTCTCGACATCCGGTCCATGCAATGGCACGTGCCATGACGGCAGAAGGTGCTCAGGCGAGCGAGACTTCAGCCTTCTCACGGACTCAAGGCTCGCGACCGCGTCGTCGTATATCGGGGGCTCGGTCAGCAGAGGGACCGCGTCGCCTGAGATGATCGCGTCGTCCTCGACTACCTCGTAGCAGGTCGAGGCAACAGAGTGGCCAGGCGTCCTGATCGCGACTATCTTCACCCCTCCCAGGTCCATCTCCATGCCGTCATCGACCTCGAAGTCCACCGGGACGGAGCCCTCGACCAGGACATTGATGCCCGGCACGGGTCGTTCCTTCGCTTGTATCTCTACGTGCTCGATCCAATCCGCTTCTCCTGACGGGCAGCCCACCGGGATTCCAAGTTCCTCTCGGAGCGTCCGAGCGGACCCGATGTGGTCAGGATGGGTATGCGTGAGGAGGAGCGCGTTCGGTTTGCGGCGTACTCCGCACGTCTCGTCGAGCAGATCGAGTATCGTCCTAGCCGAGCCCGCCACACCCGCGTCGACGATGCACACCTGCTCTCCGTGTACCACATAGGAATACACCGACCTCTGGAGCTTCTCCCCGGTTTGCAGGGTTATGTTAAATTTGATTGAGACTGAGGCGATGTGCGCCGTCGCTCGCATGTCAGCGGTAACGACGCCTCCGGCCTTGAACTAGCCTGTGCTCCATCGAATTCGGTTCAGGCCGTCATCTGGTCGAGCTTCTCTTTCATCTCCTTGCCGACCTTCTCCGGGTCCTTGTAGTAGGCCGAGATGACCTTCGCGACCTGGCGGTAGTTGTCGAAGCCCGACTTCTTCATGTACTCGAGGATGTCGACGCGCCTCTTGACCTCCCGCTCCATCTCCCTCGGGGACCAGTTGCGGATGGTGCGGACCTTCTCGTAAACGTATGAGTGGCCTGAGAAGTTGAACGTGTCGTCGGCCGGGTTCCAGGTGTAGACGGAGTTGGTGATCAGCTCGCCGGTCTCCGGATCCATTCCGACTATCTCGGTCAGGGACTTGACCCGCCTCGTCATCTTCGTGCCGACCTTGACCTGTGCCTGGAGCAGGACGATGTCGAGGGCGGTCATCAGAGCGCGCGGCAGGTTGATCGGGTCGTTCTCCATGCGGTGGACCATCGCCTGGACGTCCTCCGCGTGGAAGGTAGAGTAGGCGGTCTTGCCAGTGGCCATGGCCTGGAAGACGACGTACGCCTCCTTGCCTCGGACCTCTCCGACCATCAGGTACTGCGGCCTCTGCCTCAGCGCCGACGTCAGCAGGTCGAACATGTCGATGTTGCCAGTGGTGGCCGACCTCTTTCCGCCGAAGCCTTCGCGGGTGAGAGCCGGTATCCAGTTCTCGTGAGGAAGGTTCAATTCGCGAGTGTCCTCGATGCTCACGATCTTCATCTGGGGTGGGATGAACAGCAGCACCGCGTTGAGCGTCGTCGTCTTGCCCGATGCGGTGCCCCCGCAGACCAGCATCGAACTCCCGTACTCGGTCGCGGTCCAAAGGTAAGCCATCATGTCGGTGCTCATCGTCTTGAACTTCAGCAGGTCGACCGGGGTGAACGGGTTCTCCTTGAACCGCCTGATGGTGAACGATGAACCTCTCTTCGTCACGTGCTTGCCGAGGGTGGCGTTCAGCCTCGAACCATCGGGTATCGTCGCGTCGAGCAGCGGGTCGGCCACGGATATGTGCTTGCCGCACTTCTGCGCCAGCCAGATGACGAACGAATCTAGGTCGAGCTCCTTCTCGAACTTGATGTTCGAGCGGATTGAGCCATACTTGCGGTGGAATATGTAGAGCGGGATGTCGACTCCGTCGCAGGAGCAGTCCTCGACGTTCGGGTCGACCATCATCGCGTCGATCGCCCCGTAACCGATGAAGTCCCGGTGGAGGTAGTAGAAGATCCTCTCCCTCGAGGCGGGGTTCGGGCTCACGCCGAAGCGCTTCCAGAGCTGCTCCGCCCCCTTCTTGACGATCTCCTCCTTCTCCTGGACAGTCTTGAGGTCGGTGATGTTGAGGGTCATGATGAGCGCGCTCTTCGTCACGTCCAGAAGGCTGCGCTCGTCCTCGGAGAGTGAAGGCTCGATCACCTCGTACAGGTACTCCGACGAGGTGTTGTCGTACTTGATGCGCACGAATGAGTAGGGCGGATAGACGGGGTTGATCTCGACCTCGTCGACGTTCGGGTCTCCGATCCTCGGGATATCGGTCACAGTGTCGGACTCGGCCTCAATCTTGCTCGGCACCCTAACCTTCATCGGCCTGCCTTTTATGCGGAGGAGGAAGCTGAGGTAGCCCGCCTTGAGGCTGCCTCTCCCAGGCTCTTCCTGTTCGATCACGATCTCTTCCTGCGAGCTAGAGGCCATTTGGATCACCCGAGCAATCTGGTGCCAATCAGGCCGATGACCAGCATGATGAAGCTATGCCTCATCCCGTTCTGAATCCTGCCGTCCTGAAGCACTCCTGCCAGTATTCCATCTCCAAAGGCGTGGATGATGACCGCGACGACGAAGATGAGCTGAATGGTCGAGATGACACTCGTGTCGATCGAAACCGGCAAAGCCTGGCCCACATTGGCTGCTCCCGCCGCGACCTGACTTCCCGCTTGGACCATCTTCGGCAGGAACGTCACGTTCAGGATGAAGATCGTGGCGATAAAGACCATGAACGAAACGTAGATGACGACCGTGTACGTCGCCATCGCGACCTTGCGTTCGTTCTGGGTCAGCATCGTCTCTCGTGCGTCATGCGCCACCATCGTCAGGACGTCGGCGACGCTGCCGCCTGCGTCGTTCGCCTTGATGATGATCGACATCATCCTCTTGACGAGGGGCGTGTCGACCCTTTCCGCGAAGAGCCTTATCGCCTCTGCCGCCGGGACCCCCCATTCGATCTGCGCCGCCATCCTTCTGATCTCCGGCGTCAGGCCGCCGTACCTTCCGCGGCTGGCGACCTTGATCGCTTCTGCGAGGGTCATGCCGAACCTGCCAGCTTCGGCGACGTCTCGCAGGAAGTCCGGCAGTCTCGCCTCGATCGCTTTCGTCTTGTTATACTTGTAAGTGGTGTAGAAACCATACGGTCCGCAGATCGCCATCAGCCCTATAGCGGCGAAGTCGATCCATTCGAACCCGGTATTGATCATATTTAGGGCCGTCAGGGCGGCCAGGGCGAACAGTATGACGGCGGCCACGACCCCTATGATGAGCAGGGTCCGGCTGTAGTCCTTCTTGGTCCGATCCAGCTCTTTGATGTCCAGCAGATCCTCAGCCATGTGACCACCTCATATCGACGACTCCTTCGTCGAGTTCCAGATGAAGAATATGAATCCGAACTGCGAGATCGGGATCATCAACAGGACCACCAGCCAGAGCAACAGAACCGTGAACTGAGGGCTCCCGCCGCCGCCCGGAACGATCGCCATAATCGCCATGATGACGACGAGGAACAGCGGGAATGCGACCACCACGGTGACGAAGGTCTCGGCCATCAGTCCCAGGGTCTCGAGCTGCGCGCGCATGTCGAGCTTCGACTCCTTCTCGAACTGCTCTGCCTTTTGCAGGAAGTAAGGCTTCAGCTGTCCGCCGGAGGTGGAGGTCGTGACCACCCCCTGTAGGAACTCCTGGAACTTCGACGAGGGCGTCCTCTGCGCCGCCTTGCCGATGGCGGTCAGGATGTCGATGCCGAGAAGCTCCGTGTCCCTTGTGATCCATTCCGCCTCAGCCTTGATCTCCCCGTAGATCGACTGTCTGGACAGCTCTTTGAAGATGACGTCGACGTTCACGTCGGCCGAGGCCATCGCCGAGATGAAGCTCATCGCTGGCCCGATCCGCTTTTCAATGTCCCGTCCCCTGCTCTTGGCCTTGCTAGCAGGCGTGGCCATCAGGATGATGTACGCTAACACCGGGGGTATCACCACGAGCAGGACGGAGAAGATGACCACGAAGGCGGCGTTGATGTTCAGGAATGCGATGAGCAGGCTGCCCATGGAGACGGCTATGACCGCCATCACGACGCCGACCAGGATCGCCGTCATCCAGACGTAGGCGACGTACTCCTCTGGCCGCATGCGCATGTGCGCCTGCAGCAAGCTGAGCTCGAGCTTGGGGTTCGGCTTCGCCCGAAGTCGCGCCATCTTTCCGACGGTCCTCCAGCTGAACTCCTGGTACTTTGTCAGCTTAACGTAATCTGGGACGGCTCCGCTGGGAAGGCGGACTACGTGTGCCCCCCAGTTCTCCGTGATCTCATCCGACGTCTGCGTCTTGAGGTAACCCTTCTTCGATGTCTCGAATCGGGCGAATATGTCAGAGACCTCAGGTGGCAACTTCAAGACCCCCTTCCTGTAGTTCCTTGCGCACGCGTGCGATCGTTTTATCGCTTTCCTTGTAGTAGGCGTTGATCAGCGACCAGATCTTCTTGTGGTCTGTAACGTCGCGGTATACCAGATAGCGGATAATGTCCACCCTGCGGTTGAACTCGGTCATCATCTGCTCGTGGGTCAGCGATTTCATCTCCATGATCTTATCGAAGAGGAACGAATGGCCCTTGTAGACGAACTTGTCCGTCGCCTGGTCCCACTCGTATACGGTGTTGGTGATGAGCTCGTTCGTCTCGGGCTCGAACCCGACGATTTCGACCACCTGCTTGATCCTCCTGACCAGTTCCGTCCCGACCCTTGCGTGCGTCTGAATGATGACGTTTCTCAGAGCGGTGAGAAGGATCCTCGGGCAGTTGATCGGCGGGTTCTCGAGACGGTTGACCATCGACTTGACGGAGTCGGCGTGCATCGTCGAGTAGGTCGTGTGGCCCGTCGCCATCGCCTGGAACATGATGTACGTCTCCTTGCCACGCACCTCACCGACGATGATGTAGTTCGGCCGCTGCCTCAGCGCGGCGCGCACCAAATCATACATGTCGATCTCACCCGCCGACTTCCCTGATGATGCTTCCTTCTCACCCACCCCCGATCTTGTAGTGCCGGGGATCCAGTTCTCGTGCGGGAGATTAATCTCGCGGGTGTCCTCCATGGTGACGATCTTCGCGCCGGGCGGGATGAACAGGGCGATCGAGTTGAGCGTCGCTGTCTTGCCTGACGCGGTGCCTCCGCAGATGATGCTCGACTCGCCGTGCTCCACGCCGAGCCAGAAGTAGGCTATCATTTCCGGGCTCGCGGTGCCGTACTTGATCAGGTCGACCGGGGTGAAAGGTTTCTCCTTGAACCGGCGGATGGTGAACGTGCCTCCTCTGGTCGTCACCTCGCGCGAGTACGTGGCCTGGACGCGGTGGCCTTCCGGCGTTGTGCCATCCAGGATCGGGCTGGAGACGGAGATCTGCTTTCCGCACCTCTGGGCCAGGGCGACGATGAACGAATTGAGCGCGTCCTCGGTCTCGAACTTGAGATTCGTCCTGACGCTTTCGTACTTGCGGTGGAATATGAACAGGAAGACCTTGACGCCGTCGCACGAGATGTCCTCGATGTTCTCGTCGCGTATCAGGGAGTCGATGACTCCGTAGCCGACGAAGTCTCGGGTGATGTAGTAGCCTATCTTCTTCTTCGCCACCGGGTCTACCTTGATCCCCCTGGTGCGGATGAACGACTCGACGCTCTCGCGGAGATATTCCCCCTTGTCCAGGCTGGTGAGCTTCTCCCACTCGTAGCCTAGGGTCCTCTGCAGCGTGTCGCGTATCAGCGCGAGGAGCTTCTCTTCCTTGTCCGTCAGGTTCGGCTCGATCGGCTCAAGGACGTACTCCGAGTTCTCACTGTTGAACGTGATGCGGATGTAGCTGTACGGCTCGTGGACTGGATACAGGTCCGCGACCTCGATCGCCGGGTCGGTGATCTTCGGTATCTCGGTGATGCCGGAGCCCTTCCCCTTCGACCACTCGATCCTCTGCGCCACCTGTCCGGCCGGGAGCATGATCATGGAGGCGTGGTGGGGCGTCATCTTCCTCATGAGCTTGAGGTAGGAGTCGCGCATCTTGTCCGTCACCTTGGTGGTCTGGATCTCGATGTCGTCCTGAGGCGGCGGATCCTTCTGGCGGGCCTTCGACTTCTTCTCCTTCTTCACTTTCTTTGTCTTAGGCATTCGGCACCGCCAGGTTCAGCGTCGCTACGTTGTAGTTGAATTTGTACACCTTCAGGAAGGACAGCGTGACAACCGTGTGGCTCGGGTTGCCATAGATCAATTTGTAATCATGAGTTGACCCTTCGGTCTGATTGTTCAGTCCTTCACTTCTGAGCATCTTGTCCAGGTAGGAGTACCAGGCGAGGCCGTACTGCGTGTGGAACGTCATCGTGAACAGAAGTGGCGTCTGCGTCTGGCTAGTCGCGGTGTAGTTCATGTAGGACTCCTGGTCGAGGTAGATCATTTCGATGTTGAGCCCGGTGGCGCCCGTCCCGGTTACCGTCGTGTTCTTGCCGATGAAGTTGAACTGGGTAAAGCTCACATTGGAATAGGAACCGGACTTGGACACATCGAGGCTCGGAATCGCATTAATAAGCTGGCCGTCGATCTGCTTCACCAGGATGGCGCCGTTCTCATAGGCCATCCACTGCTGCACGTAGTACCGGTTCGGGGCGTAGAGCTGCACCATCCCTCCTCCGTAACTGTCGACAGCCGTGTTAGGATGCAGGGCGTCGAGACCGTACACGAACTTCACTTCGACCGAGGCGTTCTGTTGGCTGAACGGTACGTAGGTCAACTGTCCAGCTGTGGCCGTAGCGAATATCGGGATGCCATTGGAGCCGAGCGTGAAGGGAGCATACATGTTCAGCGTGGTAGAACCAGTGGTTGAGGCCATGACCACCATGTTGTCGATCTTGCCCTTCAGGTCACTGAACTGGTCGCTCACCTCGGCCATGTGCCCGCGCTCGTTGTCGAGCATCCAGATAGGGACATAGGTGTTGGTGAAAAGAGCGAGGAAGGTGAGGAACACGAGCAGGGCCATGATGGTGCCGACCGTCGAAGCGACTCCTCGTTCGTCCCTTTCTTTCTTAAGGAGGCGGCTCCTGTCCCTCCTTGAGAATGGACGGCACTCTCGTTGCTTAAGCACCAGTTGACCAATCCCCCAGCTCGGTGCTCAATTGAGCAATTCTTGGATATATAAACATGTTGGGCTTGCTGGCTGTGTCTGAAAATGTTGAAAAAAGCAGGCTCATTGATGCCCTTGTCCCGCATCACGGTTGAAGCGGACCTAGACGGACGTCACAGGGCGCCCGTCTGACCTGGCGAACTCGGAACCCAACAAAGTATATTAGACGTCTTCGCCTTGTCCGGTAGGCGCGCCGCAGTAACTCAGCTGGGAGAGTGCAAGACTGAAGATCTTGAAGTCGCTGGTTCGAGTCCGGCCTGCGGCACTCTAGTTCTTTCACCGGGCCGTAAGGTGGGTAAGTTCTATTAACGCAGGGCCTGATTAGGTGGCGGAAATGCAGATCAAAAGCTTCGAGATGACGGGGATTGAGGCGAAGCGGTTCGCGAAGCAAGGAGAGAAGCTGAACAACATCCGCATCGACCACAACAGCACCGTGACCCAGATTACCGGGCTGCCGGACGATTCGGTCGCGGTCGATTTCAGGTTCACCGCGAACTACGTCGGCCTCGGATACATCAAGATCGAGGGGCAGCTCGTTCTTGCCGAGGCGCCAGGCGTGGTCGCCGAGTGGCAGCGCCAGAACTCAATGCCGCCCGAGGCGGCGAACCTGGTGCACAACACCGTCGTCCCGAACTGCATCCCGACCGCGCTCCTCATCGCACGCGACCTGCGCTTGCCGCCACCTGTGCCGATGCCACGCATCAACGTGCAACAGCCCCAGAAGAAGCCGGGCGAGTCGAGCGGCGTCGAAGTGGCCTGATCTCTCCGCGGTCGCTTCGGTTCATTTCTCTGAATTCGTCTCTTCGACTCACCTGATATGATCTAGCGAGAACGAACCGATGCTCAGTCCGTGCTTGCCGACGGTGTACCTGATGTATGAGCGTGATTGCACATCACAGACCCCCTGCACCGAGAAGTAGTTCTTCAGCTGGTCCAGCTTGAAGTCGACCATCCCGTCCATGATCGAGCCGAGCATCTGTATCTCCTGCTCGCCGTGGACCCCCTTCTCGATGGAGTACATGGAGACGGCGCCATCCCTCTTGCGCCGTCCGCAGAACGGGCTGAGGAAGCGGAACGCCGTGTTCGGGTCGGAGTACGCGATGAGGGTCGAGAGGGAGCGGAAGGCGAGGCGGTAGTAGCGATGCTTCTCCTTGAACTCCTTCGCTATCTTCTCTGTCGCCTCCATTATCTTGTCGTGGTCCGTCGGCTCGGCGACGTACGAGGTGTGTGGATCGTCCGCGCTCTCTCCCATGCTCACCGAGTAGGCGTCGACATAACGCACCAGGCCAATGCGCTCGTACTCCTCGTAGCCGGAGATGATCGGCGTCATCTCTAACCTGACGTCCTTCGGCGTTTTGTCGGTAATGACCCAGATCGCCGGGACGCCCTTCCTCAGCCCTTCCATGATGAACTGGCCGATCATGACCTCCTTGCCGACGAACGGAGGTCCGTGGATCATTATGTTCGAGCCGAACGGTATGCCGCCGAGCAGCAGGTCGTCGAAGCGCGGGTTGCCGGTCTTGGCCCTCGCCACCTTGACCTCGATCTCCCTCTCCCCCTCCCGCTTGACGATCTCATCCTCGATCACGCCCTGCTCTCTCAGGCGCAGCTCCTCCGCCTTGGCGTTCAGGTACTTCTCCTTAGTGAGCAGCTCCTCCTCCTTGAGCTGCACCTCTGCCTTCAGGCCCTCAAGGCGGTTCTTCTGCTCGACCTCCTCGATGCCAGTCGCCTCCTTCTTCGCCGAGTCGAACCTCGTCCGCTCGGTGTTGAGAAGCTTCTCGCGGTAATCGAGGTCCTCCTCCCGGCGAAGTAGCTCCTGTTCCTTGTATCCGAGTATCTCCTTGATCTTCTTCATCTCGTCGTCCCGCTCGCGGATCTCGATCTTGAGCCTGGCGACCTCCTCGTCCATGAGCAGGACACGCATCTCCTTCTCCTGCAGGCTCTTCAGGCGGTCCTCCACCACCTTCGTCGACCCGTTCGCGCCCATGCGCAGTATCTTCAATTCCTCGTCCGACTGCTGCAGCTCGAGTCCCTTCGTCTTCAGCTCCTCGGCGAGGTAATCGATCTTGGAGCGGTACTCGCGCTCCACCTCCTTGAACTCGACCTCCTTCTCCCGCAGCTCCGCCTTGTAGCGCTGCTCCAGGCCCTCCGCTCCCTCGCTCGAGGCTCCCTCCGCTGGGAACGCTGCGCCCTGTTCCTTGCTTTCCAGGAGGATCTCCCTCTCCCTCAGTTCGACCTGCTTCCTCGCGATCTCCTCTTGGCTCTTCGGGAGCGAGGAGAGCGCGGCGTCGAGGTCTCCCCTGAGCTCGCTGTCGATCTTAGCGAGGTTCTCGACCTGCTTCCTCAGTTCGTCCTGCAGCTCGAGAACTCCCTTGAGCTGTTCGGCGACCAGCACTGAGGATGGGCCCGCTCCGGCACGCTTGCTCTCGGCCAAGGCCTCGTTGAGGCGCTCCGTCTCTGATTTCAGAAGCTCGGCCGTCCGGCGGATCTCTGCGATCCGTTTGGACTCCGGCGCGGTCTCTCCGGCGTCTTGCGCAGCCTCTTGCCCGCCTTCCTCACTGAGCCAATCCAGAAGCCCCGATTTATCACCGCTGAGCCACCTTCGCAGCTCTTCGGTCTTCTCACCTGAGCCGTTCTCTCCGTTGGCAGCAGCTTGGGGAGGGTCATCTCCGATATTCTCTTCCGATCCCTTCCCCTTCCTGCTCAACGACGAACCCCTGCCCGGAATGTCTCTCCACTCGCCAGCATCATATTTCAACATTTCGACACGGGGTTCGACGTCCGAACAATTGCCCTTCGCCGCGATCGGGATGTCCGCATTGCCTTTCCAGGCTGGCATCGGGTCGGCAGGCCGGAAAGAGAGTATATATGCCGGAGAAGTTCTTACTAAGGATTCGGTCGCTGCCAGGAGCCAGTTTTCATGGAAACGCGGGTGCACGTCAAGATTGACAAGAAGAGCGACTTGACGCTGCGGGAGGTCCTGAACAAGATTAAGGAGATACAGGACGCGAACCCCGACCTCGACGTGTTCTTCGACGGTGACCTATACGCGATCTGCTCGAGGCCGAAAAAGGCGGAGAAGCAGAAGGCCTGATGCAGACCCAGGCCGCCACCTTAGGGCAAATCTGGAAATACTAAAATCAGATTACTCTCGCTAGTTATCATGGTCCGGAAATCCGATATCCTAAAGGAGAAGGTCAAGGCCATCGATTTCGACAATATCACAACAGTGGCCGACCTGGTTGAAGCGTACAAGGACAGCTCGGTGCAGAGCCGCTCCATCGCCACCTGCGCGATGGCCCTGGAGAACGCGATGAAGGACGAGGCCCGCCCGACCATCATCCTCGGGCTCGCCGGACCGCTCGTCGCGGCCGGGCTGAGGAAGGTCATCGCTGATCTGATCCGCTATGGCGTGGTCGATGCGGTCGTCACGATTGGCGCAATCCCATACCAGGACTTCTATCAGGCGCGGGGCTACAGCCACTACAAGACCTCGCCCCTGGTCGACGACCTCAAGCTGCGCGAGTTCTTCATCGACAGGATCTACGACACGCTAGTCGACGAGAACAAGTTCCGCGAGACCGACGCGGTCATCGGCAAGATCGCGGGAGAGCTCGAGCCACGCGGATACTCCAGCCGAGAGTTCATGCAGATCCTCGGCTCGCATTGCGCCAAGGACACCAACTCGATCCTGGGCACCGCGTATAAGTTCGGCGTGCCCGTCTTCGTTCCGGCGCTGAACGACTCCTCGATCGGCATCGGGCTCACTGGCCTCTACGCCGAGCGCAGAAAGAAGAGCGAGGAGTTCATGCGCATCGATCCGATCCGGGACAACTGGGAGCTGGCGCAGATAAAGATCAAGTCGGACAAGACCGGTGTGGTCTACGTCGGCGGCGGCGTGCCGAAGAACTACATCCAGCAGACCGAAGTTATCGCTGAGACGCTCGGCTACGACAAAGGCGGCCACCACTACGCGGTACAGATAACGATGGACGCGCCGCAGTGGGGTGGGCTCTCCGGCTGCACCTTCGAGGAGGCGCAGTCCTGGGGCAAGATCAACCGCAACGCGACGAAGTCTGTCGCCTACGTGGAGGCATCGATTGGCCTCAGCCTGGTCACCGGCTACATCCTCCAGAAGGGATTGTGGAAGGGGAGGAAGCGGCTGAAGTACAACTGGAACGGCGACATGCTCGAAGGAATCAAACAGGTGCCGCTGAAAACCAAGTGAGAAACTCTTTACCCCCTTTCATCTTCTATTCTGGTGAACTATGGCAAGAACCGGCCGCGCTACGATCGCACTTTGGAACTCGTACGACCCGAAGGCCTTCCGCGAGGCGCACAGACGGATTCTCGCGAGAGCGGGACCACTCGCTTTAGCCTTTGACTTCAACCTCGCCACGTTCGGCTTTCCGTTCCCGCAAGAGCTGACCACGCCGCAGGAGATCGCCGATTGGGTCGCGACCACAACGTCAATCGGTGAGGACGGCTCCTATCTGAAGGAGATCACCGCGAAGGGGCGGTTCTCGACGTTCCCCTACATGAAGAAGGGGCTTCCGCCTCAGCTAGGGAGGTTCGTTCTGACGACGTGCAACGTCGACGAGAAGAAGCGGTTGGGCGTCGAGGAGGCGTCGAGTTTGCTGGTCAACGGACAGGGCCTCGTCTTCGTGTTTGGCACCGGTCCGAAGGGTGTGCCCAGGGAGCTGTCCGAGGTCGCTGAACGCCACCTGGACATTACTTTCGGCGGTTACTCGCTAGAGACATGCACCGCGTTGGGAGCCGTTGTGGCGGTCATTGCTCATGCGATGAGGCGCGGGGCGCCAATTGGAATCGGCGAATACGGGGCCAAGTCACAGGCATCACGGCGGACATACGAGCCCAAATGATGAAGAGCCCCGGTGCAAAGATGTCGAACTTCGGATCTGCTGGCCATTGTTATGGCATCACCTTTCTTGCGGTCCGGGCTGGAGTATCAAGCACTCCGCCGCCGGCTCGCTCGCGCCGAATATGTGATGTATTCAATCCACACATCACGATGGGCTTGATCGGACGCGAGAGTCAGTACTCCCCGTAGCTAATGCCTAGCGGCTTGCAGGACACGCCTTCGCCCTTCGTCACATGGCCGACGACCCTTGCCCCGCCCCCGAGCGCCTTGACGACCAACTTTGCCTCGGACTCACAGCAGACGATCCCGAAGCCCATGCCCATGTTGAAAGTCTGGTACATCTCCTTCAGCTCGAGGCCCCCGAGCTCCTGAAGTATCTCGAATATGGGCTGCGGTGGAAGCGGTTCGTCGATCTCGAACTTCACGCCTTCCTTCAGCCTGACGAAGTTGCGCAGACCGCCCCCGGTCACATCCACCATGCCGGTCACCTCGCACTTCTTGAGCATCTTGACGATCGGCCTTACGTAGATCGTCGTCGGCCGGAGCAGTTCCATACCGACGCTCTTGCCGAGCCTCGGGATGCGTTCGTGGAAATCGATCTTGTTGGCTTTGAGGACCTTGCGCGCCAGGCTCAGGCCATTGGAGTGTATGCCAGATGAAGGAAGGCCGATGATGGCGTCGCCGACCTTGATCTTCGACCCATCCACGTACTTCTTCTTGCCAACGAAGCCTAGGCAAGTGCCCGAGAGGTCGAGCCCCTTCACCATCTCTGGCAAGACCGCGATCTCTCCGCCGACCAGGTCGACGTTCGCCAGCCTCGAGCCCTCGTCGAGACCTATTCCGATCTGCTCTGTGACCACGGGGTCCGGCTTGTCAAGCGCGATGTAGTCGACGAAGGCGAATGGTTCCGCGCCAACGCAGATGGTGTCATTGACGTTCATGGCCATGCAGTCGATGCCGACAGTGTCCCACTTGCCCAGCGCCTTGGCGACGAGCAGCTTCGTCCCGACACCGTCGGTGCAGAGCGTGAGGGCGACGTCCCCGAAATCGATGAGCGAGGTGAACTGACCCCTGACCTTCATGTCCCTGCCCCGGCCCCTCCGCCGGTACTTCAGTCGGCCGACAAGCGCGTCGATGGCGAGCGACTTCGCATCGATGTCCACTCCCGCCTTCGCGTAGGTCATGTGCGACTTGGCCATATTGGTCGGAATGGCGTAGGCCCGAGAAGCGGAAATAAGCTTCGCTCCGCTGGGGAACGGGCCCTCCCGCTTCCGCCTCTGCAAAGGTTTATCTGGAGGGGGCAAAATCCGTGACATGTGTCTGAGAGATGGCTGGCGGATCGCCGGCGTGACCCGTACTACAAGAAGGCGAAACAATTGGACTACCGAAGCCGAGCATCGTTCAAGCTCATTCAGATCGATGACAAGTTTCATCTACTGCGCCCGGGGGCGGTCGTGACGGACCTAGGGGCAGCACCTGGAGGATGGCTCCAGGTGGCGGCGGAGAGGGTGGGACCGAAAGGAAGAGTTATCGGGGTCGATTTGCAGCCCATCGAGCCGATCGATGGCGTCATCACCGTCCAGGGGGACATGCGGAAGGACGACACCGTGACCGACGTCCTGGAGCTCCTGCCCGAGGAGAAGGTGGACGTCGTGCTATCGGACATGTCGCCGAACATCTCCGGCAGCTACTCGATGGACCACGCGCGATCGGTCGACCTCTGCGAGCACGCCCTCGAGTTCGCGGAGAGGACGCTCAGGAAGAACGGGGCACTGGTGATGAAGATCTTCGAGGG
>JBEKAR010000002.1:0-28004 GCA_050015815.1 Methanomassiliicoccales archaeon | reverse complement strand
CATCACGATGGACGGAGGACGATTGAGTTGCCCCGACGACGTCGTGAACGCGGAAAACTCAGGCACGACCATCAGGATCATGGCAGGGGTAGCATCCCTGCTACCGTGCCACACCGTCCTCACCGGCGATGAATCGATCCGGAGAAGGCCGATGCAGCCGCTCATCGACGCGCTAAGGGAGATGGGGGTGGAGTGCGCCTCGACCCGGGGCAACGGACAGGCACCGCTCATCGTGCGCGGCCCTAATCGGGGCGGGGAGACGCACATCCGCGGGGATGTCAGCTCGCAGTTCATCTCGTCGCTCCTCATTTGTTCGCCGCCAAAGGACGTTGACACCGAGGTCGTTCTCACCGCCCCGCTCAAGTCCAGGCCCTACGTGGAGATCACGATGGGCATGATGCGGGAGTTCGGTGTCGAAGTCGAGATGACGGACAAGGGCTTCCGCATCCCAGGAAGGCAGAGGTACAAGGCCTCGAACTACAAGGTGCCAGGCGATTATTCTTCGGCGGCGTTCATGCTTGTCGCGGGGGCGCTCGGGGACGGGGTGGTCGTCAGCGGGCTGGACCCTAACGACAAGCAAGGGGACAAGGCGATCCTCCATATCCTCGAAGACTTCGGGGCGGGGGTCATCAGTGGAGCATCGAGCGTGAGAGCGCTGCCAGGAGAGCTGAGGGCGACCGAGGTCGACCTTTCCGACGCGCCGGACCTTTTCCCCATAGTATCGGTCCTCGCCACGCAGGCGAAGGGGCAAACGGTGATCAAGAACGCGGAGCACGTGCGCCACAAGGAGAGCGATCGGATCGCCTCCACGACGGACTTCCTCAAAGCGATGGGAGCGGACATCCAGGAGAAGCGCGACGGATGCCTTATCAAGGGCCCAGTCGAGCTTCACGGGACTGAGATCGATTCGCTCGGAGACCACCGGATCCTCATGGCCGGAGCGGTCGCGGGGACGATCGCCAAAGGGACGACGACGATAAGCCAAGGCGAGAGCTACTACGTTTCGTATCCAAGGTTCATCGACGACATTAGGACATTGGGCGGAAAGGTGGAACTGCTGCCATGAACTCGATCGGCGTCTCGCTCAGACTGACCCTGTTCGGCTCTAGCCACGGCCCCGGCGTCGGGTGCGTGCTCGACGGAGTGCCCTCCGGCCTGAAGGTGGGTCAGGAGCAGGTACAATCGCTGGTGGACCTGCGCAAACCGGCCGAGGGCATCGGCACGCTCCGGACCGAGGAGGATGCCGTCCAGATACAATCGGGCATCGTCGACGGCGTGACGAGCGGAGGACCGATCCAGTTCTTCATCCAGAACCGGAACACCGATTCGTCGAAGTACGAGAGGTTCCGGAACATCCCGCGCCCGGGACACGCCGACTATCCGGCAACGGTGAGATACGGCGAGGCGCACGACATACGTGGCGGGGGGCAGTTCTCCGGCCGAATGACCGCGCCGATCGTCGCAGCGGGGGCGGTGGCGATAACGCTGCTTGAAACGAAGGGCATCCAGATAGGGGCATATTCATGTTCCATCGGCAGCATCGAGGACCTCAAGGAGCACGACTTCGCGACGATCAGACGAGTGCCATGGAGATATTCCACCAGGGCCGCGGACCCGAAGTCGGCCGCCTCGATGGAAAAGGAGATCCTCAAGGCGAGGTCGGAGGGTGACAGCGTCGGCGGGGTGGTGAGATGCCTCGCGGTGGGCCTTCCGGTCGGCGTGGGCGAGCCTTTCTTCGACACGCTCGATGGAGACCTGGCAAAGATGATGCTTTCGATCCCGGGAGTCAAAGGGGTCGAGTTCGGGGCGGGGTTCCGTTCCTCGACGATGAAGGGCTCTCAGAACAACGACCCGTTCGAGATCAAGGACGGGAAGGTGGTCACGGTCACCAACAACGCCGGAGGCATCCTCGGAGGATTGTCGAACGGCATGCCGCTCGATCTCAGAGTGGCCTTTAAACCGACGGCATCGATATCGAAGGAGCAGCGCAGCGTCGACCTCGCCAAGAAGGAGAACACGACCCTGGTGATCGAGGGGCGGCACGACCCGTGCATCGTCCCCCGTGCGGTCGTGGTCGTCGAGGCGGCGGCGGCGCTCGTGCTCGCGGACCTTTGCATGAGAGGTGGTTACATTGCCAGATAGCGTGGATGCGATGAGGTGGCACATCGAAGAAGTGGACAACCAGATCCTGGACATGATTGGACAGAGGATGCGCTTGGCGAACAAGATGGGGCTGTACAAGGCCGGGCGCGCGGCTCCGGTCCGCAACCTCAGGGTCGAGGACCAGGTCATCGCCAGGTACGCCTCCAGGGCGAAGGAATCGGGCATCTCGGAGGAGGCCGCGGCGGAGATAGCCAGGCTTCTGATCCGGGAATCGGTCGATGCCCAGATGCGGATCCCCAAGGTGAAGGATCCGAAGAGGATCACCATCGTCGGCGGCTCGGGGAAGATGGGCAGCTGGCTCAGCCGATTCTTCGCGGAGCGCGGTCACAAGGTCATGGTCCACGACATCGTCTCGAGCACGAGGTTCCCGTTCGAGAACGACCTGAGGAGGGCGGTGGCGGGCGCGGATGTTGTCGTGCTCGCGACGCCGATAGGCCGGACGCCGGAGATGCTGGAGAGTGTCCTGGCGTTGAAGCCCAAGGCCCTCGTCTTCGACGTCAGTTCGGTCAAGGAGTCGGTCGTCCCGATCCTGAAGAAAGCGGCGGCGAAGAAGGTCAGGGTCTCGAGCGTGCATCCCATGTTCGGCCCTGACACGCGCCTCCTTCTCGATAAGAACCTGGTCATCTGCGACTGCGGCTCGGATGAGGGCACGAAGCAGACGAAGGAGCTGTTCGAAGGCGTCGGCCTGAACGTGCGAACCATCAAGGTGGAGAAGCACGACGAGATCATCGCCTACGTGCTAGGGGTGAGCCACGCGGTCAACATCGCCTTCTTCAATGCGTTGGTGAAGAGCGGACATCCATACAACGAGCTCAAGTCGTTCGCCTCGACTACCTTCGACCGACAGGAGAACGCGGCGAAGGGGGTCGCTGGGGAAAACCCAGAGCTTTACTATGAGATACAGCATGTGAACCCCCACACCCAGGAGGTGCTCGACCTGCTCGTCGAATCCGTCGAGGAGGTCCGCAAGGCCGCGACGGAACCGGGCGGCGAGCGCTTCGTGGAGATGATGGAAGCGGGAAGAAAGTACTTCGGAGGGATCGAATGAGGAAGATGCAGGTCGCCGTGCTAGGCGCCACCGGAATGATAGGGCAGCGGTTCGTCCAGATGCTCGAGGACCACCCCTGGTTCGAGATCCATGGCCTGTACGCCTCGGAGCGATCCGAGGGCAAGAGGCTGAGCGAGGTGGTCAAGGTCAAGGACTACGGCTTCATGCCCGAGACGATGGCGCGCAAGGTGGAGCAAATCGACGTCAAGAAGATCGCGAAGAACTGCCGCGTGGCTTTCTCCGGCCTGCCTTCCGAGATCGCGAAGGACTACGAATCCTCTCTGGCGGATGCGGGCGTGGCGGTGTTCTCGAACGCCGGCTCTCACCGCATGGACGACGACGTTCCGCTGCTCATCCCCGAGGTCAACCCGGACCACGTGATGCTGATCAAGGCACAGCCGAGCTACAAGGACGGCGGGTTCATCGTGACGAACGCGAACTGCTCGACGACCGGGCTGGCCGTGCCGGCGAAGGCGCTGCAGGACGCGTATGGACTGAAGCAGGTCATCGTCTCGACCTACCAGGCCGTCTCTGGAGCGGGATACCCTGGAGTGCCGTCGCTCGACATCCTCAACAACGTGATCCCGTACATCAAGGGCGAGGAGGAGAAGATGGAGGCGGAGCTGCACAAGATGCTCGGCACCGTCAGCGGGACGAAGGTCGAGAACGCCTCGTTCGGCATGCTGGCGAACTGCGCCAGGGTGCCGGTCCACGACGGTCACACCGAGTCCGCGGTCATCCTCACAAGCAAGGACTGCACGTGCGAGGAGGCGATGGCGACCATGAGCGCCTTCCGCCCTGAGCCGCAGAAGCTCAAGCTTCCGACCGCTCCAATCGAGCCGATCATCGTGCGCGAGGAGGCCGACAGGCCTCAGCCTCTCTGGGACCTGAACGCCGGAGAACCGGCAAGGGCCAGGGGGATGAGCGTGACGGTGGGACGACTGAGGAAGAAGGACGGCTACCTCAAGATGTTCCTTATCTCCCACAATACCATCCGGGGAGGTGCTGGAGGCTCCGTGCTCAACGCGGAGCTGGCGGTGGCGAAAGGCTTGCTCAAGTGAAAGTGAGCAACATTTAACTATCGTGAAGCGATTTGGAGAAAGCTGTCCGGGGCGAACAGATGAAGCGGACCTATCGGGAGATCAACGAGAAGATCAAGAAGGGCGAGGCCGTCGTGCTGACGGCCGAGGAGATCATCGAGGTCGCCGAACGCGAAGGGGTGGAGAGGGCGACCAAGGAAGTTGACGTCGTGACGACCGGGACGTTCGGCGCGATGTGCTCCTCAGGCGCCTTCCTGAACTTCGGCCACTCCGAGCCGCCGATCAAGATGGCGAAGGTCTGGCTGAATGATGTTCCCGCCTACGGTGGGCTGGCTGCAGTTGACGCCTACATCGGCGCGGCCGAGCCGAGGGCCGATGGAAGCCTCGAGTACGGAGGAGCGCATGTCCTCGAGGACCTGATCTCCGGGAAGGCCGTCAGGCTCAAAGCGATGTCATACGGCACCGACTGCTATCCACGCAAGGATATCGATACCTGGGTAAGCCTCAAGACGATCAACCAGGCGTACATGTACAACCCGAGGAACGCCTATCAGAACTACGGCGTCGCGACCAACTCATCGGACAGGACCCTCTATACCTACATGGGCAAGCTGCTCCCCCGTTATGGAAACGCGACATACTCGTCAGCAGGACAGCTCTCTCCTCTCCTTAACGATCCGCAGCTTCGCACCATCGGCATAGGGACGAGGATCTTCCTCGGCGGAGCCCAGGGATACGTCGCCTGGGAGGGTACCCAGTTCAAGACGAATGTGCCTACGGTGAACGGCGTCCCGAAGGGCTCCTCCAGGACGCTCGCGGTCATCGGGGACATGAAGCAGATGTCCTCCGATTATGTCCGCGGCCTAACGTTCCACAAGTACGGGGTCACTCTCGGCCTCGGGCTAGGCATTCCAATCCCGATACTCGACGAGGATATGATGAAGGCGGTCATGATCCGGGACGATCAGATCTTCGCGCCGGTGCTCGACTACTCCGTCCAATCCAGGAACAAGACGACGGTCCGTGAGGTCTCGTACTCCGAGCTCAAATCGGGATCGATCGAGATCAACGGGAAGAAGGTCAGGACCTCCTCCATCTCATCGTACCAGAAGGCCAAGATGATTGCCGAGACGCTCAAGAAGAGCATCATGAAGGGAGAGTTCCTGCTCACGGAGAAGGTGGCCGACCTTCCGGAGTCGAGAACTCAGGCGCCGCTCGACCTTCACGCGAGAGAGGAGGTGGAGTGATGCCGATGAAGAAGTTCCTCATCACCTTCTCGCCAGACCTGGTGAGCGAGCCGATCACGTTCAAGCTCGTCAAGTACTACGACCTGATGGTGAACATCCTTCGGGCGGAGATCGATGAGAATGGCGGAAGGCTGATGCTGTCGGTGGAGGGCAGCGGACCGCAGATCCAGAAGGCCGTCAAGTACATGGAGGACGCCGGCGTCCAGGTCAAGGAGCTCAAGGAGTACATCAAGAAGGACGAACAGAGATGCACGAACTGCGGGCTGTGCGTCTCGGTCTGCCCCGTCTCGGCCTACCGGGTCGACAAGTCCACCTGGAAGGTGGTCTTCCAGAACGAGAAGTGCGTCGCCTGCGGCCTTTGCATCGACGCCTGCCCACCTGGGGCGATAAGGCTCCGGACCCAGACCTAGTCCAGAAGCAACCTTTTTATGGGCTCAAGCGATTAGCGGACCGCCGCGCTAGTGTGCGCGGAAAAGGTGAACGGATGAGTAGGTCGGTTCTCGTTCTGGCGATAGCGTCTCTGATGTTCGCGGGGGTAGTCCTGCAGGCGACGGCCTCGGCGCAACCTGCATTCGTTGTCGGGACCAGCCACATCTCAACGTTCGCCCAGGAGACGACCAACAACACTACCGTTCCGGGGGCAGGAGAGGTCGGGGTCGCGATAGGCGGCATAATCGTCTTCGTTGCGATAATGGCATTCGTCATCCTCAGCACCATCAGGAAGCGCAAGAAGTCGGGCAGGGAGTAGGGGCTCAATTCGTTTTTCTAGTCTCTCGGGCATCCAACCTTAAGGAGGTGCGGAATTGGAGGACGTGATCAGGCGTCACTTCGAACTGAAGGAGACGGCGGTCACCATCGTGGCCGAGGAGCGCTACGTCCCGATCGCCGAGGGCTCGATCTTCGCCACCAGGGAGGAGATCGAGCGCTACGTCGAGATCGATCCGCTGTTCCGCGACACGCTGGAACCGTACCAGGAGCCAGAGTCGGTACATCCAGTCATCAAGAGGATGTGCGAGGCCGCTCGTCTCGCCGACGTGGGCCCGATGGCCGCGGTCGCGGGCGTCATCGCGGACGAGGCGGTAAGGGCGATGGTGTCCGCCGGCTCGAAGCACTGCATCGTCGACAACGGCGGTGACGTCGCCATGCTTCTCTCCGGGCCGGTCGACATCGGCATCTTCACCCTCAACCCCAAGTTCCAGGGCCTCGGCCTCAGGTTCGGCCCATCCAACGAACCGTACTCCGTTTGCACTTCCTCCGGCACGGTCGGCCCCTCGATATCCTTCGGGGTCGCTGAGGCCGCCACGGTCTTCTCGCCAGACGCCGCCGTGGCAGACGCCTGCGCTACCCGCCTCGGCAACCTCGTCAAGTCGGACGAGGACGAGGTCATCAAAGGAGCTCTGGAGGACGTGACCTGGATACCTGGCGTGGACGGAGCTCTAGTGATCGTCGGCAATAAGATGGCGGTGAAAGGGAACGTCCCGAGGATCGTCAAGGTCAAGCTGGACCCTGATGCGATAGCACGAAGGCAGCTGGTCCAGTAGCAGCGCCGAAGAGGCTGGTAGGGTCAAGATTAAGTAGGCATTTCCCTTTGTCGTTATCCAGTGCTACGGGTGAGCAAGTGACATTGCGTTTGGCCGTGCCGAACAAGGGGAGGCTGAGCGAGAGCTCGGTCCAGCTCCTGAAGCAGGCGGGCCTGGAGATCGAGGACTCGGACGACAGGAAGCTGTTCGCGGCGGTCAAGAAGCGCGACTTCGCCGTGATGTTCGTCAGGGCGCAGGACATCGTCAGCTTCGTCCACAAGGGCGCGGTGGACGTCGGCATCACCGGGAAGGACCTGGTGCTCGAGGCCGACCTCGACGTCAGGATCCTGCACGACCTCACTTACGGCCATTGCCGTATCTCCATCGCCGCCCCAGACAACTCCGGCATCTCGAAGGTCGAGGACATCGAGGACGGCACCAGGGTCGCGACCTCCTTTCCGAACGTGACCAAGAAGTACTTCGCCAAGGTCGGGAAGAAGATAGAGATCACGACGATCTCCGGCGCGGCGGAGGTCACGCCCCACATCGGGGTCGCTGACATCATCGTCGATCTGGTCTCCTCTGGCTCGACGCTCAAGGTCAACCACCTGAAGGAAGTGGCGGTAATCGCGAGATCGAACGCGGTCATGATCACGAACGAGAAGACGTACAAGTCGAAGAAGGACGAGATCGACGAGCTGGTGGCGGCGATCGAGAGCGTGGAGAACGCAGCGAACAAGCGCTACCTGATGGCCGACGTCCCGGTCTCCTCGCTCGAAGCGGTCCGCAAGAACTTCCCGGGCATCGCTGGGCCGACGATCATGAACATCATGGGGCGCGATGACGTTGTCGCGATCCACGTCGTCATAGACAAAGACAAGGCATATGAGGCCATCCACCGTCTGAAGCGGCTCGGGGCGACGGGGATACTGATCATGCCGATCGACCGCATGGTGCCGTAGGTGCTCAAATGAAGAACGAGTGGCAGAGGTCCACGGTGAGGGACATCCCGCTATACTACAATCCCAAGGTCAAAGGGCTCCGCATGGACACCTCGACGAACCCTCTAGGGGCGAACCCGTCGGCGGCGCGGGTGCTGCGCGAATGCGCGGAGATGGACCTCAATCAGTACCCTTCGCCCTACTCGGACGGGCTGCGCGAGGAGCTCGCTAGGCTCTACGGGCTCAAGGCGGACAACTTCGTCGTGGGGAACGGCTCCGACGAGGTACTGGATGTCGCGTTCAAGTCTTTCATGGAACCCGGTGCGACGGTCCTGATGCCCTATCCCTCATACTCATTGCACGGCTACTTCGTCAAGGTCAATTGCGGAAGGGTCAGGACGGTCGACCTTACAAGCGGTTTCCAGCTCGACGTCGGTTCGATGCTGAAGGAGAAGGCGCAAATGCTCATCCTATGCACGCCGAACAACCCGACCTCGAACACGTTCCGCCGCACTGACGTCGAGGCGCTTCTCGAAGGGTTCGATGGGCCGGTCATCGTCGACGAGGCATATGGCGAGTTCGCCGGACTATCCCTGATCCCGGACATCGAATCCTTCCCGAACCTGATAGTCACCAGGACGTTCTCCAAGGCGTACGCTCTTGCCGGCATGCGGATCGGCTATTCCGTCTCGAGCCTGGAGGCGGCGGCGGTGATGCAGCGTGTCAGGATCCCGTACTCGCTCAACCGCATCTCGGAGAGGATCGCGATCGAGGCGCTGAGGAATCAGGACTTCGTCAAGAACAGCGTCGAGACGGTCAGGAAGGGGAGGGCGCAGCTGGAGAGGGGCCTGAAAGCGCTCGGCCTCAAGGTCTATCCGTCCGAGGCCAACTTCATCTTGTTCAAGGTGCCTGTGGGATCAGCGAGGCTGGTGAAGGCGCTAGAGGAGAAGGGCGTCATGATACGGGACTTCGGAAGGCTCCGGCTCCTGGAGGACTGCGTCCGCACCACGATCGGCACGAGGGAGATGAACGAACTATTGCTGGACAAGCTGAAGGAGGCGTTGCAGGAATGCCTATGAAGATCGCGATCGCCGACTATGGGGTCGGCAACCTTCACTCGGTCCGCAAGGCGCTCGAGAACTGCGGAGCCAACGCCATCGTCGTCACCGACATGAAGGAGCTGCTCGAGGCGGAGTGCGTCGTGCTTCCCGGGGTCGGGGCGTTCGACAAAGCGATGGAGCTCCTGACCCCGATCCGGGCCGAGCTGGTCGAGAGGCTGGATGACGCGGTTCCCTGCCTGGCCATCTGCATCGGCGCCCAGATCCTGTTCGAGGGCAGCGAGGAGGGCAGGGAGAAGGGGCTTGGATTCTACTCCGGCAAGGTCAAGAGGCTCAAGGCGAAGCGCGTGCCGCACATGGGCTGGAACTCCGTCTCTTCCGAGGACAGGCTGTTCGAGGGCATCGATTCGCCATACTTCTACTTCGCCCATTCCTACTATGGCAGTCCAAGTGAGGACATCACGATCGGGACGACGGATTACCACGGCGAGTTCCCCAGCGTCTTCCTCAAGGGCAACACCTACGGGACGCAGTTCCACCCGGAGAAGTCCTCAACATCCGGCATTAGGTTCCTGAAGAACTTCGTCGCCTTCGCGGAGGAGATGGCTTGAGAGTCATGCCCGCCGTGGACATACTGGAGGGGGAGGTGGTCCAGCTGGTCGGAGGAAGGCCGGGGACGGAGCAGATAGTCCTGCCGGACCCGCTCGAAGTGGCGAAGGGATGGGCGAGACAGGGCGCCCCGGCGATCCACGTCATCGACCTAGACGGAGCGCTCGGCAAAGGCGGCAACCCCAACCTGATCAAAAGGATAATCAAGGAGGTCGGGGTGCCGGTGGAGGTGGGAGGAGGAGTCCGAACCACCGCGACCGTCAACCAATACCTGGAGTGGGGCGCTGAGGCGGTGATCGTCGGCACGAGGGCGATCTCGGACACGAACTGGCTCCGTGACATCGCCCTCGAACACCCGCGACGCGTCATCCTCGCCTTGGACGTGGCGAGCGGAAGGATCCAGGTCAAGGGATGGCAGGAATCGTCGCACGTCCCGCTGGAACAGATGTTCGACATCATCCGCGACTTCCCTCTTGCCGGCGTGCTTCACACGGACGTCGACGTCGAGGGAAGGGCGCAAGGCATAAATCCGGGAGAGATTCGTGGCTTCGTGGCCAGGTGCCCGCACCCCGTAATATCATCGGGGGGCATCAGGTCGATCGACGACATCAGGTTGCTCGAGGGAATGAAGGTCGCGGCGGTGGTGGCCGGCCTAGCCCTCTATACTGGCAGGCTCAATCCGGCAGAGGTTTGGAGGCGAGAGAGGTGAGAACGGCGAAGTTGGAAAGGAAGACGAGGGAGACAGAGATCTCGTGCGAACTCGACCTCGACGGGAGCGGCAGGGCGAGGATCGATGTGCCGGACCAGTTCCTGAGGCACATGCTCGAATCGCTCACCAAGTACTCGTCATTCGACATCGACCTCAAGGCGAAGGGGGACAACGAGCACCACCTGATCGAGGATGTCGCGATCGTGCTGGGTTCGGCCTTGAAGGAGGCGATCGCATCGCAGCCGATCGAGAGGATCTCCTCGGCCACGGTCCCGATGGATGATGCGCTGGTCACGGTCGCGCTCGACCTGATCGATCGACCATACGTGGACATAGACTGCCCGGACCCTCTCTACTTGCATTTCCTCCGTTCGTTCGCGATGTCCAGCGGAATGACTTTGCACGTCGTAATCGTACGTGGCTTCGATGAGCACCACCTCGTCGAGGCGACGGTGAAGGCGCTCGGTCTAGCGCTTTCGAGCGCGGTGGCGCCGAGGGAGACGCTGCTCAGCACGAAGGACAAACCAAAGGTGAGGAAGAAGTAGATGCTGGCCAAGCGGATCATTCCGTGCCTCGACGTCAGGGATGGCGTCGTCGTCAAGGGCATCAAGTTCGTCGACCTAAAGGACGTCGGGGACCCGCCTTCGATGGCCGCCGACTACGAATCCCAGGGAGCGGACGAGATCGTCTTCCTGGACATCTCCGCCTCGGTCGAGGGGAGAAAGACCCTGTTGAACGTCGTGGAAAGGACGGCGGAGAGGCTGTTCGTGCCCCTGACGGTCGGGGGCGGGGTAAGGTCGAAGGAGGACATGCGCCTGGCCCTGAACGCCGGAGCGGACAAGGTCTCGCTCAACACCGCAGCGGTGCAGAGGCTCGATCTCGTGGCCGACTGCGCCGCGGACTTCGGCAGGCAGTGCGTCGTCGTCGCCATAGACGCCAAGCGCCAAGGCAACTCGTGGAAGGTCTACACCCACGGCGGCAATAAGAAGACCGAGCTCGATGCGATCCAGTGGGCCGGCGAGGTCACGGACCACGGGGCGGGGGAGATCCTCCTCACCTCGATGGACGCCGACGGCACGAAGAACGGCTACGACATCGAGCTGACCGGGCGGGTCGCGGATGAGGTCAACGTCCCTGTCATCGCCTCGGGGGGCTGCGGCAGCGCCGACCACATCTACCAGGTGCTGACCCAAACGAAGGCAGAGGCCGCGCTGGCGGCATCTATATTCCACTACAACGAGTTGACGGTGCTGCAGGTGAAGCGGTACTTGAGGGACAAGGGGGTCGCTATCCGGTGACGCTGCCGTTGAAGTTCGATGAGAACGGCCTCATCCCGGTGATCGTCCAAGACGCGGAGACGAACGAGGTGCTGATGCTAGCGTACGCGAACCTCGAGGCGTACAACAAGATGCTCGAGACCGGCAGGACGCACTTCTGGTCGCGCTCTCGGAACAAGCTCTGGATGAAGGGCGAGACGTCGGGCAACGTGCAGGACATCGTCTCGATGCAGACCGACTGCGATTCCGATACTCTTCTCGTCGGGGTGAAGCAGACCGGGGTGGCGTGCCATCTGAACCGCCCGTCGTGCTTCGGTGACGTTCTGAAGGGAGACCTGGAAAGCACCGCGGCGATAATCCCCGAGCTCAGGCGCGTCATCAAGGAGCGGAAGGCGAGCCCGAAGGAAGGCTCGTACACCAACAGCCTCCTGAGCAATGAGGACAAGAGGCTGAAGAAGGTGGTCGAGGAGGCGGGAGAGGTCGCGATCGCTTTCAAGGGGAACGACGACAAGGCGAAGACGCACGAGGTCGCCGATCTCATCTATCATTTGATGGTCGCGCTTGAAGGGGAAGAGATCGACATCCAGGCGGTCTATAGGGTGCTATCGGAGAGGAGAAGATGAACCGCATCGATCTTCACTGCCACACGATACTGAGCGACGGCGAACTGCTGCCGACCGAGCTCGCAAGAAGGGCGATGGTCATGGGGCACACCGCGATCGCTGCGACGGACCACGCCGCAATGGCGAACCTTGAGCGTCTTATCAGGGAAATCAAGATAGACGCGGAGCTGGTCAAGGAGTGGGACATCGACATGCTGGCAGGCGTCGAGATCACTCACGTCCCGATGAGTAAGCTCGACGAGGTGGTTGCCGCGGCAAGGAAGAAGGGCGCCGAGATAATCGTCGTGCACGGAGAGACGGTCACGGAGCCCGTAGAGCGAGGCACGAACGCCGTTGCCGTGAACAATCCAGACGTCGACATCCTAGCCCATCCCGGGTTCATCACGCTCGACGAGGCGCAGATGGCGAAGGACAACGACGTCATCCTTGAGATCACTTCGCGAAGGGGGCACAACGCGACCAATGGACACGTCGCCTCGATGGCGATGGAGGTCGGAGCGAAGATGGTCGTGAACACAGACACGCACGCTCCCTCCGACCTAATCGATTACGACCAGGCTATAAAGGTAGCCATGGCAGCGGGCCTTCCGAGAACGGACGCCGAGAAGGCGGTCAGGGACGTTCCCCTCGAGCTGCTGAAGAAGGTGAGGGGCAGGTGAAGGTCCAGAAGTTCGGCGGCTCTTCGCTAAAGAGCGGCGAGGCGCTGAGGCGCGTCTGCCGCATCATCGCCGCCGACGACGAGTCGAAGGTCGTCATCGTATCCGCCCTGTCCGGCGTCACCGAGGAGCTGCTCCAATTCGTCTCGCAGACTCGCAAAGAGGAAGACGTCGAGGCGTTCATCAAGTCGCTCGAGGACAAGCACGTGGCGCTGCTGAAGGAGGCGGTCGCGAGCGAGGCGATACGCAAGGCCGCCTGCGCCAAGCTGAAGGAGAAGATGACCCGGCTGGAACGGGCGCTCTACGGATTCTCGTACCTCGAGGAGCTCACTCCGCGCACGAAGGACATCGTCCAGTCCCTCGGAGAGAGATTGTCGGTCGAACTGGTCGCGGCGGCGCTCCAGGACATCGGGGTGAAGGCGGTCGCCATCGACGCCGACGATCTTGGGATAATCACCGACGGCGTCTACGGCACAGCCACAACGGATCTCGAGCAGACGGCGAAGCACGTTTGCCCGCGCATACGCGGAATGTTCGACAGGGGAGAGACCCCGGTCGTGACGGGCTTCTTCGGACGCACCGTCGAGGGTCACGTGACGGTGTTCGGACGCAACGGATCGGACTACTCAGCCTCGGTCATAGCCAACGTCCTGAACGCCGACGCTCTCGAGATCTGGAAGGACGTCGACGGCTTCATGTCCGTCGACCCGAAGATAGTCAAGGACGCGGTCCCGATCGACTATCTCTCGTACGACGAGGCGGCGGAACTTTCGTACTTCGGCGCTCAGGTACTCCACCCACGCACCGTCGAGCCGGCGAGGATGAAGAACATCACGATCCTGGTGAAGAACGTCTTCAAGCCGGAGCTGAAGGGAACGGCCATCATGCCTTCAGGGGTACAGAGGGCCCAGACGATCAAGTCGATCTCGTTCATGAAGAACATGTCGATCATCAAGGTCTACGGCGCCGGGGCGGGGACGAAGGCAGGAGTGATGTCCGACATATCTTCGAAGCTCACCGAGGCGGGGGTCAACATCTACTCCGCCGCGACGTCCCAGACCTGCATCGCCTTCCTCATCAGTAAGGCGGACCTGCCTATGGCCCAGAACGCCCTGGAGGAGAGCAGGAGGGGCATCATCGAGAAGATCGAGACGGTGGACGACATCGCGCTCCTCTGCGTGGTCGGCGAAGGCCTCGGCTACGAGAAGGGCATCGCGGCCCGCGTCTTCTCTGCGGTAGCCAGGGAGGGAGTGAGCGTGAACATGATTTCCGCCGGCGCCTCGCTCGTCGCTTATCACTTCACAGTCGACAAGAAGGACCTGGAACGGACGATCAAGGCGATACATAAGGAGTTCTTCAATTCAAATGTCACCAGAGCAGGGTAGGAAGGTAGCCTTCCAAGGCGTTCACGGCGCCTATTCGGAGGATGCGGTGTTCAGCCACTTCGGGGAAGGAACTCTGACCGAACCATGCAACGAGTTCGAGGAGGTCTTCCAGAAGATCGAGTCTGGCGAGGTCTCGCACGCGGTCGTCCCGGTGGAGAACTCCATCGAGGGGATCGTCACGCCGGTCAGCGACCTGCTTCTGGACAGCGATCTCACCGTGACCGGTGAGGTGCTGGTCGCGGTGAGGCACTGCCTAATCACGCATCTGACCTCGGAGCTGAAGGACATCAAGAAAGTTTACAGCCATCCGCAGGCTCTGGCGCAGTGCCGGACCTTCCTGGCGAAGCATTCTGCCTGGGAGAAGATACCCGCCTTCGACACCGCGGGGAGCGTCAAAATGATCAAGGAGCGAGCGCAGAAGGACGAGGCCGCGATCGCTTCGAAACGCGCCGCTGCGTTCTATGGGATGAAAGTGCTCCAGGAGGACATCCAGTCCGTGCAAAGGAACTTCACCCGCTTCTTCGTCCTAGAGAAAGCGACCTCGATCCCGGCGGAGGGCGACAAGACATCGCTGGTGTTCGCCACGAAGAACATTCCTGGAGCCTTGTACCAGTGCATCGGTGCGTTCGCCGAGCGCGGGGTCAACCTATCCAAGCTCGAATCCAGGCCGAGGAAGGGCCGGACCTGGGAGTACGTCTTCTACGTCGACATCGACGGCCACGTGAACGATCAGAAGGTGAGCGAGGCGATCACGGAGCTGCTCCGCCGCTCGACGTTCGTCAAGGTCCTGGGTTCGTACAAGAGGGCGAGCGCTCCGAGCGACTAGAGCATCATGTCGAGGATCGAGGATATCTGCCGCAGGCCCACCTCGAAATCGCCCCTGGCGCAAGAGAACGTGACGCGGATCGAGCCCTTGGCTCCAAAGTAAGTGCCAGGGCAGACTGCGGTGTTGTAACCCTTGAACAGTCGGGTGGCGAATTCCACGTCGTCCACGCCCTTCGGCAGCTGTGCCAGGAACATCAACGCGCCGTCGGGGAACTTGACCCTCAGCCTCTTCTCCTCCAGCAGCCAGTCCTTGAGGACGGGAATGTTCTCGCGCGCGATCCGAAGCGCCCTGTCTCGGAACCACTTCTTCTTCGAGATCGCTCTTATCGCGACGGACATCGAACGGACCGCGGGATGACCCGAGGAGTACTCCCGAGCCGCGATGACCTTCTCCGCCACCTCCTCCGGCCCGATCAGCCATCCCACCCTCAGACCTCCGAGCCCCCATAGCTTCGATGTCCCGCAGGTGGAGATTCCATTGTCGGCGATCCTGCAGACCGCGCTCGACGGCTTTACGTAGGACATCTCGCGGAACGTCTCGTCGCAGAGCACCATCAGGTCCTTCTTCGCCGCGACCTCGAGAAGCTCTCTGAGCTCGTCATCGCTCAGCTGTTTGGCAGATGGATTGTGGATGTTCGTGATGGCGATCGCGCCGGCGCCACGGCCCATGAGCTTCTTGACATTGTCGATCGGGATCGTGAAATCGTGGGCCCTTGTCCGTCTGAACACCATCGGCTTGCCATGGAGCGCCCCGGCCACCGCGAATATCGGAGTGTAGGTCGGCATCTCGATCGCAACCTTCTTTCCTCCCTCGACGCACGCATGAATGAATAGGTAGTTCGAGTTCTGCGCGCCGAAGGTGAGGGCTATCCTTGACTCTTTGACCCCGTACTGCTTCGATATCGCCTCGGTCAGCTCGTCCTCGAGGTCGAACTCGTTGAGCGAGCCTTCTCCCAAGATGCAGGGATCGAAACCGTCCCCGAAAGGCGCCGGGGCGCCGGAATGATCGAGCTCAATCGTCGCCCCCTTGCACCCGATGAGCCACTCCTCGAGCAGGTCCGGCGGATAGTTCAAGGCTCTCCGCCCTTGACGAGCTTGTCCGCGAGACGGTATTCTCCGCTCCAGAACAGGAGCGACTTGCTGCGATCGTAGTTAGTCCAGACGTCGGTGTGCACGATCTGCCCGAGGAACCAGGTGTGGTCGCCGACATCGAACTCACCCAGCTTTACCGTCTGCACCGACCTCTTGCCCTCGCCGCTGAGCTTCTTGCACTCGATGTTCAGCCAGCACTCCTTGACGATCGGTGCATTCACCCTCTTCCCCTTGACCGGCGTCAGGCCCGCCTCCTTGAACTTGTTCTTTCGCGATCCACTCTCCTTGCCGCACGCCTCGACCTTGTCGACCAGGTCGGCGGATGGTATGTTTATCGTGAAATCATCCGAATCCGCCATCAGGCGATAGATGTTGCGCGACGTCTTGACCCCGATGCCAACCACGACGGGGAAGAGCGAGAACACGTTGAACATTCCGATCGTAGTCACGTTCCAATTCTCCTCCTTGTCGCCGGAGGCGACGAGCATCACCGGGGCCGGCGGCAGATGTGCTATTGTGTCGAAGACATCCAGATCGATCTTCTCGGGCTCCTTACTCACCATTAGGAACACTCCCGCCGAAAGATTGGATGGCGGAGTAGAAAAGGGTTCCCAACCTCACGATTGTGACTGGAGCGACTTTTGCCGATTTCGAAGGATCTCGAAAAAAGAACGTACGGAGAATGAGGAAATCAGCGCTTCCTGATGCAGTCCCCGACGAGGCGGAACTCGCCGCCCCAGTACATGAGCGCCTTCTCCCTTATGTCACCGTCGGCGGCGTTCGCGTGTACCACCTCTCCGAGGAACCAGACATGATCGCCCGCGTCGATGACCTTCGTCTTCCTGCATTCGAGGTTGACCAGGCACTCGTCGATGACCGGCGCGTTGACCGCGTGCCCCGGCTTGAGGGTGAAACCGCACTCCTCGAACTTGTTCGTCTCCTTGCCGCACTTCTGCCCGCAGAACAGGACCTCCTCGATCAGCTCCTTGCCGGGGATGTTCACGGTGAACCCCTCGTACTTGTTCATAAGCTCGTGCGTGTAGCGGCAGGGCGAGACCCCCACGCCGATCACCGGCGGATCGAAGGAGAACAAGTGGACCAGCACCGCGGTCATGACATTGCACTCGGCGCAGTCCTTGGCGTTCCCTACCCCGATCAAGACGACAGGGAATGCAGGGAACCCTCGGCACGCCCAGATGGGGTTGACCTCAGGCTTTTCGTCCATTGGAACGGAAGTGACATTGGGCCCCTCTAATAAAGCTAATCCCCCGGTTCCTTCGCCTCCGCCTGAACCTTGCGCGACTCTGCTTCGCCGTATCGACGGGGCAACGGATTTAACTCGTCGCCAGGGAATGCCCTTCGGATCGGACATGAAGGCGAAGATAGGAATCATCGGCGGCACCGGCGTCTACGACCCGGAGATGTTCGAGCTCAAAGAGACGGTCAGACTCTCGACGCCCTACGGAGCCCCTTCAGGCGATGTCCAACTGGGCGATATGGAAGGTGTGGAGATGGCATTCCTGTCCCGTCACGGAGAGGGACACATCTTTCCGCCTCACAAAGTGAACTATCGCGCGAACATCTGGGCCATGAAGCACCTGGGTGTCGAGAGGGTCATCTCACCCTGCGCCGTCGGTTCGTTGCAGGAGGAGTTCGAGCCCGGCCAAATCGCCATCCTGGACCAGTTCATCGATTTCACGAAGAAGCGAGAGTACACGTTCTTCGACGGAGCAAAGACCATGCATGTCTCGACCGCCGACCCGTTCTGTCCTGAATTGCGAGAGATTTTCATCAAAGAGGCAAAGCGCCTGAGGATCCCGTTTCACAAGGAGGGCACCTACGTGTGCATCGAGGGACCAAGATTTTCGACGCGGGCCGAGTCGCGGATGTTCAGGGCGTTCGCCGACGTGATCGGAATGACGCTTTGCCCGGAGGCTCAGCTGGCCAAGGAGATGGAGATGTGCTATGTCTCGCTGGCGATGATCACCGACTATGACGTCTGGGCGACCCGCCCCGTCGACGCCTCAATGATCCTCAAGACGATGGCCGAGAACTTGGACAAAATAAAGAAGCTTGTGACGGCGGCCGTTCCCAAGATCCCCGCCCATCGTCAGAAGTGCGACTGCGACAAGGCCCTCGAGAATGCCAGCGCATAGATCCAACGATCTCACTAGGTTGGGGACCGAACCTCTAGCTCTTGTTTATTTCCATGATGACGCGCAGCCCCTCATGGACGTGCTTCCTCGGCTCGAGCTGCGATGAGAGCACGAATCGGACCGTTCCGGACTTGTCGACCACGAACGTCACCCTTCCCGGAGTGTGTGCCAGTCCGTAGGCGCCGTACAGATCCCTAATCTTGTCCCCATCGTCGCTCAGAAGGGTGAACGGCAACTGGTGCTCCTCCTTGAAGCGCTTCTGCGTCTCGACGTCGTCCCCGCTGACTCCGATGACGACGGCACCTTCCTTCTGGAACTCCTCGTGCATGTCACGGAACTCCTTCGCCTCGAGCGTGCAGCCGCTGGTGAAGCTCTTCGGATAGAAGTACAACACGAGGGCCGTCTTCCCGAGGACGTTCGCCATATCGAAGGGCTTTCCATCCGAATCTGGCAGTTGGAAAACCGGGGCCTTGTCGCCGACCTTGAGCATCTTCGCCATTCCACTACCCCCGAACGCTTCGCATCGACCGGTAGTTAATGCTTTGCCGACGACCGAAAGGATGAACTGTGCCGCTCTCCGATTCGTCAGCGATGAGCTGCTACCTCCACAACCTCGACGACGTGCTGAAGGACGCGGGCCTAGAGGTCAACACGAAGAACCGGAAGAAGATAGACGAGGTGATCCACAAGATCGCCGGTGTCAAGTACCAGTCCTGTCCGTCCGCATGGAAGAAGGTGAAGGAGATGATGGTGGAGGACCGCGAGGGCCTCGTGAACAGGATCCGCGAGGAGTTCGCGAAGGCCTGATCACTCGCCGATCAGCTTCTTGTAGGTCGCCGCATCGATCAGCTGGTTCGCTTCGGTGGCATCGGCCAGCCTGAGCTTCGCCAGCCAGCCTTTCCCGTAGGGGCTCTGGTTGATCGCCCCAGGCGCGTCGTTCAGCGAGTCGTTGACCTCGACGACCTCGCCGTCCGCGGGGCTGTAGATGTCAGAAACGGTCTTGACGCTCTCGACCGCGCCAAGCCGGTCGCCCTTCTTGAGCTTCGCGCCCATTTTGGGCAGCTCGACGTAGACTATGTCCGTCAGCTCCTCTTGCGCGTGATCGGTGATGCCGACGGTCCCGATGCCGCCCTCGACCTTGAGCCACTCGTGCTCCTTGGTATAACGAAGCCCACCTGGAATCTCGCTCATCTTCGTCCCGGTGGCGGTATCCCGTTTCGCGATATATCCTTTTGTCCCGTGAGCGATTGGCCAGCAACCGGATGCCACTGGGCCAGCCACGCCTTCCCGGGCAAGGGCTTTATATGTTCAACGACTTCGATTCTGGCGTTCGGATGAAAATCACGGTCCGAGGCATCGTGCAAGGGGTCGGGTTCAGGCCGACGGTACACCGGATAGCCACCGCCATGGGCCTCAGTGGCTACGTCCAGAACAACGGCTCCAATGTTGCAATCGAGGTCGACCGCGACGCTGACGAGTTCGTTTCCGCGCTCAAGGCGCAGCTCCCGCCGCTGGCGAGGATTGACTCGATCTCTGTCGAGGAAGGGCTTCCATCCGATTCGCTGGCGAACGGGTTCAGGATCATTCCCAGCGGCTCGGGACAGAAGGGAGTAGGGATACCGAACGACGTCGCAGTATGCCGCAACTGCCGGCGGGATATGTTCGACCGATCGAACCCCCGCTTCCTCTATCCTTTCACGAATTGCACCGACTGCGGTGCCAGGTTCACAGTAATCGAGGATCTGCCTTATGACCGGGAGATGACCTCGATGCGCGAGTTCCCGATGTGCGACGACTGTCGCCGAGAGTACGAGGACCCCTCGGACCGCAGGTTCCACCACCAGACGATATCGTGCTGGAGATGCGGGCCGAGATTCAGGCTGCTCGACGCCGACGGAGAAATAGTCGAAGGCGAGCCGATATCGACTTTCGCAGCGCTCCTAGAGGATGGCGCCATCGGCGTCGCCAAGGGCTGGGGAGGGATGCACCTCTGCTCGACGCTCTCCACCCTGCGAAGGCTGCGCCATTGGTGCCGGAGGAAGGAGAAGCCGTTCGCCGTCATGGTCAGGGACATGGAGGCGGTCGCCAGGTACGCAAGACCGACCGAGTTCGAGAAGAAGCTGCTGGCCTCATCGCATCGTCCCATCGTGATCGTCGACAAGATCGAGAGCGAGGTGACCGAGCTCATATCCCCCGGATTGGGCAACGTGGGCCTGTTCCTGCCGTACACCGGCATGCATAACCTGCTCTTCCATCACCTCTCAGAGGACGCGCTGGTAATGACCTCGGCGAACGTTCCTGGCGAGCCGATGGTACTGAAGGACGAGGACGCGCTCGAGCTAGGGGCGGAGTACTACCTTCTCCACGACCGCAGGATCGTGAACCGTTGCGATGACTCCGTTCTGAGGACTTACGGGGACAAGACGTTCTTCCTGCGTAAGTCGCGAGGCGACGTGCCATCTAGCATTCCGTTCGAAGCGAAGGGAACGGCGATCGGCGTCGGTCCGCAGGAGAACATCGCCGGGGCCCTAGCCTTCGCAGGAAGGATACACCAGACGCAGTACCTGGGCGACGGCTCGTCCTACGGCGTAATCGAGTTCCTCGAATCGGCGCTCGACTATCACATGCGCCTGCTAGGAGTGAAGGATGTCCAGGCGATCGGGATGGACATGCATCCCGCGTATACGACGAGACGACTGGCATCGCGCCTGGCTGAGAAGCATGGGGCCGAGCTGATCGAAGTGCAGCATCACTGGGCCCATGCCGCCGCGCTCATGGCCGAGAGCGGCCGTGACGAGATGGTCGCGCTGACGCTCGACGGGACCGGATACGGCGATGACGGCGTCGCCTGGGGAGGCGAGGTGCTGCACGCGACTTTCGAGCGCTACGAGAGGGTGGGTCACCTCCAGGAGATACCATTGATCGGCGGCGAGAGAGCGGTCTATGACGTGAGGAGGCTGGCCTTTGCCATCAGAGAAACGGCCGGGCTGCCATATGATGAGGGATTGCCGGAGGCGCCTCTGCTCAGGAAGATCATGCCATCGTCACCCAAGACGACGAGCCTCGGCAGGTTGCTCGATGCCGTCGCATCGGAGCTCGGAGTCTGCTCGTACCGGTCGTATGATGGGGAACCCGCGATGAAGTTGGAACGTCATCTGGAGAAGGGGATCGCCTCGATACCGATCGAGATCAAGAGGCACGGCGGGACCATCCAGACCGTCCCGATGTATGCCCAGATGGTCAGATCGAGAGGCACGCCGGACGACAAGGCCAGGTCGCTCGTCACTGCGGTCCTCGAGGGTCTGGTCGATATCGCGGTCGATAGAGCTTCCTCCGCCGGCCTCAGGGAGATCGGGATCACCGGCGGCGTCTCTTACAACCGCACCATCACTGCGACGGTGGAGGCCCTGGCGAACAGGAGAGGCTTCGCGCTCGTCTGCCCGGACAACCTTCCCAACGGGGACGGCGGAATCGCGACAGGTCAATGCGCGGTCGCCCTCGGCAAGCTCGGGATGATCTGATGGCCCTTCGGCGAACCGAGACGCAAACCATTGATAACTGGTAGGGCATATCTGCCCCAGGCCTAACATGAGGCAGTCCATTCGTTCCGCATCGGTCCTATCTGCGCTCATCGTCACGATGATCGTTCTCTCCTCGGCTGCGTCGGCAAACGCGGCATTTAGCTCGGGCTCAGCTGGAGGCGGGTCCGCGGCCGGAGTTCTGCAGGCAGCCGGCGGCATCCTGACCGGCGTGGTGAAGGACAAGGACAACATCAGCGTAGACGGCGCCCAGGTGGTCCTCTCCCAAGGCGGTCAGGCGATCGCAACCACGACGACCGGGTCCGACGGCTCTTTCAACTTCTTGGAGGCCGCAGGGACGTACAACCTGACCATCAACTACACTGGCTACGAGATCTACACGAAAACGGTGACGCTTGTCGATGGCCAGACTCTCGACCTCGGATTCGTAATGCTCACCCCGGTGCCGAACTACTTCTGGGTCCTGATGGACATCATTATGGTCGGTGGAGCGGTGACGATCTTCCTCGTCGTGGGCAAGCGCGTTCGAAGGCTCTGAAGGCGCCCGGGAGACTGATGTGTGCGAGGGCTATCTTATAGAATGATGAGCTGCAGTATAACGATAGGACGGAGAGTCGCAAGTGGAGAAGCCTTGGCACACGCTCCCATCGGATTCGATCCTGAGGGACCTCGGCACGAACATGAACGACGGGCTGTCCGAGGAAGAGGCCAAGCGGCGGCTCGAGAAGACTGGCCGCAACGTGATCCGAGAGGAGAAGGAGAAGAAGTTCATCAGCGAGGCGCTCGAGGAGTTCACCGAGCCGATGATCATCTTGCTCCTCGTCGTCGGGGCTGTCTATGCGATCTCCGGTGAGTTAGTCGACGCGATAACGATCTTCGCCGTCATCGTCGCCCTGGTCGGCGTAGAGGCGTACAACGACATCAAGGCCGGACGAACGATACGCTCCCTCAGAACACTGGCCAGGTCGCTCATCCTCGTCAAGCGGGGAGGTCAATACCGCGAGATCGATTCTGAGGACCTAGCTCCAGGCGATGTGGTTCTCCTCCAAGCCGGGAGAAGGGTCCCGGCGGACATCCGGATCGTCGAGGCGTACAGCCTGATGATCGACGAATCTGCGCTCACTGGCGAATCCGGAGCGACGTCGAAGAGCACGAGAGAGATTCTCTCAGAGAATGCGCCGCTCAGCGCCAGGACCGACATGGCTTTCGCCGGATGCCTGGTCATTCGAGGCAAAGGGATCGGTGTCGTCGTCGAGACCGGGCCGAGGACCGAGCTGGGGAAGATCGCCTCCTTGGCCAAGGGGCAGAAGCCGCCGCGCACGCCGCTACAACTGACGATGAGGGAGCTGACCAAGTGGATGGTCTTCGTCGCCCTCGGGTTCAGCTTCGGCGTCCCGCTCCTCGCCTGGCTGATCAACGGACAGCCGCCGGAGACGATGCTCCTGACCGCCCTCTCGCTCGCCTTCGCAACGATCCCGGAGGAGCTGCCGATCATCATCACGATGGTCCTGGCGTTGGGAGGCTACCGCCTTTCGAAGCAGAACGCGGTGGTCAAGAAGCTGAAAGCGGTGGAGACGCTCGGCGCCGTCACCGTCATTGCGACCGACAAGACTGGAACCCTGACGAAGAACCACATGACCGTCACCGCGGTACGTCCGGAGGGGATGCGCCGAGAGATGATCGGGATCGGGATCCTATGCTCTGATGCGGTCGAGACGAGCGAGGGCGTGAGGGGAGACCCGATCGAGGTCGCGCTTTACGAAGAGGGAACGAGGCTTGGGATCGATCCGATGGGGCTGAGGGCCTCCAGACCGCTCAAGGAGGAGAACCCGTTTGACAATGACCGCAGACTCATGTCGACAGTGCACGCGTACGGTGGTTCCGCGTACATCGCTGTCAAGGGCGCCCCCGAGGCCGTCTTGGTGTTGTGCACTGAGCTGAGGGACGAGAATGCCACGAAGGCCCTCACTGACGACGAGAGGACTCGACTCCTGGACGAAGGCCTTTCATTGGCGAACGAAGGCCTCAGGGTGCTTGCGTTCGCGGAGAGAACAACGAACCAGCAAAGCATCGGCGCCAAGGAGGCGGAGAGCGACCTCGTGTTCATCGGATTGATGGGGTTCCTGGACCCGCCGCGAATCGAAGTCAAGGATGCGATCGCCACCATCAGGAAGGCCGGCGTCAGGACGATCATGGTGACCGGTGATCATCCGGAGACGGCGTCGCGCGTGGCCTCGATGGTCGGTCTCGATTCGGGCGCCGCAGTCGTCACCGGGGACCAGATCGCCAAGGCCGATGATGCGACGCTCAGGGAGATTCTGCGCACCGCTCACGTCTTCGCGAGGACCGAGCCTGACCAGAAGATGCGCATCGTCAACGCTCTCCATGCGAACGGTGAGAGGGTCGCGGTCACCGGCGACGGGATCAACGACGCGCCCGCTCTCGCCGCCGCGGACATCGGGATAGCCATGGGCGCCTCGGGCACGGACGCGGCGAGGGATGCGGCCGACATAATCCTCATGGACGACGACTTCGGCACGATAGCGAAGGCGATCCGAGAAGGACGGCGCCTGTTCGCCAACATGAGCAAGGGGGTCAAGTACTACCTGGCCTGCAAGGTCGCTCTGATCGCCGCGTTCGTCGTCTCGCTCATCGCCCTCGCCCCGCTACCGTTCTCGCCGGTGCAAATCATCTTGCTGGAACTCTTCATGGACCTGGGCGCTTCGGCGGCGTTCGTCGCGGAAAGGCCTGAGGGGGACCTGATGCTCCAGCCGCCCAGGGACCCCAAGGAGAGGTTCCTGACCCGCCGGTTCACCTACGGGGTCTTCGTGTCCGCGGCTGGCTTGGCGGCGATAGTCTCGATCACCTACCTCGTCACCTGGAACAGCTACAATGACCTGGCGAGGGCGCAGTCGGTGGCGTTGCTCGGGTGGCTGGTCGGCCACTTCTTCCTCGCCCTGAACATGAGGACGGACAGGGAACCGCTCGTCCGCCTTGGCATCACCACCAACCCAACGATGCTCGTGTGGGGAGCTTCGGCGTTGGTGTTCGGCGCGATAGCTGTCGGAGTCCCTTACCTATACGGCCCGCTGCACACCGCCGCCGTCTCTGCGACGGACGTGCTGCTTGTGATCGTCGTCGCCTTCATCGGCACTTTCTGGATCGAAGCGAGGAAGCTTCTCACGTACAAGGGGCCGAAGAGCTGAGCTGATGGAAGGGTTTTACGTCGGGCCGCCCATCCCGGGGGCATGTGCATCCTCGCCGACCACGAGATACTGGCCCGCCTCAAAGAAGGGAGCTTGGTCATCCGGGACTACAGCGAGGGATCGCTGACCCCCAACGGCTACGACCTGAGGATCGCCGAGCTGTCCGTCCCCGACGAGGAAAAGAAATACACGAGCGGGACCGCGGTGATCCCGCCGGGCAGGATGTTCTTCGTGTGCACGATCGAGCAAGTCGAGCTGCCGGACGACCTGGCGGCGCAGCTATGGACCAGGACGTCGTGGATAAGAAAGGGTCTGATAATGGGTCTGGGCAAGATCGACGCGGGGTTCCACGGCACGCTCACCTTCTCGGGCTTCAACGCGTCCTCGAAGCCAGTCGAACTGCCCATCGGATCAAGGATGGTCCAGATGTGCTTCGAGACGATGCATTCGAAGGTGGAGATGACCTACGAGAAGCGCTCTGGAAACTACCAAGGGCAGAAGGGGATCACCTTAGCTCCACTTACGAAAAACAAGGTCCACTGAGAAGACGCTCATCGACGGCGAGTAGGTCTTCATCTCTTCCTTCCTCGTCATCTCGACCTCGACGCCCATTCCCCTCGCCTGGACGATAAGCTGCTCCACGATCACGTCGATATCGTTCCGGTCGCAGATATGATACAGATGGATCGTGCCTCCGAAGTTGAGCCTGATCAACGCATCTGCGAAGAAATCGATCGCCGAGTGAGGGAGGTTCATCACGATGCGGTCGACGTTGGGCAGTTCGAACACGACCTCGCGGGCGTCCCCCTCTATCGCGATCACCTTGTCCGCCTTGTTCATCTCGACGTTCCTCCTCATGTACGAGACCGCGTCGGGATTGATGTCGATGGCGTAGACCACGCCGGGCCTGGCGTGCTTCGAGATCATGATTGAGAACGGCCCGACCCCCGCGAACATGTCCAGGACAGTCTCTCCGTTCTTGACGAGCGAGGCGACGCGCATCCTCTCGTTGGCCAGCCGGGGATTGAAGTACGCCTTCGCCGGGTCGACGAGCAGCTTGATCCCGAACTCGATGTGCGTCGTCTCCGTGTTCGCATCACCGGCTATGATCTCGAGGTCTCGGACTCGCATCTAACCCTTCACTCCCTTGTCCAGGGCGACGGTGCGCAACCGGGGGAACGCGCGACACAGTCCGGCGCCGATCTCCTTGGAGTACGTCAGCAGCTCATCGGGAAGTTTCATGATCGCCACATCGCCGATGATGTCGAACGAGGTCGGTAGCAGCTCGCGCAGACTCTCAGGAACATCGACCAGCCTTGAGTAATCAGCCACCGCCGCCTTCCGCTCCTCGAAGTCGTCCTCGACGATCTCGTGGTCGGCATCTCCGACGTCGGCGGACATTATCGGGAAGAGAACGAAGTCGTCGACGCGCTTCACCCGGAGCGACATGTCCAGAAGTCCCATTTCTGAAAGCTTTTTACGAAGCAGCTCCCCTTCCTCTCTGGGGACCTTCAAGCCGAGGGACCGCACGGGCGATTCAATGGGCGAATTGGTATTTGTCGGTTTAGGGCTGGGCGGAGTGAAGGATATGAGCCTGAGGGCCCTGGAGACGCTCCGTGCCTGCGACCTCGTCTACGGAGAGTTCTACACCTCGAGGATGATGGGTTCCGATGTCAAGGAGCTCGAGGGGCTGATCGGCAAGAAGGTCAGGCTCCTCTCCCGCGAGGAGGTCGAGGAAGGCGAGGAGATGATCGACCTCGCAAATGAGAAGAAGGTGGCCTTCGTCACCGCCGGCGACACCATGGCCGCGACGACGCATGTCGACGTCCGCCTCCGTGCGATCGAATCGGGTGTGCCTACTTCGCTCGTCCACGGGGTCTCGATCTTCAACGCCTGCGCCTCGGCGTTCGGCCTTCAACCCTACAAGTTCGGACGGACCATCACGCTGCCTTTCACCGAGGACAACTTCATGCCCTCCAGCCCGTACGAGAACATCCTGGAGAACAGCAGGAGGGGATTGCACTCACTCGTCCTGCTCGATATCAGGGAGAACGAGGGACGGTTCATGTCGGCGAACGAGGGCGTGAGGTGGCTGCTCGACGCCGAGAAGAGACTGGGAAGCGGCCTGATGAAGGAGAGGACGCTCGTCTGCGCCGCCGCTAGGGTGGGATCAAGCACTGAACGGCTCATCGCTGGCTATCCTCCACGAATCGAATCCGCCGATCTGGGTCCGCCGCTCCACACCCTTGTTCTGCCTGGCAAGCTGCACTTCATGGAGGCGGAGGCGCTGGTGAAGCTCGCTGGCGCTCCTCCAGAGGTCGTGGAAGAATGATCAGGGTCTCTTCTCGCCGGTGCCGAGCAGCACCAGGACCCTGATCCTTTCTCCGAGCTCTGCCTCGACCCTGCCGGCGTATCTCAGCCGAGCGTTCGGCAGCCGGTACGAGATGTCCTTGGCGATGCGCTCCTGCATCGCGTCGTCGGCGAAGGAGGCCGAGGTGACCACGAGCGCCGTCTTGGCATCGTCCAGATCGAAATCGAACCATGGGGACGTGAAGGCCTCCTCGACCGCCCTCAGCTCTCGGTCCAACCCTCCGGATATCCCGATGCCGACGCGCACCCTCTTGCACGACGAGAACACCTGCCTGAGGTTGCTCAGGTCCTCTAGCGTCAGGGTGCGCGCCAGGTCGATGACCGGAGCGATCATTATCATGTCCATGGCGCCGAACGCCTTGCGCAGCGGCAGGTTCGGCGCGATCTTGAGCAACGAGTCGTTGGAGTACGAGATCACCAGGTCCGAGTGCTCCACTATCTTCTCGAAGGCCTGGTTCGCGGTGTAGCGCCTCTCGCCCCCCTCGACCGAGAAGGGCAACGCCGCCGAGACGACGACGAGCTTGCACTGCCTGCGGCAGA
>JBEKAR010000001.1:0-35277 GCA_050015815.1 Methanomassiliicoccales archaeon | reverse complement strand
TTCCGCATCGCGCGGGAGATCGGCCGCGGTGCGCTGCGCTTCAACATCGTCAGGGTTCAAGCAGAGAAGGCGCTTGTCTTCAAGTGGGAGGATGCATTGAACTTCGAAGGCAACTCCGCGCCGTTCGTTCAGTACTCGCACGCCCGCTGCTGCTCGATCCTGCGGAAGGCTCCCGAATTCAAGCGCGTCGCCGCGCCGGACCAGCTCCAGGACGAATACGAGCGAAAGCTTATTCGAGCCCTCGCGCTATACCCCGCCACCCTGAGGGATAGCGGGGAGAAGAGGAGGATCCACCTGGTGCCCGCGTACGGCCACGAGGTCGCATCGGCCTTCAACCAGTTCTACGCCTATGTGCCTGTGCTGAGGTCAGGTGAGCTTCAGGATGCGAGGCTCTCTCTGGTAGAATCGACCATGTGGGTCCTCAGGAGCGTCCTCGATTCTCTCGGAATCGCCGCCCCGGAGGAGATGTGATGGCGCAGATCGCCAAGCTAACCAAGGAAGACAAGGGTCACGTGCGGGCGCTCGAGCTTTTCATCATGAAGGAGTACTTCGAGGCGACCCTGGGAAGGAAGTGGGACGACCTCAACCAGGATTTCGTGGAGAAGCTTGGCGCGACGGCGAAGGGTTCGTTCGAGCACTACCTCGGTTCAGGCCTGAGCTTCGTGGCCAAGGAGGATGGTCAGATCGTCGGCTATGTCTTCGCCCAGATGGTGGAGCACATGAGCAACATCCCTAAGGTCGTCTGGATCGAGAACATCGGCGTCCACCCCTCCTATCGCAGGCGTGGCATCGGGCTGCAGCTCCTCAAGCGACTCGCCACCGAATCGAAGAAGAAGGGGGCGTTGGCGGTGTCCAGCGCAATCATGCCGGACAACCCGAAGTCGGTCACGATGCATAAGAAGGCCGGCTTCTTCATCGATGCGAGGAAGATCGCGTTCCTCGACCTGGGCGGCGTGAAGTAGCTCAGCTGAGCGGAGGCTCGTTTTTCATCTTTCCTGAGATGAGCGAGTCGATCGTCTTCCTTTCATAGTGAGAGAGGACGCCGTTCATCGGTTCCATGCCGAAGGCGCCCGATATCCCCTCGACCATGGCGTGCTTGACACGGTCCATCGTCGGCACCTCGCCGAGCTCCTTCGCCAGCGTGGTTACCGAGTCCTTGGAGCGCCCCTTCTTCCGCGTGCGCAGCACCTCGAACATCAGGTCGATGTCGGTGTCCACCATCATTGTGCCGTGTTGCAGGACCACGTCCCAGCGGCGCAACTGTGCGCTCCCCGAGATCTTGCGGTGGTTGACCAGGACGTCGTTCAATGGCTTGAACTCCGCCTTCAGCCCGAGCACGTCCAGCGCTTTGACGACGCCTCCGCAGGTCTGCTTGAACATCTCCTCGGGGCTCTCCGGGGCCATTTCGCTGTCGAGCACCAGAGCATAGATTAACTGCCCTGGATCGGTGTAGATCGCGCTGCCCCCGCTCGCCCTTTTTACGACGGTGACGTTCTTGGCCTTCGCGACGCCGAGATCGACCGCTTCCTCCTCCTTCTCGAAGTAGCCGAGCGACACGACGGGGCGGTCACGTATGTACAAATGGAGTGAGTTCGGCACAATCCTCAGATGCCTGGCCATGAGCATCGCTTCATCGGTGGCGACCGACCTCACCGGATCGATGACCCCGCTGTCCACCACCCTCAGGAGCATCGTCCTTAGAGCCTGTGGCGGAGATAAAAAGCTTCTCGCTGGAGGTGAAAAATGTAAGAAGAAAGGGATTTCTAAGAGGTTTGCCTACTTCTTGCCCGACTGCTTCTTCTCCTCAGGCTTTCCCTTGCCGCCGATCTTCGGAAGCTTCGGCAGACGCCTCCTCATGTAGAAGAGGACGATGACCACGATGATCACGGCGAAGATTCCGCCGTAGAGGGCCACTGCCTTCCATGCCGCCTCGTTGACGGTCACCGGCGCTTGGTCTGTGTTGTCCGTCTTGTTGATCTCACCGTTGGTCACTGCGTTCACGAAGATCGTGTAGTTGCCCCTGGACGATGGAGTCCAGGAGAGGGTGATCACACCGTACTCGCCCGGCTTGAGCTGGGACGGGACCGGTGTCGTTCCGTTGACCTGAAGGTTGGACGAGTTACCGATCGGGGTCTTCGCCGCGGAGTTCTGCAGGATGTAGAACGCGACGTATGGCGCCCCTGCGACATCGTTGCCGACGTTGGTGATGTTGACGATGATCGTCCCCGAATCGCCCTCAGTGAAGGTCGATGGGCTGAACGTCAGTGATACAACGCGCAGGTCCGGCCTCTTCTGGGACGTGATGGTCAGGCTTTGTGTCGTGTTTGCGGAGTTGTTCGTCGGGTTGACAACCGTCAGCATCGGCGCGAACACCTGTATCTTCTGGTACATGTGGGTGGCGTAGCTGCCGTAGGCCTTGGCACCATCTCCGAAGGTCCAGGTGAAGTTCAGCTGGCTGAACGGGACGTACGGATCGTACGTCCCATTGCCGTTGAAGGCCAGCGTGACGTTCTCCTGAGCCGTCGCTATTGCTTTCGTAGAGCCTGGCAGGCTGACGTAGAATAATACGACCGGTGGGGTCTTGTCCTTCACCACGACGACGATGGACTTGATGCCATAGTGTCCAGCGGCGTCCGTCACGTTCAGGAACATGTTGAAGGTGCCCGGCCTGGCATAGGCCTTGGTCACGTTCATGTTCTCGCCCACGCTCACGGTAGTCTTGTTGCCGTCGCCCCATGTGTACACGTACGTCTTGATGACGCCGACGTCGGAGTTGCTCGCGATGTGGTCGTAGGAGCTAGCGCCGTTGAACACCAGCGCCTCGTTCTGGTTGACACTCAGGGTGCCGGCGGAGACCGTATGGTTCTGCACGCTGAAGTCTGCCACCGGGGCGATCCCATCGGCCTTGATGTAGAACGTGCTCTGGTTGGTCAGGCCAGCGACGTCAGTCACGGTCAGAACGACCGTGATATTGAACGTAGCCACGCTGATGTTGAATCCTGTCCAGGAGCTGCTGATCGGGCCGACCGTTCCGATTCCGACGAAGTTCCAGGTGTATTTCAGCGGATTGCCGTTCGGGTCGGACGAGCCATTCCCGGTGTAGACGATCGACCGGTTCGTAGAGACGATGTAGTAGAGCACCTTGCCCGTCGAGCTTGTCACGGCGTATGCGTAGTTGGAGGGAACTCCCACGCCACCGACCGCCTTCGGGGCGATCGACTGCTGGATGCCCATGGTGACCTGCTCGTAGGTCCCGGTCCCAGACGTGCGGATCGTCGTGTCGATCGTGACGTTCAGGTAGCCCGAGACCTTGACGAATGATGTCTGGGTGGTGTTGCTCGTCATCTCGTATCCGTTCGGCCACTTCAGGGTCTCTCTGTAGTTGAGGGAAAGGGTGTCATACTTGGCGTATCCGAGCACGGTGTAGGCGCTGTAGCCGTTGGTTATCGTCGCCGTCGACTGGTACGGGGTCTTGAATGCTGCGATGTATCCGTTCGTCGACGTGACCGATGTTCCAGAGATGTTGCTGAACGATACCTGCGTGAAGTCCGCGCTGTTCATGTACTTCGTTCCGTTCACCCTCACGATGTAATCGGAGGTGACGTTCTGCGGACCGAACGCGGTCACGCGGTTCAGGAACGCCTGGAACTCGCTCGGCTGGACTACCCCATCGCCGTTACCGAAGGCGAAGTCGATCTGCATCCTCAGGTTGGGGATGTAGCTATATGGGATGTTCGCCCAGGACGCATCGAAGTTCCTGTTCATGACCCGGGTCAGGTTGAACGAGTTCCAGTCGTTGGCCCCGAACGCGACCATGGACGTGTCCTTCTGGCCGCTCTGGGCCACGAGGTTCACGTTCAGCGTCTGAGGCGTCCCTGGCAGGACGGTCACCGAGGCCATGTAGGCCACGGAATCGGCCGAATCCACCAGGAGCGTGTACGAGTCGGGATAGGCGTCGAACAGGAAGTAGTTCGAGCTCAGGACCCTCGGTTGGATGATCCTCTTCTCGACGTACTTCGTCGTGTCCGTGGAGACCAGCACCGCGGTGACGCCGCTCGGGGCGGCTCCGTTCTTGTAGACGAAGCCGCTGAGCGTCACCGACGCGTTCAGCGAAACGGTAAGTGTCACCGGGGCAGCCCCGACCGTCACATTGCGGACCTCGTTCTCGTAGCCCGTCGAACTCAGTACCACGTGGTACGTTGTGGGATAGACCGACTTGGTCGTCGTGCCCGTGAACGCCGCGTAGGTGACCTGCATCTTCGGGTTCGAGTTGTAGTCAATGGTCGTCATCGTCACACTGGCCGTACCCGGGGTAACGATCACCGTGAGGCTTCCGGTCGCTGCAGGGAGCGGCGCGATCTGGATCGGTCCAAGGGAGGCAGAATTGACCCCATTGAACTTCACCACGGCCGAATACTGCAGAGTATAGTATCCCGTCTTGGTTATCGTTAGTAGGTAGTAACCAGGGAGCGGGGAGAACGTGACCAGACCGCCGGCGTTCGATGTGTTCGTGTACGTTGTCGAAGTGTGTGTTTCAGTCAAAGTGGCGGTCGCCCCTGCGACTGGCAGGTTGTTCGTGTCCACCACGTTGAACGATATCTGCGCACTTGAGGCGCCGGCTGCCTGGACCATCGCCGCTGGCAATATGATCGCCATCGACGACAGTAGCAGGACTGCCACCAGCATGCCTGTTGCTATTTTCCTCGCTTTCATTTCCATCAATTCCCTCCCTCACGGCCTGTATTCTAAGCGATGTCCCTGAGTAAGGATTAGAGTGCCGAATACGTTGGAGCTAGATAAACCTTGCTCAACGGAGACGAGATACTGGCTAGCTCCAAGAGGCGGCGAATTATCGCCGTCGGAAGAGGGGTTCCAATCGCCCCTTTCCGCCCCGTTCCGGGTCTAGGTTACTATCTCCTCTAACCTCTCCTCGGCGATCGCGTTGCGCACCTCTCGAGCGACGCGGCGTCCCGTGCTCATCTCCGTCCGCCAAAGCGAATTGCCGTAGGAGTGGCCGACGTTCATATGCACGTTAGTGCCCCCGCCCACCCTCGGCGCCACATCATAAATGAAGAACTGCAGGTCCTTGTCGACGCAGGTCTGGAGGCAGAACGGGCCGATGATGCCCGGGGCGTAGTGCTCCTGGGTCGCCCTGACGTACTTCTCCGCGAGCTCGAACGCATTCTCGAGTAGCGACTCTCTGAGCGTGGAGGAATTGTGCCCGCAGACCGTGTACTCCGGGACGCGCTGCGCCTCGTTGAGCGTCATTTGCTGCGGAGCCGGCAGGCGCACATGGCCATCGAGCGAGCTCTCGAACCGCCAGTCGATTCCGAGGAGCTCGATCTTCGAGCAGAAGTTCTCCAGCGGGGAGTAGAAGAAGTCAAGGTTGAAAACCGGGCCGATGATGTATTCCTCTATCCTCGCCTCGCCGAGCGTCTCGCGGTCGATCACTCCCTGGGTGATCAGCTGCTCTGACTTCTGCGAATACTCTTCGAATGAGGAGGCGGTGAAGAATCCCCGTTCCAGCTTCTTCTTCGCGTGGTGCAGCTTGACGATGACCAGGCGGTCGATGTCCCGGGGATTCTCGATCTTCTTGGGAAACGGTAGGTTCGCCTCTTTCAGGAGCCAGTAGTAATCCTTTGCGAAGCCACGGTCCTCGGAACGAAGGAGATTGCGGCTTCCGAGCAGCGGCACGGCGAAGTCGTCCTCGACTGCATCCATGCCGATGTATGAGGTCAGGGAACGGTTGGGGACGAAGAGAACGTTGTCGTCGAGCAACTTCTGCTGCACTTCCGGCCTGATGATATGGTCAAAGCGGTCGAGCAGGATCACGTCGTCGACCATCCCCCGCCTCACCTCACCCTCCATTGCCCGGTGGGCCCGGAAGTACTCTGAGTACGTTTTGTCCCGTCCCTTCTGGCAGACGACGGTCGTCTGGAACCCTTCGTCGACCGCGCCGTCGCAGACGTCCAGCGCCGAGTGCGAGCCAAGGACCCCGATGCGGATCTTGTCCGTCTTGTATCCGTGCAGTTTCTCGATGATCGTGTCCCGGGAAATCATGCCTCTCCCCGCTTCGAGAATCCTATGCTGAGTATAGATTGTTTCGGCATTCAGCTTTGTCGAGCTGAGGACGAAAAGGGATGGTAGCCCCGGGCAGATTCGAACTGCCGTCGCAGGATCCAGAGTCCCGCATGATTGACCGCTACACTACGGGGCTAGTGCGTCTTCGCTAAAATGCTCAAGATAAATAACCTTTTGGCTTGAGGCCGGTGGCTCACTTCGCCTTGATGATCTTCGCAAGGCGGTCGTGCACTGCCGGGATCCCACCTTCGCCGTCGACTTCCTCGAGGACGCCCTTCTCCTTGTAGAACGCCACGAGCGGAAGGGTCTGGTTCCTGTAGACCTTGAGCCTCTCGCGCACCGTCTTTTCCGTGTCATCTGAGCGCTGGTAGAGCTCGCCACCGCACTTGTCGCACCTGCCCGCGACGTTCGGAGGATTGTACTCCAGATGATAGACCGCAGCGCAGTTCTTGCACGTCCTGCGGATCGTTAGCCTCTTGACTAGGTTCTCCTCGTTCACCTGCAGATCGATCGCGAGGTCGACCTTGGCGATCTTCTCGAGCATCTGGGCCTGCTCCAGGTTGCGCGGGAAACCGTCCAGTATGACGCCGCCCTCGAGCGTCTTCAGCTTCTCCTTGATGAGGGCGATGACCAGGTCGTTCGGGACAAGCTTGCCCGCGTCCATGAACGACTTCGCCTTGACACCAAGCGGGGTGCCTTGCTTGACCGCCTCGCGCAGAAGGTCCCCGGTTGAGATCTTGGTCAGCTTGAACTCGGCGCAGAGCCTCTCCGTCTGCGTTCCCTTGCCCGAGCCAGGTGGGCCCATGATCACGATAGTCCGGTCCATGCCACGGCCTAACAGCCTTCCCGTTCATAATCCTTTCCGGGACACTTGTCTGGTCGTGGACACGGCCCCGCTCGCGGGAACGCTTATTATTGGTCGGCCATATTGACGCACGATGCTCGAGGGCAAGTCGGTCGGGCTGAGGCCTTTGGAAGCGGTGGATGCCTGGCTCCTGCACAAATGGTTCAACGACCAGAGAGTGCTCGAGGACCTCGGGGCGGAGCACCTGTACTTCGCGGTCTCGCTGGAAGAGGAGGCCGCGGTCACTCAGCATATGGTAAACGACGACGAGGCGGTATGGTTCATCGTCCACGAACTGGAGCAGAGGGAGCCGATCGGCATCATCGGTCTGGCCGCGATGGACCGACGCTCTTCCTCGGCCGAGCTCAGGGTCGTGATTGGTGAGCCGAAGCACTGGAACAAAGGCCTCGGCACCGAGTCGATCAAGATAATGCTCGATCAGGCCTTCACAGTGAGGAACCTTCACCGCGTCTGGCTACGTGTCGCGGCCTACAACGAGCGCGCGATATCGTATTACAGGAAATGCGGCTTCAGCTTGGAAGGCAGAGCGAGGCACGACCACTTCCACAAAGGCGGTTGGAAGGATGCTCTGCACATGAGCATCCTCGAGGATGAGTTCAGGGGGCTGGCCGACGCTCGAAAGTAAGCTCGTAAGGCTGAGGGCCGTGGAGAGGAGCGACCTCCCTGCGTTCGTTCGCTGGTTCAACGATCCGGAGGTGACTCAATTCTTGCTTCGCAGCCCGCCGATGTCGATGGAGGAGGAGGAACGCTGGTACGACGGGCTCCTGATCCGAGAAGGGAAGGTATTCTCCATCGATACGCTCGAGGGCAAGCTGATCGGGAACGTTGGCATAATCCACATCGATTACACAGAGAGAAAAGCGGACATCGGGATAGTGATCGGCGAGAAAGACCTCTGGGGCAAGGGCTACGGCACCGACGCGCTGACGGTTCTTCTGGATTACATGTTCGATGAGCTGAACATGGAAAGGATCTGGCTCTACGCTGACGAGCGGAACGAGAAAGCCCAGGCTTGCTACCGCAAGGTTGGTTTCAGGAGGGAAGGGGTCCTGAGGCACAACCGGTTCAAGGATGGGGTCTTCACCGACGATGTGGTGATGTCCATGCTTCTTTCCGAATGGCGAGATAAGCATCCGCTGAAGTGAATCAGTTTGACTCTAGCAGCTTGCGCACTATCTTGTGGTAGATCTCTGGATAGTGCGCGTCCTCCCCGTCGTCGAGCGACGGGTTATCGTTGACCTCAATGACGTAGACGCCGCCGTTCGCCTCCTTGAGATCGACCCCGTAGAGACCGTTACCGATCGAGCTTGCCGCCTTCTGGCCCATCTCCATCACCGATTGGGGGATGTCCTGCACCGGAACGCTCTCGGTGCGGCAGTAGACGACGTGGCCGTTCACCGACGCTTGTATCTTGAACGTCTCCGGCGGGATGTGGTACTTGCATGCGTAGAGCAGCTGCCCGTCCAGGAAGCCGAGGCGCCAGTCGTACGTCGAGCGGATGAACTCCTGCGCCACGATCCAGTCGGATAGGTGCGTGAACCTCTTGCCCAGGCGCACGAAATCCATCGGGTCGTTCGCCTTCTCCACCCGCGCCGAGAAGCTCGTGCTCGGTTCCTTCAGCACGAGCGGTGTGCCCCAGCGGTCGAAGAGCTCGACCGCCTTGCCCACCGAGACGTCCTTCCTGCCGATGAACTCGGTGCGCGGGATCTGCACGCCATTCCTCATCAGGTGGTAGTACATGTTGATCTTGTCGGCGCAGATCTGGATAGATTCCGGATCGTCGATGACCGGTATGTTGTGGAGCGTGGCCATCTTCGCCGCGACGAAGGCCATGTTCATCGGGTCGGTGTTGTGCCGGATGAAGAGGCCGTCGGTCCTTACGACTTTCTTGATCTCCGTGGGAAAGATGAAGTCGGCGGTGTGCCCCAGATCCTCCGCCGCGTCACGGCACCTGATAAGCGTCTCGAGCTGATCGCCCGAGGCGACTGTCTGGCGGTTGACGAAGATGCCGAGGTTAGACATCGTGCGCGTCCCCCTCGAACGGCTGCCACTTCGCGTCGAGGTACTTCCCGAGGACCTCGCGCTCCTGCTTCGTGAGCTTCGAGTACTTCACCGGGCCCAGCGAGGAAAGCCGGGGAATACCGTCGCGACGGACATAGAGAATCGTGACCAAGGGGATGCTGAAAACGTCGTAGACCTTCTTCGCCAGGTCGACGAGTCGCTCGTCCTTCTGCTTCGCGAGGTCGCCGAAGACCGCGGTCGCCTTGAACGGCTTCTCGCCATCACGGAGCGGCTGATAGCAGAAGGGATATCGGCCGTTGTTCGTGACGTGCTTGACTGCATGGCGAACCTGGTCCTGATCGCTCGCGACGATGAACTGGTCCGGCGTCGAGAAGTAGTTCAGCCCGTAGATGATGCATGGGGGCTTGGCGTAGGAGTATGAGATCTCCCAGTCGCAAACGTCGATCCCCTCGAGCTTCGCCTTCTCCAGGCAGATCGGGACAACGTATGCGTCGATAACATCGCTGCTCCTCGGCAGGGTCCTGACGCCGCTGACCTCGTTCTTGACGAGGGCGTAGTACCCCTCGCTCTTGTAGAAATGGTTCTCGCTGACGATGTGCGTCGTCTCGTCGAACGGAAGGGAAACGATCTCGTCCTCCTTGAGGAACCTTTCGCCGTTGCGCTTCATCACAGTTCATCTCGATTTGGAGCGCATGGCAGGGCCGATATGGAATATATGTTCACGTGCCGAGTTCCGTCACAAGAACCAGTGACCCGCGTGTCGGGTCTCCGTTTGCTACTATCACCATCTTCGGATTCGGAACTGCACTCTTCCATCGGGTGTCACGGCCCTTTCGGAGCGGACCGCTATCCACCATCCAGACCTAAAAGGTTTCTGGTGGATTGTCGGTAATGCGATAATCCTTTCAGCCAGACGCTCCCCGAGGCAGATTTATAGCCGGTGAGAGGGTTCCGCAGAATGAAATGAGCTTGAAGAAGGAGGTCGTGGAGAGGATCGCGGACATCGTCGGCGAGGGGGCATATTCGACCACACCCGCGGACCTATACACCTATGGGTTCGACTCGTCGATACATCATCAGAATCCAGACATCGTCGTCAGGCCGATAAGCACCGAGCAGGTCTCGCAGGTGCTTCACTTGGCGGATGACGCGCTAATTCCGGTCGTGCCGAGGGGCGCTGGAACCGGTCTATGCGGCGGCGCGGTCCCGATCGAGGGCGGCATCGTGCTCGACCTGAGCCGCATGAACAGGATCCTCGAGGTCAAGGTCGAGGACCTTCTCTGCGTCTGCGAGGCGGGGGTGGTCTTCGACCGGCTCGTGGAAGAATTGGCGAAGCACAAGTTCGCCATCCCCACAGCGCCAGGAAGCTCGGAGGCATGCACCGTCGGAGGGATGGTCGCGACCAACGCCTCGGGTATGAGGGCGATCAAGTATGGCGCGATGCGAGATTACGTCCTCGGCCTAGAGGTCGTCCTCGCTGGCGGAGACGTGATCGATGTCGGCACGAGGACGCTCAAGAACTCCTCTGGCTATCAACTGGAGCGGCTGTTCGTCGGCAGCGAAGGAACGCTCGGGGTGGTGACGAAGGCCACGCTTCGCATCGTTCCGAAGGCGAAGCAAGCGGCGATGATCGTCGCGGCGTTCCCGACCCTGGAGCTCGCGGGCAAGTGCGTCTCGAGCATCATCGCCAAGCCCGTCATTCCGTCGGCGATCGAGCTGATGGACTCGACCTGCATCCGGGCTGTCAACAAGACGGTCAAGGCGGGCTTCCCGGACGTCGAAGCGCTCTGCATGATCGAGGTGGATGGCGAACCGGAGACGGTGGAGAAGGAGGCGGCGGCGGTGCGCCAGGTCTGCAAGGAGGTCGGGGCGACGAGCGTCGAGTGCTCCTCCGAAGCGGCACAGATGGCGAGGTGGACCTACGGCCGCAAGAGCATCATGTCTTCCCTGAGCCGATACGGCGAAGGCTGGGTCTCCGTCTCTCTGGCCGATGACATGGCCGTGCCGATATCGAGGATACCGGAGGCCGTGGTGGCGATCCACGAGATCGCGGACAGGAATGGCGTCGTCATCGGGACGTACGGCCACGCCGCGGATGGGAATCTCCACACCAAGATGCTCCTTGATCCCACTTCCGCAGATTACTGGCAGAGGGCAGAGAAGGCGGTGGGAGAGGTCTACGCCGTGGTTCTATCGCTCGACGGCACGGTCTCCGGCGAGCACGGCGTCGGCATCTCGAAGGCACCATACATGCAGGACGAGAGGTCGAATTCGATCCACGCGATGATGGCGGTGAAGAGGGCGCTCGACCCGAACAACATCCTGAACCCGGGGAAGGCGGCGCAGTGGGAAGGAAGCATTCTGACGAGGTTGCGCTATCCCTGCGAACAGTACCAGAAGTGATTAGAGGGGGATGAATCCCCAGGCGATGGCGAGGAGGACTATAGAGGCTGCCAGAGCGCCAACGTAGACGATCTTGTTCCAGTAGAACACCTTCGAGCCATCGAGCGGTGGGATCGGAAGCATGTTGAACAACGCCAGGAAGATGTTGACCCCGGCGACGATGCCGAGCACTCCCGCCTCGAGCGAGTTAGACGGGAAGAGGTAGCTGGCGAATAGCGTCACGCCTCCGATGACGAGGTTTGTGCCTGGGCCAGCGATGCTGACCAGTCCGTTCTGTTTCGGTGTCAGCCTTCCCTGGATATACACCGAACCAGGCGCGGCGAACACGAAGCCGAAGAAGGAGAACATTATCGCCATCACAAGACCGAGCGGGAACACCCTGAATTCCGCCCATGCCCCGTAGCGCTGCGCGACGAACTTGTGCATCAGCTCGTGCAGGAGGAAGCCCGTCGAAACCGCTACGAGCGAGATCACGAAGGCGAACCAGAGCGGTGAGGCTCCTATGACTAGGGTAAAAGCGATGGTCAGCACCAGCACCGCTATCCCGATATGCATGATCTCCTGCCGTCCGAAATGGATCTTGCCGAACCCAGCGGGCACGTACAGGTTGCCGTATTCGTCGTACATCTCAGATTGGCCTTCGTCGCGCATGGCGGAAGCCCCTATAAAGGCTTATCCTCGGCGGATTCGGAAGGGCCAGATACGTCGTCCCGTTCCAGCATAGGTTGAAGTACGGGTTTACGTAATGTGAGGCGGTCCATGTCGGAAAGGGATACCAGGCACGGGAAGGTGGCGATGCGCTGGTGTGACCATTGCGCGACACTCCTCCTCTCGACCGTCTGCTCGAGGTGCGGATCCATCGGAAGGGAGTTCGAGGTCTCCAAGCCCGGCGACATCAGGCCTTCGCTGAGCGGGGGCGCGGAAACGCTGCGGGACGAGGTCCAGAGGCACTTCGCTTGTGGCGAGGCCCTCGACGACCTGATTGTGTTCTTCAACAAGACCGCGGGCGAGGACCGTGTCGACGAGGTGATAGTCGGCGGCAGGGTCATCGGGATCCTGAGATTCGATATCCCAGTCCAGAGGATGCGCCTCGACCTGAACGTCGATGGTGCCCTCTTGCTATTCCAGAAGGCCAAGAAAGGGATCGTCAAGCTCGCACCGTTGTCCGGCCACCTCAAGGGCAAGAACGTTCCCGGGAGCGAGGTCGTCGAGCTCAACGAAGAGTTCGAAGCCGGCGACCCGGTCATCGCGCTGACAGGAAACCTAGTCTGCGCGGCGAACGCCAGGGTCCCATCCTCGGAGGCGAAGAAGGGGGACAAGGCGATCCACATTCGCGGAGCGGGCAACGCGGACGGCCAGTGGGAGGCGGGGAAGAGCGACGAACGCGTCTTCGTTGAGGCGAACGCGGACCACCTGCTGAAGCTCGAATCGAAGGGCGTGAGCGACATCAAGTCGTACGCCAAGCAGGGCAAGGCACCGCTGACCGTCTCCTTCAGCGGGGGAAAGGACTCGCTCGCCGCCTACGCGTTGTCCAAGAAAGCGATGAGGGAGGTGACGCTGATCTTCGTCAACACCGGTCTTGAGTTCCCTGAGACGGAGGAGTACGTCAAGCGGTTCGCCGCGAAGCACGGTGACCGGCTGATGGTGGCGGAGGCAGGGAACGCCTTCTGGGAGAACGTCGAGGCGTTCGGCCCGCCGGCGAAGGACTTCCGTTGGTGCTGTAAGGTCTGCAAGCTGGGGCCTCTCACCGACCTGATCGAGCGAACGTACCCCGAGGGCACGACGACCGTCGAGGGGAACCGGCAGCTCGAGTCGTTCGCTCGCGCTGACATCAACTTCGTCGAGAGGAACCCGTTCGTTCCGAACCAGACGGTTCTCAACCCGATCCGTCACTGGAGGGCGGCGGACGTCTGGGCTTATGTTTGGTGGAAGGGGCTCGAGTATAGTCCGCTCTACGAGGAGGACTTCGAGAGAATTGGCTGCTATCTCTGTCCGTCATGCCTGGCAAGCGAGTGGAGACAGACCAAGAGGATTCATCCCGATCTCTATCAGAAGTGGACGGAGCACCTGAACCGGTGGGCGAAGGCGGGAGCGGTCAGCCCGGACTTCGTCAGATTCGGTTTCTGGCGCTGGAAGGTGCTTCCCGCGAAGATGCGTCTTCTAGCGGAGCAGATCAAGCTCCAGGTGCCGCGGCAAAGGTCCGACCGCCTCAGGCTCAAGATGGTCAAGGGGCTCTCTCCCTGCCTAACTGGCGGTTATTCGATCGAGGGCGTGATCTCCGTTCCATGCTCCAGACCTTTCTCCAAGGTTGGGGAGGTCCTCAAGACGGTTGGCAAGACCAGGATCTCGGAGGAGTACGAGATCGCTCTGACGAAAGGCAAGGAAACGACCATTAAGGCGTTCGGCGGCGGCCAGGTCGTCGCCACCGGCTCGACGCCTGAGAACGCAAAGGAGGCGTTCGAGGCGGGAGTGAAGGCGTTCCTCCGGGCGGAGATGTGCACCATGTGCGGCATATGCATCAAGAACTGCAAGAGGAAGGCGATCCGCCTGGACGAAGGGCCGGTCGTCGACGAGGAGCTTTGCGTGCAATGCGGCAAGTGCTCCGAGGCGTGCGTCGTCGCCCACTACTACGACAAGCTCGTGGCCGAGGCATGATACCCGGAGCAGGATTATATAGGGAAAAGCGCTGAGTGAGGCGGAATGAGCTTCGACTTCCTCATCGCCGGGGCGATCGGCCTGGGTCCGGCCCTTTTCCTGATGTACTTCACCCTCCGGTCTTACACTTACCCGGCGGTGGCGAAGGCGTTCTTCGACGACCGCCGCATCTTCCTATTCCTCGCGATCGGCCTGATCATCGGCGTTGTCATCTGGTTCTTCGAGTTCGGTTTCGACCTGAGCTTCGTGCTCTATGCTCTCGTCTTCGCCGTCCTAGAAGAGCTGGTCAGGCTCGTCATCCTCAACTTCAAGCGGTTCCAACGAAAACTGGACACGACGTTCATCGGCCTGGTGCTCGGCCTGGGAATGGGCGGGGCGATCGCCACCGGGAACGTGTTCGCTTCGCTCTCGTCGCTCAACGGCCTCACCGGCGTGGGGGACATCGCCATACTGATAGTCATCTCGGTGCAACTGGCAACCCTAGGAGGAGCGACCGGCGCGACCATCGGGGCGGGCGTGGCGAAGAACATCCCGTTCAGCTACTTCGCTCAGGCGACGATGGTGCACGTCGCGGTCAACTTGATCATGATAGGATTCTACCTGCTCGGCCTTCCGTTCAACATCGTCTTCCTTGCCGCTGCGACGATCATACCGGCATACTACTACTGGTACGTGCACAGCCGCATGATCCCGAACCTGGTGGAGGGCGAGGTGAAGCGCTTCGGTAAGAAGGCGAGGAAGCTGAAGAAGGTCTAGCTGCGGGAGTGAAAGAATGGTCGCCCGTGGCAGGATAGCCGGGATCGCCGCAGCGGCGGTATTCATCGTCGCCCTGGTGACCCTGATGCCGTACATCCAGAGCCTGATCGCAATCCTCTTCCAGTAGAGCGTTCCCGCTTCGAGCGATTTCGTGGTGCAGCGCGATCTCGTTGCGGGAGCGAACGGTGGCGTCGTGGCGGACCTCTTCGACTACTACTACTCGTTCCACTGCTCGTACGATCCGCTCACCTATCCGCCCGGGGTCGAGCCGACCTTCTCAGAGGTCTACACCTCAATTCACCATAGCGACTCCATGAAGAGGATCGTTCTTGCCGTCGACGCGGCGCTCTCCGAGCAGGTGCAGATCTCGGTCGTCACGCGGACCGATAGCGCCCCGGCCTAGGCTCGAGAAGAAGGCCTTGGGCGAGCATGTTGTCGATCAGCTTCGAGGCCTCCTCGACGTCTTTGGTCTCGATGCTCTTGGCGAAATCTTCTGGCCCGAACGTCCCAAGCCTCTCGCTCAGCTCCCTCACCGCGGCAAGCAGCGAGTCCTCGGTGCGCCGGGTCCGCACCTCCTTCTTCTCGAAGGGTCGGCGTCTCTTCCTCTCGACGTCGATCTCCTCGATGCCCTCGTTCAGGCGGTCCATCATCTTCTTCACAGCTTCGGCCAGCTCGGCTTGTGAATCCGTCTTGTAGAAAACTCTCGCCTTGGAAAGGTCAATGGAGTGACCGCAGCGGGGGCACCTGGCCCTCGCTGAACCTAGAACGACACCTCTCGCCTTCTTGCACTTAGGGCAGACGACGACTCCGAACATCAGAACTCGACGAAGACGCAGGAGCCGACGCAAGCGCCGTAATGATCCATGGGAATGGACAGCTCCTCGACCATGTAGTGGATCGTCCTCAGCTCGATCCCCCTGAGCTTGGACATCTCGGTCATCTTCCACTCGAGGACTTCCTTCAGGGCCTTCTTCGTGCCGTGCATGTGCCCTTCCGCCACGTAGCCGCCCTTGCCGTCCTTTCTGAAGGCGTAGCAGATGCCGGCCGAGATCATCTCACCCTCCCCGCCCCTCATCTGGGCCAGGACGCAGAAGGTCACGCCGCCCATCGGCATCTCCCTGACCGGGACCTGCTTGGCCCCGATCGGCAGGACCGACGAGACCGAGACGAGGTTCTGTTCGCCGATTCGGGCCTTCTTCAGGGCCTCGTCGAAGGCGTTCAGGTCGGACACCTTGCTTACGGCGCAGCCCGAGGTGATGAAGAACTTCTTGGGCACTATGTTCATGGTGCCGACGTAATTCGATTATGGCACTTAATCCTATCTGACTGCGGCAGGCTCACTGCGTGGGCTTGTAGACCCGCATCTCCCTCTCGAGGATCTTGACCTCGCGGGGGTTGAGCGCCTGCGTGCTGAGCGGCAGAAGGAGCATCGCGTCCTTCACCGCGACGTTCTCGTTGAGCAACTGGAGGAACTTGAGCACCTTGAGGAACGTGTTCTGGCTCACGAGATACTCGAGCCCGGAGATGAGCACGACGCTCCCTTCCTCCCCGTCGAGGAAGCTCTTCACCTCGGAGTAGATCAGCGGGACGTTCGTCGGCTCCCTCGCGTACTTTACGTCCCGTTCATATGAAAGCCAGAGGCACGGCGAAGCGCCGAGGTCGAACTTCTTCCTGAGCTTATCTGGATACTCCCGGACGATGCTCATGCACCTCGCGCCCTTCGAGACCAGGTCAGTGAAAACATCGAAGCCAGCATACTGGTCCTCCGACTCGATGAGGTAGGAGTTGCCGGGCTCGAGACCTTCCGCCTCGGGCTTCTCGATCTTTTCCGCGACCGTTTCCTCCACCCTATCCTCCGCCGGGAGGAGCACGTGGACGCAAGCGTCCTTGCCGTCTGAGATGCACTCCTTCTCCGCTGCGGTGTAGCGCGTGTCTAGCAGGGACGACACTATGCCGGCAAGATAACCACGAGTGAAGTCGCACTTGCGTCCGTGGAACGCTTCGATGCTCTCCTCGATCTCCACCTCGATCTCTCCTCGGGAGGCTTTCTTGATCTTCATCCTTCCTAGGCCGGTCTCGGACCAGATCTGGGGCAGCATCTGCCTGAGATCATCCTCGTTCTCCGCCGACACGTCGAGCACCCCGATCAGGCCGACGCCAGCGCGATATCCATACCTTTCCAGCGTCTCTCCCGCTCCCTTGTCCTCGATAAGCTCAAGCTCTTCCCTGAGGTCGAGCAAGGCCGACCCCGGCATGACGAAGAACGGATTGTAGCGTGCCATTCAGACACCACCCAGGAGTATCTTGCCGAGCTGCTCGAACGTCCTCTCCACACCGTCTCCGGTCTTGGCGCTGGTGCGGTAGACGTCGGAGCCGAGCTGCTTCGACAGCGAGGCGAGAGAGGACGGCGTGATGCCCATCTCCAGGTCCGCCTTGTTGCCGACGATTACGGTCTTCGCCCCTCTCTCCACCGCAAGCAGGTCGTCGCGCCATTTCTGCAGGTGTTCCAATGTCTCCGGCCGGGTCAGGTCGCCGACGAGCATCGCCCCGTTCGAGCCGCGGTAGTATGCGGCGTGCAGCGAGTCTTCACTGCTCTGTCCCAGGACGTCCCAGATCATCAGGGTCAACTCAACGTCATCGACGTTCATGACCTTCTTGGAGACCTTCGTGCCGAAGGAGACGATGTACTTGTCATTGAACACGTCGTCGACATAGCGTCGCACCAGGCTTGTCTTCCCGACCCCTCCGTCCCCGAGGAGGCAGACCTTGCGTATGTAGCGCTTGCGCTCCATTCCCGCGAGTATCCCCATGCGCTCTATTAAACGGTTGGCTGGCGAAGTTAGGGGATGATTATCATCCGTGGAGCACGGATTCCACCGATGTCTTCGCCTGGTGCCTTATCGCCCATCTGGACTGAAAACCCATAGCTTCAAATCGCGTGCCCTGTGTAATAGGCGGGAGGCAGGAGAGATTGAAGGCTCTAAGCCAGATGAGGATTGAGACGACGCCCGGAGGCATACCGATCCTTGTAGATTCGCTTCCGTGGTCGAAGTCCGCCGCAGTGGCGGTCAACATCGGGGTCGGTTCGAGGGACGAGCCGTCCGATCAGCACGGCATCGCGCACATGCTCGAGCATGTGCTGTTCAAAGGCACGGGTCACCACACCTCCCGACAGATGTCGCAGGAGATCGAGGCGGCGGGCGGGGAGATGAACGGTTACACGACCAAGGAGATGACCGCGTACTATGTATCGACACTCGACGAGACGCTCGGCACGGCCGAAGAACTGCTCGCCGAGATCATCAAGGAGCCGCTGCTCGAAGTAAAGGACATCGAGACAGAGAAGAAGGTCGTGACCCAGGAGATCAAGATGTCCGAGGACGACCCCGACACCTACAGCCACGAGCTCCTCATGAAGAAGGTTTGGAAGGGAAACCCCATGGCCGATCCAGAGGCCGGGTACGTGGAGTGCGTCGAGGCGCTCGACCGGAAGAAGGTCAGCGGGTTCTTCGAGGGATTCTACCGGCCGCCGAACATGGTCGTCGTGGCGAGCGGAAACGTCGAGTCGAAGCAGGTGGTAAATTGGGTCACAAAGGCATTCGATGATCTTCCGATGGCGAGCACCCTGAAGAAGCGGGAGGCACCGACCTTCAAGCCAGGCATCCAGCTCTTCCCGAGGGAGGGGGACCAGGCCTACGTTGCGATGGGCTTCCCCTCGGTCGACGCGAGGAACAAGGACAGGTACGCCCACGGCCTCGTCGGGGGAATACTGGCTGCTGGCACCTCGTCCCGCCTCTATCAGAAGGTAAGGGAGGAGAACGGTCTGGTGTACTCGATCTATTCGGTCACCTACGCCTACACCGACACCGGCATGACCGGCTTCTTCTTCTCGACCTCGACGGAGAACACGCAGAAGGTCATGGGGATGATTGCCGAGGAGCTCGCGAACTTGCAGAACGACGGTCTGGAGAAGGGCGAGCTCAATCGGGCGAAGAAATGGATCAAGGGATTGATCGTCAGGCGGCTCGAATCCTCGGCGGAGAACCGGATGTTCTTCCTCGGCGAGGCCTATCTCCAGTACGGAAGACCCACGACAGGGGACGAGGTCCTGGACAAGATCGAGGCGGTGACCGAGGAGGACGTCTTGAGGGTCGCAAAGAAGATGATTGATCGGAAGAAGCTCGGTCTCTTGCTCTACGCGGAGAAGAAGCCTGGCAAAAAGATCGCGAAGAGCCTGGAATCCCTAGACTTCTAACGCTCGAGCAACTCGCGGACCTTCTTCACCGCGACGGGGAGCGCCGCTTTCACCGGCGGGGTCATTTCCTCGCTGATGTCGATGGTGTTGAGCGCCTCGACCGCCACGAAGAAGATTTCCTTCGGGAAGCGCTCCGGCTCCAGTCGTCGTCCGAGCTCCATGGCCGTGGCGATGTTCGTCTCGTGAGGATTGGTGCCGTGGACCGATGAGCTGAATACGTCCGGGCTCAGGACAACCACAGTGCCCGGTTCCAGCTCCTTCGTCACAATCGCGTCCACGATTACCACAGGCTCGTGGTCGAGCATCTTCTCGATCATGTCCAGCCCGCTGACGCTCGCTTCTTCGACATCGACATCGGGCAGGTCGAGCTTCATCACTTCCTCGGCCACACGGATGCCGATCGCATCGTCGCTGATGATTGGGCTGCCGATGCCGATGACGAGGGCGCGCTTCATCTGCTGCTGGGGAAGTTGGCGCGGAATAAAAGGGTTTTGAACGTCGTCTACGAATTCTATCCAGAATCACATCACTGATTCTCCGGTTTGACTGGGCACGGGCCGCCCTCGTCAACCGTCGTGGGCCCCCTCGCAAGCGAGGTTATCGCCCCGATGACCGCGATCGCCGCTGAGACAAGGAAGGCCAGACGCATGCCGTTGACGAAGTCCTGGGAGGCGACCTGGATGCTTCCGATGTCGAGGCCGGTGAAGAGGCTCGAGACGACCGCGGTCGACGCGACCGTGGCGACGATTGCCCCCATTACCGCGAGGCTCGTCGCCTGGCCCACGAACCTCATCGTTGCGAGCGTTCCCGAGGCCACGCCAAGCTGGTTCCTCGGGACGCACCCCATTACGGCGCTCGTGTTAGGCGAGGCGAAAAGTCCCATGCCCAGTCCGACGACGAGAAGTCCGATTCCGACCAGGACCGTCGACGAGTCGACGCCGAGGAGAGAAAGCAGGACGAGGCCACCAGCAATGATGAACATACCTGCTGAAGCGAGGAAGCGCGAACCCATGCGGTCCGAGAGCAGGCCACTGATCGGGGACAGTACGGCCATCGTTATCGGCATCACCAAAAGCACTAGGCCCGTCTCGAGCACCGACAATCCAAGGACGCGCTGCAAGTAGAATGAGAGGATGAGCGAGACTCCGAAGTACGAGATGTAGTTGAGGAGGGCCGATATGTTCGCCGCGGCGAACAGGCGGTTCCGAGTGATGAGGGAGAGGTCGAGCATCGCCCTGCTCCCGAGTCCTCTCTCGATCAGGACGAACATGGCGAGGAAGACGACCGCGAGCGCCTCGAGTATGATGATGCCGGCAGACGTCCAACCCCATTGCTCGCCGAGCGTGAGCGCGACCAGCAGCGACACCAGGCCGATGGAGAAGGTGAGCAGCCCCCTGATGTCGAACCGCTCCTTCCTCCGGGCCGACACTCCCTCGTTGATGTAGTGGTTCGCCATCAGGACCACGGCGATGCCGATCGGGATGTTGATGTAGAATATGGAGCGCCAGCCGAACGCGGCGGTGAGCGCGCCTCCGAGAGGAGGTCCAAGGGAGAGGCCGATGTAGACCGCCATGGCGTTGATGCCGAGCGCCTTCCCCCTTTCCTCGCGCGGGAAGGTGTCGGTGATGATCGCGGCCGAGGTCGCTCCGAAGAACGCGGCACCGACCCCTTGGACGACGCGGAACAGGATCAGTTCTCCGCCATTTGGCGCGATGCTGCAGAGGAATGAGCCGATGACGAAGATAATGAAACCGGTGATGAAGATCGGCTTCCGCCCCCGGATGTCCGATAGCCTGCCGACGCTCAGGATCAGCACCGCCAGGGCGACGAGGTAGGCGGTCGGCACCCAGATGATCGAGGCGTAGTCCATGTTGAGGTCGCTGGCCATCGTCGGAAGCGAGACTGAGACGATGGTGCTGTCGAGCGGCGCCATCATCGCCCCTATCGAGGTGATGAGCAGCACGGTCCGGCGATAGCTTCTCTCCTGGTCCACGATTGGCGCCCCGGCGTCAGCCGTATGATGGTTGGGGTACACAGACTCTGCGGTCCTTGGAACGCTCTGTCCGCTCGCATCCTAATGAATGTATTGAAGTATCCAGGGGGCAATGCCAGACCGTGCAGGTTGAGCCAGTTGTATCATTGAGGGTAAATGGTGTCGCTCTAACGCCGCACCAGCTTGACGTGCTCCTCGCCGTTTACCGGAAGGGCAGCCAAAGGAAGGCGGCGGAGCAGCTCGGCCTTGCGGTGCCGGTCGTCCACCGGTACCTGGCGCAGGTAGAGGCGAAGTGCGGCGCGGCGCTCCTCATCACAACTCCGCGGGGGACTGAACTCAATGACGATGGCAAAGGAATCGCGCAGGAGTACGCGGCCCTGATCGAGAGGATGAGACTTGGCGAGTCCACGGTTATCGGCGGCACGATCATCACCGAGGAGTTGCTTTTGGCCGTCCTTTCGAGGCTGGACCCAGAGGCGATGTATGACCTGGTGATATCCGATGATGAGCGCAACATCAAGGATTTCAAGGCAGGTCTAATGGACGTCGTGCTGCTGGACGACCCCCTGGCGGCCTACGATATGGAGGAGGTCGGATTCGAGGAGGCGGCAGAGGACAGGCTGCTCCACATCGACCGGGGCGAGAAGTACGTCCGCTTCCGCTACGGAGCCCAGCGCCTGGGATTCCGCCATCTTGACTCGATGCAGAGGAGCTACTCGATTGAGGGAACGAGCCGCTCCGTCTCAGCACTAGTGCGCGGCAATCGGAGCTTCTTCGTAAACGAAAGCTTGGCACTAAGAAGAGGCCTGAGGTTGTCTAGCTCGACCGACCCAGAGCTTCTGAAGCACAAGATTCTGGCAATCTACCGGAAGGAGGATCAAGAGATCGATTGGCTCCTCCGCGAGCTCAGGAAGGAGCGTCTGTAGGTCCCTGGTCGGATTGTATTACCATTTTAGGTGACACTGAATGGTTTTTGAGTCACCGTTTAAATAACACACTGTCGTTAGGCGACCACAGGTGCAACGATGGCAAAGGTCGTAGAGCCCAATCCAGAGTTCACGAAGAAGGTCGAGAACGGAGGGCCTGGCGGCGAGACCTTGATGGCCTGCTACTTGTGCGGGACCTGCACGGGTTCCTGCCCCTCCGGCAGGCTGACGGCGTTCAGGATTCGCCAGACGATCAGGCGGGCCCAGCTGGGCCTGAAGGACGAGATCCTTCCGACGGAGGAGCTGTGGCTGTGCACCACATGCTACACCTGCGTCGAGCGCTGCCCGCGCATGGTCGAGATTCCTGACATCATATTCATCCTGCGGAACTTCGCCGTGCGCGAGGGCTACATGTCCGAGGCGCATAAGAAGATCGGTGAGAACATGATGAAGATCGGTTCCACAGTCCCGTTCGGGGATGACATGAAGAAGCTCAGAGCGAGCATGGGTCTCCCGGCCGAGCCGCCGACCACCGTCTCCGACACGAAGGCAATGGAGGACTTCCGCAAGGTGATGGAGATCACTGGCTTCGACAAACTGATGAAGGGAGGGAAGAAGTGATGGCTAAGTTCGCGTTGTTCTTGGGCTGTGTCGCTCCGTACAGGTACCCAGGCATCGAGAAGGCGACGCGCGAGGTCTTCAAGGCGCTCAACGTCGAGCTCGTCGAGCTTGAGGGCGCCGGTTGCTGCCCCGCCCCCGGAGTCATCCGCTCCTTCGACCAGACGACCTGGCTCGCCTTGGGTGCGAGAAACCTCGCCCTGGCGGAGAAGAAAGGTGTCGACGTCATGACCATCTGCAACGGCTGCTACGGCTCGATGTTCGAGGTCAACTACGTCCTCGCCCACCACCCGGAGAAGCTCAAGGAGGTCAACGAGGTGCTCGCCAAGGTCGGCCTGAAGTACAACGGCACGACCAAGGTCAGGCACTTCGCCGAGGTCCTGTACAAGGATGTCGGGGTTGAGAGGATCAAGGCCCAGGTCAAGAACCCCCTGAGCTATAACGTGGCGGTGCACTACGGCTGCCACTTCATCAAGCCCTCGAGGATCAAGAACCTGGACGACCCGGAGAGGCCGCGCATCCTCGACGAGCTGGTCGAGGTGACAGGAGCGAAGAGCATCAACTACAAGGACAAGATCATGTGCTGCGGCGCCGGTGGTGGAGTCCGATCCCGCGACTCCGCGATCGCCCTCAAGATGACCGAGGAGAAGCTGAAGAACGTGAAGAAGGTCAACGGCCAGATGATCCTGGACGTTTGTCCGTTCTGCCACCTTCAGTACGACCGGTCGCAGAAGGACCTGCCCGGCTACGACATACCGATCATCCACCTCTCGCAGCTGTACGGCATGGCCTTCGGGCTCCCGAAGGAGTCGCTCGGTCTCGACGCGCACGAGGTCAAGTTCAAGCTCTGAGGCATCGGTTTGTTCAAAGCGCAGCTGGTCGGGGTGTACACGGTAGGCGAGATGCCCGACGAGCTGCGCCCCTTCGTTAATCTTGAGGCGAGGCGGAGGAGGAGGGAGCTGAGCATGGGCGACAGGTTCGTCGCCCTGCAGATCGAAGACACCCTCTCCTACCTCACTTTCTTTCTCGACACCATCTCTTCGATGGAGCAGCTCGAGGCGGAGCTGAAGGAGCAGGAGTGCGAGCTCACGCCGGTTTCACGCGCCTCGATCGAGAAGGTAATCGAGCACGATAGGCTTGGCAAGACCCAGTGAATTAGCTCGAGAGTTCCGTTTTCTAGTACTGGTTAGGAGAGGTCCATAGGCGTTCCTAGACAAGGAATACGAAGCTTGGCAGGTTTGAAAGGTAACGGGAACACGCGTGCCCCCTCTAGCCACTGCCGGATGCTTCGCGTGGACAAGTCCTTAAACAAACCCTTGGTTGGCCGGCGAATCGTAGCTCGTGGAGGCTCTGGACTGATGTATAGCCGCCCGTCCGGCCGCCCGCGATTGCCGATAAAGCTTTAATAGGGAGATGGGTTTCCGAATCTGCCTGAAGCACGGAGGCTATTAGTTGGCCACTGAGAAGAAGAAGGCGGCGGTGCAGAAGCCGACCGCGAGGAAGGTCAAGGACCGATGGAAGGCGAAGGAGTGGTACAAGATCCACGCCCCGATGATGTTCAACCAGGCTGTCCTCGGTGAGACGCCGAGCGCTGACGCCGCGAGCCTCGTCGGGAGGATGACAGAGGTCACGGTCCATGATCTAACCGGCGATTTCTCCAAGATGCACGTCAAGCTCAAGTTCAAGGTGGATGACGTCCGGGGCTTCGAGGCGCACACCATCTTCGTCGGGCAGGACCTGACGAGCGACTACATCCGCCGGTTGACCCGCAGGAAGAAGACGAAGACCGACCACGTCATCGATGTCGTCACGAAGGACGGCTACAAGATCAGGATCAAGCCGATGAGCATCACCGACAAGAGGATCCAGGCCTCGCAGGAGACCGCCGTCAGGACGCTGATGACGAACGCCCTGCAGAAGAGCGCGTCCGAGATGACGTTATCCGAACTGGTGAAGGCGATCATCTCCGGGGACATGGCGAGGGACCTGTCGAACGTTTCGAAGGTCATCGTACCGATCAAGAGGGTCGAGATCCGCAAGACCGAGGTGCTCGAGATGGGCAGCAAGGCGTCGCAGGATCAGTCGATCATCGAGGCGCCGGCCGAGGAAGCGAAGCCCACCGAGGGCGAGGCGACCACGACGGAAGCGCCGGCGGCCCAGCCCGAGGAGACCGAGGAGATAAAGTCCGAGGAAGAGGTTTCCGAGGAAGAGGTACTGAACGAGGAGAAGGGATCCGGCGAGCAGTGAGACTAACGCCGGGGTGGCTCAGCCTGGTGGAGCGTCGGACTCATAGGGATTTCGTCGACCAGACCCCATCCAGGGAGATCCGAAGGTCACGGGTTCGAACCCCGTCCCCGGCACCTTCCCGCTTTTCATCCGTTTCTCCAAGGTCGTTCCGCCGGCTCGAAAGGCGGCGCAAGACCTCATCTTCTTGTAGCCGTTAGTCGGTCACCCGCCTGGTGTTCCAATCAGGGTGATCATCTACACCGGCAAGGGCGGCGTGGGCAAGACCTCCGTCGCCGCGGCGACCGCGCTACGCTCCGCTGCCCTCGGGTACCGGACGATCGCGATCAGCACAGACCAGGCGCATTCTCTCGCCGACTCGCTCGAGGTCCCGCTCTCCGGGCAGCCGAAGAACATTGCCCCCAACCTTGACGCGCTCGAAGTCGATGTCCTGTACGAGATGGAGCACCGATGGAAGGAGATCGACCAGTACGTGACCGAGTTCCTCCAGTCCCAGGGGATCGAGGGCGTCACGGCGAAGGAGATGTCCGTCTGGCCTGGCATGGAGCTGATGTCCGCGCTCTTCTATCTCTGGGATTACGACCAGTCGGGGGAGTACGACGTCGTCATCCTCGATACGGCACCAACGGGCGAGACGCTGCGCCTGCTCTCGTTCCCCGACGTGTCCGACTGGTACTTCGACAAGCTATACCGGGTCATGAGGAACATGGTCAGGCTCGCGCGCCTCACGGTGGGGAAGATCATGAACGCCCCTCTGCCGTCCGATGAGCTGTTCAAGGACATCGATGCGATAAGGGATCGGATGAAGAGGGTCAAGGACATCCTGGTCGACCCGAACATCACGAGCGTCCGCCTCGTCGTCAATCCCGAGAGGATGGTGATCAACGAGACGAAGCGCGCCTTCACCTACCTGAGCCTCTACAACCTGACCGTCGAGGCCTTGATCATCAACCGCCTCCTGCCGGAGGAGGCGAACGGCGAGTACTTCAAGAAGAAGCTGGAGGAGCAGGCGTACTACATGAAGGTCATCGAGGAGGGGTTCAGCCCCTTGAAGATGCTCACCGCGACGCAGTTCAGCACGGAGCTGCTGGGCTGGGGATCGCTCGAGATCCTCGCCGAGATGCTGTTCCACCAGGACGATCCGACCGTCGTCTACTCCAGGGAGAAGGCGCTGGAGATCTACACCGACAACGGGCTCGACACGATGTCGATCAAACTGCCCTTCTCCGAGAAGCAGGAAGTAGAATTATATAAGTCAGGGGAGACCCTAATCGTTCAGGTCGGCTGGTACAAGCGGTCTATCACCCTTCCATATACGCTCACGAAGAAGGAGACGACCAGGGCGGAGTTCAAAGAGGGCCGGCTGCTAATCAGATTCGAAGGTGGCGATGACGATGGCGTCAACAAGGAAAAGCGGAAAGGGAAGCGAGGAAGCGCAAAGAGCGGCTCCTGAGGAGGACGAGGGGATGCAGCACACCATCCCCAGGGATGCGCAGCTGCATTTCGCGAACGCGGCGAGCGAGTTCGCCACGGCCATGGAGACCGTGTCCAAGAACTTCGTCATGCCCGAGGAGGCGCGTAAGCACGCCATCGGCGCGCACAAGGAGATGCTGCTCATGTTCAGGTCGATGATCGATGCAAACTTGGAGCGGTGCGAGAAAGCAGAAAAGACTGGCCCCTCGATCGGGCTGCGGAAGATAAAGGTGGAGTGAGCCTTTAGGCCACTATCATTGCGCTTCTTCTCTCGACCCTATCTGGTCGTAGCATTCCCGGCAGAGCAGCTCGCCGTCACGCTCGATCAGCTCGTCGGAGTATTGAGTGCAGTTCTCGCAATAGCCGGCGGTGGTCGTCGGCGCCTCGCCGATCGGGCCGCACTCGCCCATCTTCGCGTACTCCCTGGTAAGCTCTATCAATGACGGGGAAAGCCGCAGCATGTCGTTCTCGGTCACGATGCCGACCAGGACGCCGTTCTCCACGACGGGCAGGCGGCGTACCTTCATCGTCGACATCTTCTTCGCGACCTCGCCGACGGTATCCTTCGGGCCGACGGTGATGAGCGGCTCCGACATGATGTCCCCGACCTTGACCTTCGAGGCCGCCTTCCCCTCGGCCACGACCTTCTCCATGATGTCCCTTTCGGTCAGGATGCCCAGGGGGCTCTTTCCGTCCATTACAACCAGGCTCCCGACCTGCGCCTTCCTCATCACCTTCGCAGCTTCTTGGGCTGTCATGTCTGGCCTACCGGTCTTCGGCTCCTTGGTCATGACCTCCTCGATGTAGATCTCCTTGGCCGCTCCCATCATGATTCTATCTTTGTAGAGCGTGCTCTAAAGCCTTTTCCGTCCCGATGTTCGAGTGTTACCACCAACCAAGCTTTGGAAGGAGGTGCGCTGCCGTTCCCCATCGACCCGGGAAAAGATTGAACTAGGTAACCGCTCAATATTCCACCATTACAGTACTCGACCCTTGAGGTCGGCTCTGCTTCTGGATTTGGGTCGGAGAGGTGACGGTGACGAAGGACGGCGAGGGCGAGAGGGCGGTGAGAATCGCCCGGCAGACGATCGAGGCGGAGGCGAAGGACGAAGAGCCCGGCCAGATTGACGCGCCAGACAGCTTCCGTCAGAAGAGGGGTGTGTTCGTCACCCTCCACACCTATCCTGATATGGCCCTCCGCGGCTGCATCGGCTATCCCGAGCCGGTCTATTCGCTCGCCAAGGCGCTGGTGAAGGCGGCGCAGGCGGCATGCCACGATCCGAGATTCCCGTACCTTAGGAAAGGGGAGCTCGAACACGTCATCGTCGAGGTCAGCATCCTCACGGTGCCAGAGGAGCTCAAGAACCATTCCAAGCTAGACCTGCCGAAAGAGGTTGAGATCGGCAAGCACGGCCTGATCATGGAGATGGGGTTCTGCCGCGGCCTTCTGCTCCCGCAGGTAGCACCGGAGTGGGGCTGGGGCCCGGAGGAGTTCCTCTCACAGACCTGCATCAAGGCCGGCCTGACCCCGGATTCATGGATGGACAAGACCTGCAAGACCTACCGTTTCGAGGCGGAGATATTCACCGAGGAGACGCCGCGGGGCAAGGTGGCGCGCAAGGAGCAGAAGTGAGAGCATGGACCTGGTCATCGGCGGCCGGGCCTATCTGAAGGGCAAGTTGCAGCCAGTGGATATCGCGATAGAGGGCGGCAAGATCATCGAAGTCAAGAAGTCGATCCGCGGCGGCGAGGACCGGATCGACTACGGGGACTCGATCGTCCTTCCCTCGGCGATCGACGTTCACACCCACATGCGCGATCCAGGGATGACGAGGAAGGAGGACTTCGCCACCGGTACGATCTCCGCCGCGTGCGGGGGCGTCACCTGCATCTTCGACATGCCGAACACGAACCCTCCGACGATCCGCCGGGACGACATGCAGGACAAGAAATCGACCGCCAGTCAGAAGGCCTGGGTCGACTACGGGCTGTTCGGAGGGACGACCCCCGATTCGAACATGTTCCGCATCGGGCTCGAGGTCGTGGGCTTCAAGGTCTATATGGGCTCCACCACCGGGGACATGCTTCTCACCGAGGACCGGGACATCGCCCGCGTTCTCGACACGGCGAAGAAGCTCGGGAAGGTGGTGAGCGTCCACGCCGAGGACCAGAGGATGCTGGTGAAGAAGGAGGAGGGAACGCTCCGGGACCACGATGAGGCTAGGCCCGTCTCAGCTGAGCTCTCGGCGATAGCAAGGCTCGCCAAGCTCGCCAACGGCGCGAAGGTCAACGTCTGCCACGTCACCTGCCGGGAAGTGCTCGATGCCGCCAAGGCGGTCGGTTTCACAGTGGAAGCGACGCCGCATCACATGCTGCTCGACCGGTCGATGAAGGGCGGAGCATATCTCAAGGTGAACCCGCCCCTAAGGACAAAGAAGGAGGCTGATGGATTGCTGACGGCTTTCACTGGAGGTGAGGTCGACATGCTCGCGACCGACCACGCCCCGCACACCATCGAGGAGAAAGAGGAGGATTTCACCCAGGCGCCGTCGGGCGTGCCCGGTGTGGAGACCTCGATCCCGATGATGATGGCGTTGGTGAAGAAGGATGTCGTCCCGCTCCCGGTCCTGATCAAGGCCTCGGCCGAACGCCCCGCAGAGATCTTCGGCCTCAACAAGGGGACGATCGCGGCGGGGATGGACGCCGACCTGAACGTTTTCGACATGAGGCAGGTTTCCATCATCAGCGTCCGAAGGCTCCACAGCAAGTGCGGTTGGACGCCCTATAATGGTCGCGAGGCGATATTCCCGAGGGCAACGTTCTTGAGGGGCATGATGCTCACGGAGGACGGCTCCATCGTAGGGGAGCGTACGGGCAGGGATGTCGTTGTACCGAAATCAAGAGTTTCCGCTTGACCTTTCGGAGATCGAGGGACGCAAGTTCGTCTGCCTCGACAATTGCCATTTGTGCTGCCTCTGCCAGCCCGAGCTCCTCGAGGACGAGGAGAGGTTCTTCCGCAAGGACTTCCCAGATAAGATAGTGAGCCGGAGGACGCCGCACCGCCACACCGCGCTCGCGATGAAGCAGGGAGGCGGGCCTTGCATTTTCCTCGACGAGGGAAGGTGCTCGGTTTACCAGCAGCGACCGCATTACTGTCGGGCCTTCCCGTTCCACGTGTACCTCGGCGACCGGGCACAGGTAGAGCTCGACCTCTCTTGCCGCGGAGCTTGGGGCGACCAGGGGGCTGACGCGACGGTGTTCGCGCTCGAACTGGTCGAGGAGAACCGCGAGAGGATCGCAAGAGGACTGAAGGACTCGAGTGAGGTCTACGAGCAGTTCCGCACGAACTGCGCCGACGCGGGCATCGATCCCGATCCTTCCCGGCTCAGGAAGGCCCTGGAGCCGAAGCTAGCCCTCACCTCCGACCCTCTCTACCTGGGCAGGCTTCTCGACCTATCGCTCGAGGAAGACGAGATGTCGCTGCCTGAGCGCTTCGAGACCGTCGAGAAGGGACGGATGGAGGAGCTGCGCCAGGCGGCGATGGAGACGGCCCTCGATTCACTTTCGTCGATGGACCCGATGTCCTCGCCGGTGTATTGCGACGAGTCCGGGAGATGGACGATTTTCATGTCGAGCGATTACGAGCTTGAGCTATACGAGATGACGAAGGAAGGAAGCCTGAGCAGGACGCAAACGGTCGACCCGAACACCATTCCATTGCTTGCGCCCGAGGGAGACGGGGCGAAGCTTTTCGTCCACTACATAGGCATCCTCAACCGCAGGGACAGCATGCTCGGCCACGCCTATTTCCTCGTCGATGACCTGGCATACGAGGACTACGTGTCGAACGTCTACTACGGTGCGATGGCGACTGCGGCGCTGGACCTTCTGTGGCGGGGGTCGCTCCTCGCTCATATGCGAAAGGGCAGGCTCGACCGGGAGGGAGTGAAGGAAGCGATCATCTACTACGACATGGACCGGCTGGACGCACCGACGATAGGCGCGTTCGTATGACTACCGAGCCATCCATAGAACAAAAGCTTTAATACTGTCGCATTTATCCCGCAGATTGGTGACTCAGGACATGCAGAAACCCCTCGCGGTACTGAACCAGGCGATCAACAGCCAGGTCATCGTCGAGCTCAAGGGCAACCGCGAATACCGGGGAGTCCTTGACGGGTACGACCCCCACATGAACGTCGTGCTCAAGAACGCCGAGGAGCTCATCAACAAAGAGGTCGTCCGGAAGCTGCCGGTCACCATAGTCCGCGGCGACAACGTCATCTACATCTCGCCTTAGGAGCTGATATAATGGGAAAGGGCACCCCCGCAATGGGAAAGATGGGCAGCAAGAAGGTTCACGTCCCTTGCCGCCGATGCGGAAAGCACGCTTACAACATCAGGAAGGGCGTCTGCGCGTCCTGCGGGTATGGAGCGTCGGCCAAGCGGAGATCCTATAATTGGGCCAAGACTCATTGAATTCTAGAGGGGAGGCCTTGACCGACAAGCCCAAGCACTTCTGCGGGGTGGCCGGCATGGCCTTGACCACGAACGCGGTGCCGGTCCTGAAGAAGGCGCTGCGTGTCATCCAGCACCGGGGCCAAGAGTCCGCTGGCATCGCCATCTTCGACGGCAAGATCCGCTCCGTCAAGGGCATGGGGCTGGTTCATGAGGTCCTGGCGCCCCAGGCGGTAGCTCACCTCAGAGGGGAGTGCGGCATCGGCCATGTCCGCTATTCCACCACCGGAAGTTCGTCCCAGGAGAACAGCGCCCCGATAGTCGTCACGACCCTGCAGGGCGAGGTCGCCCTCGCTCACAACGGCGACATAGTCAACGCCGACAAGCTCAGGGCGAAGCTCCAGACGGAAGGATGGGCCTTCCTCACCACCACCGACTCGGAGATAATCGTCCGGCTGATGGCGAACGAGCTGAGCCAGAACCCCGACCCGATCCGGGCTATCAAGAACACGATGAAGATTATCGACGGCGCGTACTCGCTGACCGTCATGTTCAACGGCCGGGTGTTCGGGGTGCGCGACCCTCTCGGGTTCCGGCCCCTTTGCATCGGACGGCTTCACGACGGTTACGGGATCGCCTCCGAGAGCGCAGTCTTCGACGTCCTGCAGGGCGAGTTCATCCGCGACGTCGTCCCGGGGGAGATAGTCGAGATCACGCCTGAGGGGTTCCAGTCCCACAGCGTCCCGGCGATGCCGCACAAGGCGCATTGCATGTTCGAATGGGTCTACTTCGCCCGCCCCGACTCCCTCATCGACGGCCTCGAGGTCTACACGTCGAGGAAAAGGCTGGGGCAGATCCTCGCCGAGGAGCATCCATGCGAGGCGGACGTCGTCGTTCCGGTCCCTGATTCGGGAAGGGCCCACGCTCTGGGCTACGCCGAAGTCTCCGGCATCCCCTATGAGGAGGGGTTCATGAAGAACCGATATGTGGAGAGGACGTTCATCATGCCGGAGCAGAACGCCAGGGACGAAGGCGTCATGCTCAAGCTCAATCCGATCCGTTCCACGATCCGGGGAAGGAAGGTCGTCATCGTCGACGACTCGATCGTCCGCGGCACCACCATGAGACGCATCGTGCAGATGACCCGGAGGGCCGGGGCGAAGGAAGTGCATGTGCGCATCGGCTGCCCGCCGGTACGAGCTCCATGTTACTACGGCATCGACATGAAGACGCGGGAGCAGTTCGCCGCGACGAACCGCAGCGTCGAGGAGATCGCCAGGCTCATCACCGCCGACAGCGTCGCCTACACATCGGTCCAGGGCCTGGTCAGGGCGCTCGGGTTGGCGGAGTGCGACCTTTGCATGGCCTGTCTCACCGGCGAGTACCCGTCGAACGTTCCTGGTGAGAGGACGCGGTTCCAGAAGAAGCTGGACGTGTAGCCTCTCGGATGCCTTTCGTCCGTAAGGAAAGACATACAGGCAGAGGCCGCAGACCGGTTCTCTCCCCGCTTCTTCCAACGATCTGAAATAGCTGCCGCAGTCTCTCTGACTGTTCCATGCGAAGCAGGCATCCGATTTCATCGAGGACAAAGCGCTGCTTGCGGCGGTCGTGGACAGGATGTTGGCTATCCCAAACTTTAACTAGATTGATTTCTTTGCCATTTCCACCTGGGCCGGTAGATCAGCTGGAAGATCGCTATCTTGGCATGGTAGAGGCCGCGAGTTCAAATCTCGCCCGGTCCACTCTATCTTTCTATCGACTTCCTTGAGCGGCCGTCTCGCCTCTAGCTCGCTCGGAGAGGAATCTCCGGTGCGATGAGACAATGTCCGGTCCGAACCACATTCAGTACATCGGCCCAGATATGGGACTTGGTTCAGGGCATCTCTATGACGACGTCATCGCCTTCGATCCCTACTTGATACGAATTCAGATCGTGAGCCTTGCCGAATGGGACCCATGGGCCCTTCATGACCTTGCCAGTGCGGAGGTCGAATTCCGATCCATGGCGAGGACACTTGACAACGTTGCCGATCAGCTTGCCCTCCCAGAGATGACCACCCATGTGAGTGCATATGCCGTCGACCGCGCACAGCTTGCCGTCGACGGTCACCACCAAAACCATCTTCCCATTCACGTCTATCCCGCACAGCTTGCCCGGTGGGAAGTCCGTCTGCCTTCCGATCTTCGCCTTGGTCATTTTTTCACTCGACCCATTGTTCGAGCGATGGCTATTTCATACCTGCCCCGAAGAGCCATTACGCTTCGCTCAAGGCAGTTCGACCAGTACGTCGTCCCCTTCAAAGATGATCGGGTAAGCCTCGACGTCTCGGGCCTTCCCGAACAGCCTGGTGTGCCCGCCGACCAGCTTGCCCGTTCGGACGTCGTACTCGAAGCCGTGGCTCGGGCACTTCACCTTTCCGCCTTCGAGCTTTCCATCCCAGAGATGTCCTCCATGATGGCCGCAGATGCCATCGATGGCGTAGATCTGTCCTTCTAGGTTCACCACCATGACGTTCTTCCCCTGCACCTCGATGCCATATAACTTCCCTGGCTGGAAGTCGGACCGAACTCCGATCTTGTATCTTCCCATGGTTGCACCGTGGATTGTGTCCCAGCCTCAGGTATTTCTGTTCTGCGGCGCCTGCGGCGAGAGAGTATATAGCACGACACGAAGATTCGACGAAGCATGATAATCGACGGCCATGTTCACATCTGGCAGAGGTACATGTTGCCCTCCTCCCTGCTCCGGGCCTACCTCGAGCCGCTACTCGCCCTCGATGGGATCGTCATGGACATGACGATCGACCGCGAGGAGGACTGGCCGATGTCCGAGGTCAGCGCCTCGACACTTCTGGAATGCATGCGCGACGCCGGCGTAGACAAGGCCGTCATCCTTCCGCTAGACTTCGGGATGCTAGGGGAGACGAAGGTCGGCATCGAAGAGTACAACGACTGGGTCTTCGAGAACTGCAGGAATTCCGACAGTCATCTGATCCCGTTCATCGGCATCGACCCGAGCCGTGGGAAGAGGGCGGAAGAGCTCCTCGAGAAGTATGCGAAGACATGTGATGCGCGAGGGGTGAAGGTCTACCCGGCAACAGGATACTCGCCCAATGAAGAGAGGATCGAACCCTTCTGGCGGATGGTCGAGGATTACGGGCTGATCGTCGTCACCCACGGTGGTGCGACATGGGGGCCGCTTGACGAGACATTCACCCATCCGATCCTGTTCAAGGAGGTGCTGGAGAAGCACCCCGAGCTCAAGCTGGTCATAGCCCACATCGGCGGCAAGTTCCGTTCGGAGACCTACGAGCTGGCAGCGGAGTTCCCGAACGTCTATGCCGACTGCGCCGCTCTCCAGGGATGGCTGCCGGGAGAAGCCGAGACGTGTCGCTCGAGGCTAAAGGAGGCGGTCACGAGGATGCCCGGCCGGATCATCTTTGGCTCGGACTGGCCCTTGTTCGACATGAGCTATCCTTACACCTATTGGGCCCGATTCGTCAGGGAAGAGGAATGGGCCTCGGCAAAGACGAAGCAAGAGGTCCTCGGCGGAACGATGAGCAGACTGCTCCGGCTCTGATCAGCCTTGGGACGGGACGCCCCACTTCCCCTCGAAAAAGTTCTCTCCGACCGGCTTCCGCTCCGGCCTGATGGTCTGTTGCATCTTCTGCTTGTCTGAGAGCATGGAAAGATCGGTTCCGGGATAGCCGATCATGATGGTGGTGATGACGACATACTCGTCGGGGATGCCGAGCTCGTGCTTGTGTATCAATGGGTCGTATCCAGCGACGGGATGGGCGACGAGGCCGAGATCGACCGCCATGAGGCACATCTGCCCGACCGCGAGGCCGCAGCCGAACAAGAAGTAGTCACGGCTGTCCGACGGGTGGCAATCGTCCTCCAACTTCGCTGCGACGACAAAGATCAATGGAGCGGTGGTGCCCCAGGCATTGCCCTTCGACAGCGCCGACCTCGCCTTGGCCAGCGACTCGGGGTCGCGGCAAACGACGACCCTCCATGGCTGATTGTTGTTGCACGAGGGGGCGAGGCGCATCGCCTCTATCAAGGCCGAGACCTTCTCCTTCTCGACCGGCCTCTCGTCGAACGCGCGAAGAGCCCTCCTAGCACGAATCGCATCTGCGACGTCCACGTCCTTCCTCCCGTCGGGAGTATGTCCGACGGCCCGGGATAATCCTATGCCCTTGATAAGATAAATGTAAGCGGAGGCGGATATCGGAGGGATGGCTTTCGATCTCACCGCCTCCCCGATGCCGCAGCTCCTATTGATGCTCGGCGGCCTGATCGCCCTGGTCATCGCCATAGTCGGAAGGAACCCGAAGACGAAGATCGACAACATCGCCGTGGCCCTCGGGTTCGTCGTCGGCGCCGTGATGATCATCGAGGCGATCCTGCTCTGGACGGGCGGAGGGCATGCCGGCTCGACCTTACTGATCACTGGCCTGCTCGGCTTCGGACTTTTCATGCGCGTCTTCAGGAAGGTCAAGATCGCCCTCATCATCGCTCTGAT